>JAAETI010000075.1 GCA_024228555.1 bacterium | reverse complement strand
TCTCTTCAGCAGGCTCGGTGACCTCTGCTACGGCTCCCCACCAGGGTTCCTGGATGCGGTACCAGTGATCGTTGGTGATATAGGTACGTTCCATCTCGTTGGCAATCTCTGTGAGCGTTTCCGGCATGTCGGAGTCTGCTGCCGGCAGTGGCATACGTATCTTCCAGAGTTGCCCGCCCTCCAGGAGCGCGAAGGCCTGGCCCTTGGGTAGGGTGATCAGTTCAGCCGGTGTGAGCAACGGTACTTCGGAGACACTGATACGGTCCTCGTTGCGCGACTTGAAGTCGACACCCGATCCGGGATCTGAGGAGTCGTCTACGCCGGAGACACTCATCAGGGTAAAGACCTCAACCCTCGGGAGCTGCTCGGTAAGCATCTCGGCCGTGGCCAGTTCCTTGACCCGGAGCATGATAAGGGTATTGAAGTTACCGGCCACCTGCCCCGCTTTGGCCCGATTACCGATACGCGCCTCCACATCCGACCAGGTCTGGGTATAAGCGGTGACCTGGAACCCGGCCCCGCCTGCCTTGCTCAACAGTGGAATAAACTCATCGCCGATCAGTTCGTTGAACTCATCGGCGTGCATGGAGATCGTGGGTGGCGTACCGACGGGTTCACCGTCCACGCCGTGCTTGTAGATGTGCCCGGCCACGGAGACCAGATCCGCGAACATGGAGTTGCCGACGGCACTGGCGACTGTCGTGTCGGTCAGGGCATCCAGCCCCACATAGACGATACCCTTGCGGCGGATCACATCCATCCACTCGAAGATGGGCCGGGTGTCGTTCTCATCCAGATAGTCGGGAGAGATGAGTTCCGCGATATTACCAGTAGTGAGTTTCTCCATCAGGGGGCCGACGGAACTTACGATCTTGTCGAAGTAGGTTTTGTCGTATTTGAAGGCTGAGACCAGACCATCGAGCACGGGATCATAGAGATCCTGTGCCTGCAGGTGCCGCATCAGGGCGATGGCCTCGATATTGCGGCCGCGTAGCGCAGCTGGCAGGTTGCGTTCCTTGATACCGTCCTTGAGTTCGTCAACCTGGGTTTTCCAATCCTCCGCACCGTGCTGGTCCAGATGGGCGCGTGCGTATTCCATGAACAAAGGTTCGATGTCATTGATGTAGCGCCGGACCTGTTGATAGTCCGGTCGTCGTTCCAGAGCTACGAGCGCTCTTGCGATGATATTGACAAAACGCCAGGCAAACTCCTTGAAGGCGGCTGAGTTGCCTTCACTGGGGAGTTGGTTGGCGATACGGGTCGCCACCTCGGTGATACGCGAGAAGTTACCGATGGCATTGTAGCGGGCCGAGACCTGCGGAAACCCAAGGTGGAACATATAGAACTCCTTGGCCCGACCGGCCCGCTTGGCCTCAGCGTATACACGCTGCAACAGACCGGCATCGCCCTTGGGATCGAAGACGATCACCACATCCCCACGCCGGATATCCTGGGTGATGAGGATCTCGGCCAGCCGCGTCTTGCCAACCCGGGTGGTGCCCAACACCAGGGTGTGCCCTACCCGTTCGCCGATATCCATCCACACATCCTGTTCTTCCAATTCGACCGCATGCAGTGCGGGCTTGCCACCGAGCGCAGGCAGTGGCGCCAACGGATTCCACCAGGCACGTATTCGAAACAACCGCGCCAGCAGACTCAGAACCGGCACGGACTCCCAGGCGACTTCTTTGCGGCGTGCCCATTGATAGAGGGGGCCAGGTTGCACGTACTGCTGGACCTCTGGCCGGATGGTGTCACGCAGTCGCTGGGTGTGCTTCTGACTCCAGCGGAAGCCACGACCCAGAAAGAGCTTGCGGCGGCTGAGCGGGATCTTGTTGGATCGCACTTTGTAGGTCGGAAGCCGACGCATGTTGCGCTGGTAGCGCAGTACCCGATAGGCCTGTCGGCCTCGGACTAGACCAATAATAAACAGCACGGCACCGGCGCCGTAGGCCACTCCCGGTGGCATCATCAGAGACCAGGGTGCGAGGAGTGCAATCGTCGCAGTGGCAAACGCCACCAACGTCGACCACAGCTCGACCGGTGGTCGCAGCAGGGCCTCGATAGGATGGGCGCTCACTGTTCGATGCCATGAGCGGAGATCAATACAGGGTAATGCGAGATCCCCAAGGCTTTAGCAATATCGCTAGCGGATGCCGGCATGATGGACAGCCCCCCTGACAAATTGGCAGTGGCCTGCAAATCCTCCCGCGTATCGGCTTGCACCAACATGCCCACGGCGCCAATCTCCTTGAGTCGATCCCGGTGATTTTTGAGCCACTGCCGGGACCGCGCATCGGAACCGATCAGGAAAAAGGGACGTGCAAAGGGTCGCTCGTGTGATCGTGCCTGTACAAACCCCGGTGTCAGACCGGGCGATTGAATAGGCAGCCAGGCTTCCGGATCAGCAGCACCAAGTTGCGGCTTTGTTGGAACTGGACGTTGCTGTTGAATTTCATCAGCCGATTCGAACACCTCGAGAAACGGTGCGATGGGTTGTGTGTTACCACTGTCATAGATAACGGTGAGTTCGGCTTGGGCCGTGACCGGCACCAATAAAAAGCTAACGATCATAACCAACCAAATCATCATCTAAAGATCAGTGGACCGAAGCTGTGACAGCTCCTCGCCCCGACGACGCAACATATAGGGGGCCTCACCTTCCCCATTTGTCAGTTTGTCCAGCGCACCTCCATCATGATTGAGGGTAATCCGCCTGTTTCGCACCCATTCAGGATTGATCTGGTGAGACGATGCCCATGCTCGTACCTCCGTATCATCACCCGGCGCTATGTCCATAAGGTAGATATCGATACCGCTGACTTCATCGATTCGCTGCAACAGTTTGCCCATCAGCAGATCACAGACAGGACACTCGGGGCGGG
>JAAETI010000074.1 GCA_024228555.1 bacterium | reverse complement strand
TCACTGCTTCTGACCTTGGTGATCTCGGCGGTGTTCTTCGATGTTGCAAACTTCAGTGGCCTCGCTACAGAAGAGGGGCTGACCCTGCCGCTCGTGGCCGACATCAACCTGTCGTCGTTGCTGCTCGGTGGCGCCGTGATCGGTACGTTGGGCGCTCTCGATGACGTGACCGTCACCCAGGTGGCAACAGTGGCCGAACTCCACCATCGCAACTCGAGACTTACTGTGGCCGAGTTGATCACCTCGGGAATCCGGGTCGGCCGCGAACACATTGCCTCCACCGTGAACACCCTCTTGCTGGCCTACGCCGGGGCGAGCATGCCGCTGTTGCTCGTGTTCGCCGCTTCAGACCAGCCCCTCGGCGTTGTCGCCAACTCCGAGATCGTGGCAGTCGAGATCGTTCGAACGCTGTGCGGCTCAATCGGGCTCGTGGCTGCGGTCCCGATTACGACCATCATGGCCGCGGTCCTCGTCGGGACTACAACCGACGGACACAACCCCGAAACCACATCGACGGACGACACCCCACAGGACTCACCGCTTGGCTGGGAGGACTTCGGCCCGGCCGACGATCTGTAACTTCAGCCTGACTGGCTGGCAGTCGCAACGGTCGTCGACCACCTGGAAACGGCACTTGAATCCTGCGCGGAAGTCTTCAGTTGACCAGGACTATCGTGCCCGGCTGTCGTACCCGCGCACCGTGGGCACTCGGCATTGCCGGTTGCGAGCGCTGTTCAGGGGTAGGTTCGAGTTGATGGACTCTTGGACTCCTCTCGGTGAATCGGACCCGGCCGAGATCAAGGGTTTCTGGCAGCGCTTTCTGGCCGCCACCGGCCGGCACCCTGAGACGCCCCAGCTTGAGGCCTGGCCGTTCGGGGCTTGGGGCGAGGCTCTTGAAGCCGGATGTCGAATCGAATGACAGGGAATATGAGGAAGTCAGGAGGCGGGCCGCTTCTGTTGTTCATGCTCGCTCTGGCGTCGTGCGGAGAGAGCGTTTCGGCTGCCCCAGAGGTCGTCGCCGAGAGTGGCACATGTCCCGAGATTGGTTGTGCACTATATGACGATGGGCCACCGTACCGATTGGCCGAAATTGCCGATCCAGGCGAACAGGATGCTGTGGCAGAGCGATGGGGATACGATCCGGGCCAGCTCCCAAGTCTGACTGCTGAACAGTTTCTGGTGTTCGTTGGAGCCGAGGTGGCGTTGGATTGTGAGATCACCCTCACGACAGTGGATCATCAGCAATCAGCACTGGTCCTGGGTTTCGAGCGGACCAAGGATTCAGACGTCTGCCTTGATGTAGCTTTGCCGTCTTCGGCAGTTGTGATGCTGTCTGGTGACCATCCCGACACGATCAGAACCACTGAAGGTACGGAGTTTCGGTTCATGCCATAGGCAACCCGTTCAGGATCCGGACACGCGCCCAGTTTCGTGAAACCTCGCACGGGACGAAGCACCTGGGAACCAGACAGGCCTTACCCGATTGATAGCTCAGAAATCCCGGGCGTGCTCTCGATGTGGCTACCGAGGGTGGTGCCCTGGCCCGTCGTCGAGCGCAGCCGCGAGGATCTGATCTGCCCCTAGCCCACGACTTGCTGGCCGTCCCTTCGCCGTGGCGACTCGTCGCCCTCGAGCGCAGCAACTGCTTCAGCCAAGCGCT
>JAAETI010000073.1 GCA_024228555.1 bacterium | reverse complement strand
TGGGCTCGGATCGATCTTCGAACTCGAGCCTGAGACCCACCAGATGTAGCCGTTCGAACAGATATCGATTGTGTTCGTCGTGCCGCCATTGGGCAGCGGGAAGTCAAAGCCGAGCGCGTGGCCGGTCGACAGCGACTCATCGCCCATGCCGAGCGCGGTCCCGAGACTGGGCTCGTAGCAGGTCGCCGTGGCGTACTCCGCGACGACCACACCGACCTTGCCTGCCTGCAAATCGAGGCTAGGGCTCGTTGCTGAATACGGCACGCCATCGATTGTCCACGACTGGAAGGCGCCGAGTTTGCCGAGTTTGCTGAGTTTGATCGGTGCCGTCAGCGTGAAGGACGACCCGTCCCAGTAATCGAGTGTGTAGGGTGCGAATCCACCGGAACTGCCGTGGAAGTCGGCCGGCGACGCGGTGATGGGTGAACTGAAGGAAACGCCATCTCGGTTGGTACGAACTGTCACCGTACTTAAGGAGCCGTAGTGAGCCTCCGCGTCTATCGAGCTGTTGACCCTTACCTGAATACGGCTGACCCCTGTCGTCTGCGCGACTCCGTCGATAACCCAGTGATGGAACGGAGCGGCTGGATTGCTAAGGGTATTCGGTGCAGTCAGGGTGACAAGCTGACCTGTATTATAGAAGTGCTTGAAGCCTGCGGTTCCCGATGTGCTTCCGCCGAGGTCGGCGGGGCTTGAATAGAGCGTGCCACTCTGGATCGGGGAGCCACTGAGATACGAGGCAGCGCTGATCGAGAACTTCGTGGCAATGTCGTAGCTGAGACACAGGTGATGCGTATCGCTCCATACCTTGCCTTGAGGCCAAGCCTGGAAGGGGTCCGAGACGGCGCCGACGGCCGTCATCGACACGTCCGAGTTGCCGACGGTCAAGAGTTGGCCATCAGTAGTCTGTATCCTGCTTGGATCGTGGGAGACGATGGCCAAGCCTGTGGTCCCCGGCGGGAGGAAGAAGTCGTTGATGTTCCAGGTGGCCCCAATCCCTGTCAGCGTGCCCGACTCCCGGAGAACCCAACCGCTCTGGCTCAAACAATGCGCTGTGGTAGCGGGTCCGATCCGAGTGTAGAGATCGTAGTTGTGCGGATTCGAGCCAATTTCATAGAACTGCACGTATGTCAGCATGATCCCGTTGGGATTGGTCACCTTGACGTTGACGACGAACGTGTCCGTGGTGGTGTGGTGGGTGGGCGACGAGGGGAAGCAGATACTCTGAGCGGAGAGCCCACAGACGAGGATCACGATCGCGATCAGTTGGGTGAGAGCATTGCGCGGATTCAGATAGGAGG
>JAAETI010000072.1 GCA_024228555.1 bacterium | reverse complement strand
GCGGCCGCCGGACAAGAGCCTGCGGCCAATGAAGTTGGCCTCGTGCCGACCGGCCCTCCACCGGGCACGGTCTGCGAATAGCTGGGCAATTGCCTAGACGGCAACCGCCAGATCGAACTCATGCAGTCGGACGCCAGCGACGAAGGCGTCGACCTCAGCTTTGTTGTAGGTCAAGACAACATCACTGTCCCTGGTTGTCAGAAGCATCCCGCCGTCAGCGGTCGGGGTTGCCTGCAAAGCCATGTCGATCGTTGTTGTGATTCCGTTGTGAATTGCACCGACGAATTGCATCCACTGTGCCTCGGTGACGGACAAGATCGGCTGTAGTTTTGGATCGTTAGACGGGTCAAGCGAGTACTTGGAGTCCCGAACTAATACTGTGCCATCGTTGAATTTGGTTTCGACACATGTGCATGAGCCGTTGCTCCGGCTGCTCTTGTGCCAGCCATACTTTCCTGTTGCGCTTGTCATATCTATTCTCCATACCCGTATGGGCCATTAGCGAAGAGATCTGAAATGGGCACTATCGAGACATTGGCTAGATGGTATTGCTATCAGGCTAGCTCGCTCGATCTGTCCAGGACCGACAACGCAGGAGAGAGTAGCAGGATGGATGACAGGTTCCCCCGGGGTCGTCGAGTGTGATTTGATCGTTTCGATCTCCGATTTACTGTAGCTCATTCTTCTGTCATGAGCTTCTTTGGTTTCGAGTCGCAGTTGTGCGAACTGAGATTTGCCAGGCAGGAGTCATCGAACACCGTGTTGTCATCACACTTGGTGCTGCTTCGGAACGAGATCAAATCACTGCCGGTCGTCGTCTTGGAGCCAGATGACCCCTTGATTCATGCAGTGGACCGCTCGATCCGAGTCAGCGCTGCCATCTGACTTCTGGCGAGATGTCGGAGGCTACGCGCTGCGGCTCAGAGTCCGCGAAAGACATCGGGGACGGACCCGTGCTCACAGCTACTTGCGGCTGCTGTGTCGTTCCCGTGGTAGCGCGCACATCGTGCCCTCGGCGCCTGAAGCAGGTCCTGTCCGGGGACCGGCCTTCGTCTGGGTGCGACCGACGACTACCGCCGGTCGTCTAGACCGCCACTGCCACTCGGTCGAACTCTGCGTTGTTGACCCCACCGACGAAGGCCATCCACTCGTCTGCGCTGTAGGTAAGAACGACGTTGCTGCCAGGTGTTGTCAACGACATGCCGCCCTCTACCGTTGCCGTTGCCTGCAATCCCGCGTCGCTAGTTGGTTTGATTCCGCTACGAACGGCCGTAACGAAATGCACCCACTGGGCGTGATTGACGGACAACATGGGCTGCAGGTGCGAGTCGTTCGCTGGGTCGAGTAGATACTTCGAATCTCGAATCAACACGAGTCTGTCAACGAAGGTGATTTCCAAGCAGGCGCAGCTGCCGTTGCTGAGGCTGCTCTTGAACCAGCCTCGGCCCTCCGATTTCGAACCCATGTCTTTCCTCTCTCCGTGTACGCAAGATGCGGTCGGAGTGAAAAGCGAAGAGTATGGCTGCCCGAGGCATGAACAGAATCACAGTACTCGGGTTTGATCTCGTCGCGAATCCCTGGGCGACACTATCAGGGTCGAGATCTCTTTGCGCCTTTGACGCTCAGGAAATCGCGCCAGAGGCTAGCAGTCTAGTCCAGCGCGAATCTTGGACGTCGATCAACACCTATGATCACGTATGTACGTCGGCTGATTTCGTCAGTGTCGTGAGGCTAGGTAGCGAGCTCTGTTCTCGATAAGATCGAGTGATGCGTCACGGTCAAGTGATCGATCGATTGCCTGATCGTAGCTGAGCCGGACCTGTGTTGTCAGACGTGGGTCATCGACAAAGCCAACTGCCGTCACCGATTCGAGCCACATCATTGGTTCAAGTCGCTTGTTCTGGAAGTCCAATATGTAGAGCGTTGAGGCGCCGACGATACCACCCGGTGTAGCCGTGAATGGCATTATCCGAAGGTCCACGACGTCGGATAGCTCCTTAACGGTCGTGGCTAGCTGATCGAGTTGACGCCCCAGTAGCTCTGGTCCGCCAATCTCTTGATGGAGAGCCGCTTCGCTCATTACTGAGGTGAGTTGGAGGGGCGTATTTGACCAGAGTCGTTTCTGGCGACGCATGCGTATCTCAACAAATTGCTCAATGTCGACCATACTCACCACTGGGTCAGAAGAGATGATAGCGCGAGCGTACTCCTCGGTCTGGAGCAGCCCCGTAACAATGGCGCCTTCCCAAGTCTGTAGGTGTTGGGCTCCTGCCTCAAGACCGTAGACGCGTCGGACCTCCTTCAGCTCCTCACTTTCGAGTACGTGGTATTCCATCCACCAGCCTCGTTTGCGGGCCTCCTGGCGGAGGGTCCTGAGTTCATCGCGTTCTGCCTCGTCGAAGCGGAGGAGGTCAAAGAGGAGCTCGAGCTTGTCTGGAGCGAGTATCGACCGGTCGTTCTCGATGGCACTCCAATAGTTCCTAGAGAAGCCAAGTCGGTCGGTAATGGTCTTCACGTCCAGATTGAGCTCGTGGCGTCGGTCCCGAAGTGTTTGCGCGAGCACACGACGTGCGACTGTTGGTGATGTTGGTCCCACCGCCCCCCCTTCTCCGGCATCGGTTGCGGCTCTCCAGTCGTGCACTGTAGTCAAGCTCATGGCTCTCCTCTAACCACTTCCGCTAATCGTCGCTTTATCTAATCATCTTGACAACTTACGGTAACCAATGTGACTCTTGGTTAAGCAGCGTAGCTCAACCCAGTCAGAACCCAGCCAGTCAATGGGGACTCGATGATTGCGAGGGGGAGTCGCATGAAGCAACGAAAGGCAAACCTTCCAGGCGAATGGCCCGACCCAACCGAGTGGGGCTACGAGCGGCTCGT
>JAAETI010000071.1 GCA_024228555.1 bacterium | reverse complement strand
GGCCGCGAATAGTCGGACGATCACGAAAGTGAAGCTGCTATCTGAGCCTGATGCGAGAACCGTCAACCCAACCGAACCAGCACCTATCCCGGCAAAGATCCGCCACCAAAGCGATCGGCTCATCTGGCGCCGTCGATCCGTGTCCGATTGCTTTCCGAGGGCCGCCATAGCCTCAATCTAGAGGCCGGATGGGGTCCAAACCATGGGGCCCGACCCTGGTCGTACCCGTAGCGATCTGGTTCCAAGGGGGACTGAGGAGGATCGTTGCAGGATCCTGACTGCCTGGGCCGTTGGCTTGGGCCGCGTGCCTCGTGCGGGCTCGCTGACCAGATGCTGCGCCTCCGACCGTCCCACAAACGGTGGCTGGGCCGAGCATTGACACTTTGACTCTGGACATGGGTCTTGACACGCGGTTTCGGCTCCGACCCGACCGATTGAGGCTCAGGGTCAAATGCGACCGTTTCTGACACGACCGCTCACCCTGACGGGATTTCTCGGCGATCGGCAAGTGCCGCACCAGCGTGCTCGTCGACGGCCAACATTGAGCACGATCGGGTGATCGCTGCAGGGCCTATGGATCTGATGTCTCGTCGCCAGCGATACTCGGGGCAGAGGACCGGCTAGCGGTACACCATCACGGTGGTGCCGATCGGCGCGACGCCAGTGGACCAGATGTGGTCCATGGCCGGATAGGTCACCCGGACGCAGC
>JAAETI010000070.1 GCA_024228555.1 bacterium | reverse complement strand
CCTCCTCCCGCTCGGTGAACAAGCCGTCGGTGAGCACCGGCGTGTCCTCGTGGGCGGCCATCTCGGGGCGGCGACCTTCTGTCCGAAGCGTGTAGCGAGGGTTCTGCTGCTCGGGCAGCCGACTACTTCGCTGCATGCGTCCTCATGCCGAAGCTCTACGTGAAGCGTCGCTGGGGCCAAGGCCCTCGAACCCTGACCGCGATAGCCAAGACCTTCGGCGTCACAGGTGATCGGTCCGGGCAAGGTCGCGGTGGAATGCGGCCAGATCTCGAACGCTGAGCGGACGTTGGCCCGCATCGATGCGCAACTAGAGATGGACCAATTCCTTGATTCCTAGGCCACAACATGGCGCCCACGGCACTCGGCGTGGAACTACCGGCGTCGGTGCCGAATTGGCCAGAACTCAACGAAGGCGATGTCGTCGGGTTCCGACCGGCCGAAGCCTGCGACATCGCAGCGGCCTGGTTCCCCCGGATCAGCACCGTCGAAACGATGGACCGAGCGGTACTCACACCATCGATGGAGCCATTGAACGACGGATCGGGCCAAGCGGTGGACACCGAAACGGGGGAACTGGTTCGACTGATCAGTGGCCAAGAAGTGGCGGCTGGTAAGGCTGTGAAGGTGCGGCGGCTGGTGATCGGTCCGGGCAAGGTCGCGGTGGAATGCGGCCAGATCTCGAACGCTGAGCGGACGTTGGCCCGCATCGATGCGCAACTAGAGATGGACCAATTCCTTGATGACCAGGCGAAGGGTATGGAGGCAGACACGATGATTGACGACGAAGGCAGACCATGGAACGTGGTCGCCGAATTCTCACGCAAAGCACGCCAACGACTCCGCCAACGAGTGGCCGAAGTCGACTGGTATCAACCCCTCCAACGAACCCGGACACGAATCGGGATGATCACCCTCACCTACGCCCGGAACCGGGAACACCTGGCCCCCGATCCCGACACCGTCACCACCCACCGCCACCGCCTCGAACGGCGAATGGAACGAGCACTCGGCTACCTACCGCCATTCTTCTGGGTCCGAGAGTTCCGACACCGAGGCGCCCCACACTTCCACTTCGCTGGGGTGTTCCCCACCCGCATCAACGGTGAACGACTAGAAACCAGGCTGTCTCGGAACTGGTACGAGATCGTCGGCTCCGGCGATGCACGTCACCTCAAAGCCGGGACCGGTGTCGACTGGTCCGAAGGTCTCCGGGCCTCGGATCCGAACCGGTTGGCTGCCTACTTCTCGGCCTACTCGACCGGGAAGGGCGGCAAAGAATACCAACACCACCCGCCCGAAGGTTGGGCCAACCAAAACGGCTCAGCCGGCCGTCATTGGGGCTACCGAGCT
>JAAETI010000069.1 GCA_024228555.1 bacterium | reverse complement strand
GAGGAGGTTGACATACCGGTCCTGGTCATCGTGGGCCGGCACGATCGCCAAGAGGTTCGGGCCCTAGCGGCCGAGGTTTCCCGGCGGTGCAGCGACGCTACTCTTCACGTCCTCGATGACGCCGCCCACCTCGTCGCTCTCGAGCGACCTGGTGTCGTTGCCGACCTCATTCGCCGGCGCGTGCCTCCCTCTTGAGCTTCTGCTGCACGCTTCCTTCTCGAGTGATTGCTTGTGGGGGCGGTGTTGCATTGATCGATCGGCGGGAGCGGACTGCCGGTTGGGTGTCGCGGTTCGGTCAGATCACAGCGGCGAGCTCATCGAAAGCAGCCGCCAGGTGCAGCGAGGTGGTACCTATCCACCTCAGTAGGTATATTAGAACCTATGGTCTTGAGCATCAAGAGTGAGCGGGCAGATCAACTGGCGCGTGATCTCGCCGCGCTCACAGGAGAGTCACTCACCGATGCCGTGGTGGCGTCGCTCGAAGCTCGTCTCGAGGTTGAGCGTCGACGTCGCCGGGCTCTGGGGCTTGGCGACATCGTGGAACGCTTTCGTCACTTGCCGAAGCTCGATCAACGCGACCCCGATGAGATCATTGGCTACGATGAGCATGGGCTGCCGGTGTGATCGTCGTCGATACGTCGGCAGTTGTCGCGGTCTTGTTCGGCGAACCTGGCAGTGCCGAACTCGAACGCCATTTGCTCGAAGACCGCTGTGTGATGTCCGCAGCGACGCGCGTGGAACTGGGCATCGTCATCGAGGCCAAGACGGGTTCAGCGGGAACCCAGCTACTCGAGGAGCTTCTTGGTCGAGTTGAGATCGAGATCGCTCCAGTGGATGCCGAGATCACCGAGGAAGCGATCGTGAGCTGGCGTCGGTTTGGAAAGGGACGTCATCGGGCTGGACTCAACTTCGGTGACACGTTCTCATATGCTCTCTCAAGGCGGCTCGGACAACCTCTGTTGTTCGTAGGTAACGACTTCTCGCATACCGACGTCACGGTGCCCTGACTGACTCGACGCGAAGGTGCTGGCGGTAGTCCCCCCTCCGACGCAAGCGTTGGTATGCGGCGAGAACGGTCCTACGGCCGAACACTCGGCCCACGTCAGGGTTTCGGGCACCCACACCCAACTTGATGACTCAGAGCATCGGAGGTAGGGTGAGTAAGTGCTCACCTACCTATAGAGGAATACGTAGACGATGTCACGGATGGATGGGGAGCAGCGCCGCAAGGAGATCATGGCCGCCGCAGTCGAGGTGTTCGCAGAGTCGAACTACCGAGGGGGCGGTGTTGCCGCGATAGCCAGGCGTGCCGGCGTCAGCGAGGCGCTCCTGTACAAACACTTCTCATCGAAGAAGGCACTGCTGTGTGAGATCCTCGAACGGGTCGGGACCTCGATCCCTGCGATCTGGGAGAAGGCATCGGCGGGCGAACCG
>JAAETI010000068.1 GCA_024228555.1 bacterium | reverse complement strand
TAGTGTTCCTCGAAGGTGAGGCTCAGCGCCTGCAGAAACTCGGATATCTCATAGGCGGCCTCATCGGAAAGATCCGGGAGGAAGGAAAAGTCGAGGGGTGGTCGCTTGTTCATCGTCTGCGCTCAATGTTCTTCCGGTTCCGAGGGTGTGTCTTGAGCGGGCTGATCCGATTGTTGTTCGGGCACACGCAGTGAGGGTCCGTTGATACGGATGGTGATGCAATGGTGCTGAAGGCGGTCGAGCAACGCATCGACCAGGGGCTTGCGCTGGAACAGATCGTACCAGTCCGGGTAATCGAGATTGGACGTGATGATGGAAGGGCGTCTGCCGTAGCGCATATCGAGCAGTTTAAAGAAGGCGTTGACCTGTTCCGGTTTCAGGGTCAGGTAGCCAAGCTCATCGATCTGGATGAGATCATAGCGGCTGAGGCGATTGAGCAGCCGGGAGGTGGAGCGGTCGGCCAGTGAGGCGTAGAGCTCGTCGAACAGATCCTGGGCCTTGTAGAAGCGGCCGCGGTAGCCGTTGACGAGGGCCTGACGCAACAGGCCGATAGCCAGCCCGGATTTTCCGGTGCCGGGTGGACCGATAAAGACGATATTCTGGGCCCGTTCGATGAAGTCGAGCCCGGCGAGGCCCTTGATCTGGGCGGCGTTGACGCCGGGCTGGCGGGCAAAGGGGAAGCTCTCCAGGCTCCAGTCCCAAGGCAGCTTCGCCTTGGAGAGGCGGTAGGCGAGAGAGCGCTCCTGGCGGTGACGCCATTCTTCTTCGAGCAGGCGGCGCACCACCTCGGCAGGAGACAGTGCCTCGGTGTCGGCCAGGGCGAGGATGCGCTCCAGGCTCTGGGCCATACCTCGCAGGCGCAGCTGTTCGAGCAGTCGGTACAGTGGTTCGTGCATCACAGATCGTCCCCGAGGTTGAAGAAGTCACCGGCCACCCGCTCCAGGATGAGCCGCTCGAGGCGGGCCAGATCGAACAGCCCGTATTCGAGGGCTTGGGCCACGGCGGCCAGGAACGGCTCGGCGGGATAGGAGCGCTTCAGCTCCAACAGCCGGCGAAGCTTCGCTACCCCCCGGCCGGGGGAACGCTTCTTCAGCTCGACCACATAGCGATCGAGCAACGGATCGCGCCCTTGAAGCGCCAGCTCCTGGGGAGAAGGCCCCTTTGGGGTACGGCCCCGACTGAGATCGCTGTGGTGTGCCTTGTTCAGTTGTACGCCCTCGCGTTGGCCGATCAGGCGCGCGTGCTCGGCCACCAGACGCTGCCCCTGGAATACCAATACCTGATCGGGGCGCTTGTGCACCGCCACCTTCTTGCCGAGGAGGCGCTCCGGAGCCGAGTACCTATTCGTATCCAGATGGACGTAGCCCTGGGTATCCACCACCCGGTAGTGGATCTGGGTGACCGGCGGGATATAGGGCGGCAGGGGTCGCAAATGCGGCTTCTCCATCACGTAGGCCGCCTGCGGGCTCATGCCCAGGCGCCGTTTGGGCTTGGCGTTGGCCACCGTCTCGCACCAGACACGTGCCCGGGCGTTCAGATCGGCCCAGTCCCGGAAGGTGCGCCCGGCCAGGAAATTGCCTTCGATATATGAAAAGGGCCGCTCGATCCGCCCCTTGCGATCCGAGTGCCCGATGGCGTGGGGGATGAACACCAGCCCGAACAACTCGCCGAAGGCCTCCATCTGCGGGGCGATCAGCGCATCGGGGCCGGAGCCGCCGGCAATGATCACGCTGGTGTTGTCGATGGTGCAGCGCGGGCAGCTGCCGTCGAACACGCGCAGCGCCTCGGTCAAAAAGGCCTTGGCCTCGAAGCGGGTGAAGGCCGGATAGTACTGGAAGAAGAGCAGCCGGCTGTAGGCCAGGATGAGGCTGGCGCACTGGGCGGTGAGCGTCTTCTCACCCAGCTCCAGGCGGTGAGGCGAGGTATCGTGCTGCATCTCCGCGCCAGGTCCGAAGGTGTAGATGCCGCTGCGCCGCTTCGGCTCGCGCAGCTCCTGCTCCCGGATCAGGTGGGTGAGCGTGCTGTAGGGTACCGCGGTGGCGTGCTCGTCCTGGAGGATCTCCTGGATACGCACCGCGTTGCCCTTGCAGCGTTGGTAAATCTCCGGGAGCAGCGCGATGACCTCCTCCTGTCCACAGGGCACAGAGGGCGCCTTGGGTTCGGACTCGCGCAACACCCGGCGCACGGTGTTGCGCGAGACCTTCAGAATCCGGCCAATCTCGCGCAGGGGGCGACCCTGTTGCTTCAAGGTCAGGATCGCCTGGCGGATCTCATAGGGGATCATGGCCGATCACCTGCTCGAGGATTTGATCAAGACGCCGGAACTGGGTCTTCGTGCGGACATAGGGCTGCTGGAGGCGGTCGGTGTCCCGGCGCGCCTGTTGCGGAAAAAATAGCGTGGGTGCCAGGGCGCTCAAGCGCTTGAGGATCTTTTCGGTCACCAACAGGTCTTTACACCAGGCCCCTTCCGGGCCTTCGGCCAGACGCCGGTCCTCGGCGGCCTGCTCCCGGCTGTCCAACGCATGGACGAACAGGCCGGGGTTCTCCACCAGGCGCTCGCGCTGGGCCTTGGGGGCGCTCTGATACTGCGCGAACAGCTGTTCGAGCTCGCGCGTGGACAGCGGTGTCTTCTCCAACTCACGCAGCAGAGTACGGGCATGGGCGCTGTTGGCGCGCGCCAACGGCGCCAATATCCGGGTGGCCGCCCACACCGAGAGCGCTCCGGTGCGCACCGCCTCCAGCAGCTCCTCGGGCAGCGCCTTGAACAGGTTCAACCGCCGGCTCACCCAGCTGACGTCGCGGCCGATCCGCCGGGCCAGCTCGCGCAGGGAGTAGCGGCTGGAGAGCTCTTGGAGCAGCGCCGCCTCCTCGATCGCCTCCCAGCCGCGATCCGGCCCCCGGGCCAGGGACAGCAGCAACGCCTCGTCGACCGAGCGATCCCACACATCCACCCAGACGAGGTCCTCGCCGATCTCCCGCAGCGCCTCCAAGCGCCGGTAGCCGTCGATGACCACCCAGCGCGGGGGATCGAGCGACTCCGGGACCACTACCACCGGCATCAGTTGGCCGTGCTGGCGCATCGAGCGGGTCAGGCACGCCAACCGCTCGGGATCGCGCAGACGCAACGGCGCAAAACGCGGGTTCAGCAGGTGCAAATCCAGACGCAGGACGTTTTCCATGGCCCCTACGCTACCCCCACCGCCGGCCTTTGCCTATCGAGTCCTCTCTTTGCAATCATCTCCCATGTTGCCCTAACCCCTCGAAAGCACTTGCATTTCCACCAAGTACGCGTCCATCTTTGCAATGTCCCGCCCGGATACGGGAATCAGCCGGTAAGTCCCTGAAGCAATGACGGTTTGCGCCTCGC
>JAAETI010000067.1 GCA_024228555.1 bacterium | reverse complement strand
GCTGCGCTCTTTTCAGCTGGGTGTCCCCGGGCGCGGTGTTCACCCCGGCAAAAACTCCGAACGCGATCGCCGCAGATGCCCTCCCAAGTGCCCACAGGTGGCCAATGTCATCTATCCTTAGGGGTTTACGGCGGAACCGAACCCGACCTCTAGGCGTTTCACCACAGCCTCGAAATCACGAAGTTTCGGGGAGCCCGCCCACATCACGGAGGTGTCCGTCCGGGCAACTGCCCCCTGGCCGCTGGCCGCCCGATCCGGTCCTGACCACTGGTGGAGCGTAGCGAGCGGGTCCTGCGTCAGCTGGAGTCGGCGCGGAGTTTCCAGCGCGCCGGCATCAGCTCGGCCATGTCGACGCCCGCGGTACCGCGCCCGAGGATGGTTAGGACGTCTGTGAGGTACGCAACCGGGTCCACGCGGGCGAGGTGGCAGCAGTGCAGAATCGTGTAGGCGATCGCCGCCCGATCGCCGCCGGTGTCGGCTCCAAAGAACAGGTAGTTTTTCCTGGTTAGCGCAACCGCCACGAACGCGTGCTCAGCAGCAATGTTGTCCATTGGGATCGCGCCGTCCGTCTCGAAGCGACGCAGCGCGAGCTCGTGCTTCAACAGATACGCGACGGCCCGACCCAGTGGCTCGCTCGGACGAACCTCGGGCTGATGCGCTCGGCACCACGCCACCAGGTCCTCGTAGATCGGCGTGCTACGTTGTGTGCGGGCAACGAGCCGCTCCTCCGCGCCCGCGTCACGAAACTCTTCCTCGACTTGGTACAGGCCCTTGAACGCGCCGAGTGCCAGCGCAGCTCGTGAGTCACCCCGGTCGAGCGCCTTCACGAAGTAGCGTCGGGCGTGCATGTTGCAGCCGCAGTCAATCAGTTCATCGCGCTTACGCTGCTCGACGAATAGCGTGTCGGCGTCGGAGACGACGATGCCGGTACGCTGCGCGAGAATCTCCCAAGGTCCTTTCTCGTGGGGTCTTTGCCCCTTCGCCTTCTTCGTCGATGCGTAGAAGTACGCGGCGACCTGAGGTCCGCGCTCGCTTGCCCCCACCGTGGCCCAGAGTGTACCCAGACGCCTCCCCTTCGGGTGGTCCCGGTCGAGCACCGGCACTCCACTCCCGTCGATGTGCATCACGTGGGCCTCGAACATCTGGTCGATGGCCTCGAGCCACAGTGGCTCGAGCACCCGAGCACCCCAGGCGACTTGGTCACACAAGGTCGACGACGACAGCGCCAGCCCCATCCGCCGGAAGTTCTTCCGCTGCCGGTGCAGGGGTAGACCCATCCAGTACTTGTCGTTCATGACGTTCGCCACGATGCTGCACCCGATCTGGCCCCCCGCCACGACTTTTTCGCCTCGCGGTGCCCGAACGAGGTAGGCGTCGCAGCCCTTGCACGCTCGCTTCTCACGCTTGTCCCGACGCACATGAAGCTTGGCGGGTTCGAGCTCGAGCACCTCCGAGACGTCGTACCCGATCACCGTGCGCTCCTTGGAGCAGGTCGGACACGCGCGTTCGTCCTCCGGTACCTCGATCACGTTCTCGAGGCGATGCAAGGGGGCTGGAAGCGGCTTCTTCAGCGGTTTATGTTTCGGGACAAATCCGGCAGCCAGGACTTTCTGGCGCGCACGCTCGGCCGATGCCTCCGCTCGCGCCTCCAGCCGCGCATTCGCCTCCTCCAGTTCCGGAGTCGAGGGGGGAGCATTGTCCGCGCCGTCTCCCATCGCCTGCCCCTGCAGCTGCTTCATGAACAGCAGAAGCTGGTCCGACGACACGCCCTCGTTGGGCTTCGACTTGCGCCGCTCCAGAAACTCCGCGAGCTGACGCTCCAGCTTCTCGTTCCGCTTCACCAACGCTGCGACGGCCGCCAGCACCTCGTCAAAGCGCCCCTCCTCCATAAGAGTCGGAAGAACCTCCAGAACCAAACCGGACAGCGTGTCGTTCGCTTCGTTCGCACCGTTCATCAATGCTCGTCACTGTACGTGTGGAGATCGATCGTGCAAGTGTTTTCTTCACGTCCGGAAACTTCTTTTTCACGCGGCTCGGGTGTGCCGCGCTGGTGCCCATCGCTTCGACACGCGACCCGCCGAGAGCTCGATGCCTTCGAGCAGCATCGAAAGCTCGTGCACATCAATCTCGACGTGGGTCCGCATCTCTTCTCGCCCAAACACTCGCGCGAACGTTCCACGCTCGAGGCGTTTGTGGAGAATCGTGAACCCACCACGCGTCCACACGAGAAGCTTGACCATGGTCCTTCGGCGGTTGGTGAAGACGAACACGTGACCGCAAAGCGGGTCCTTCCCCAGGACCTCTCGTACCGCGTTCGACAGCCCGTCGAACGACCGATTGAGCCGCACCGGCTGCGTCGCGACGTAGACTTTCACCGCACCTGGCAGTAGTAGCATCACGAATCCCTCCGGCCGGCGTCGGCCACCGCCTCCAACAACCCAGCGACCCATTGAGGACCGACTGCCGCCGGGTCGACGACCTCGACTTCCACGGCGCCGACTCGCGCGACCACGACCGCCGACCGTTCCAGACCCGTCACGACCAGTGGGACGAACGACACCACGTCCGACTCTGTCGTCACCTTCGTGCCCTCGAGCCGACTTCGCCAACGCCACAGCCGCTGCGGGTCAAGGTCGTGCTCTCGTGCGAACTCCGTTACCGACCGCCCGCTTTCCTTCAACGCGTCGAGCACCGCGCGTGCGTCTGCCTCACCCCAGCGCGGCCGACCCGCCTTCCGGAGAAACTCGGATCTCTTGATCGTCATGCCCGCATTCTCGCTCCCGCGTCGAGGGGGCGGTCACCCGGACGGGCACGTCGGGGATACAGCCATCGTTGAATTTGAACGGTGGCGGCCGCCCCTCGCAAGCAATGGTAATGGCCCCCGGACACAATCCGTCGGCGTCCCGGCAGCCCAGGAACTCGGGCGCGGCCCCCCAGCAAGGCATGTTGCCAACGCTGCCGCTGCCCGGCATCAGCGGCTGACCGAAAATCCCCACGCACGTGGGCTCCTGCATGCACGCCCGTTCATCGCTCAACGTGGCACAGTCGGCCTGACCGCCGGTGCTTGTTCCCGTCGAGCCGCCCGAGCTCCCGCCGGAGCTGCTACCGCCGGAGCTGGATCCAGAGCTGGTCCCGGACGCAGAGCCCGAGTCCGATGCGCCACTCGAGCCCGAGCCACCGCTGCCTCCGCTACCCCCCCCCCCCGAGGCCGACCCGCTACCAGGATCCGTCGCCGAGCCGCTACCCGACGCACCGGAGGTCGACGTGTTGCTGTCGGTTTCCGATGTCCCGCTGGTGCCCTCGGTGCCGGCATCCGTATTGGATCCGCTTCCGGGTCCGTCGTCACCGGCGCAGGCCGGGACCGCAAATAATGACAAAGAATGGGGAAGCAAAGATCACGCGACGACCACGGTGTCGATCCCGGACGAAAAGCGATCTGGAATCAAGCACTTAGCCGATGACGACTTTTGAGATGTGCTTTAGTATGTTTGAAAGAAGAAGTTCTTTTTCGGAGAAGTAAGTAATGAAGCATCAAATAGTTTGCTTGTCGCTACTCCTGTTGGTCACCACATCAATTTCCTGTGAGAACGGTGAAGCTACGTCAGGTACAGGTGGTGATTCTGATAATGGTACCGATAGTGACACGGATAACGATACCGACACAGATACAGATGGCGATGAAGTCATGACCACTGGTCAAATTGAATACCATCTGCACCTAGGTCTTAGTGAGGCACAGGACATAATGATTCTAGACGGTGATGGATATACCGACCTCATAATGTCTAATTTCATAGCTGGAGTACTGCTTGGCCATCTGATCAAGAACTACTATCCGGGCATGCAGTACGATCGAGATTATCTATATGGCTCGATTTTTGCGCAACTACTGCAGGAGAATATTGCGACTCATTGGTACACGTCCGATCAGGACTTGATTGCGCCTGATCCTCGTCAACAATCGGTTATGGGAGCCGGCCAGGGTGGCCCGTACCAGATCAATAATTATGCGGCAGATATGGTTGGAGGTGGTTATGAGCCAGCCGGTTATTCGCTGATCAATATGGTCGCTGTTCAAAAGAACATTGGCTACACAATGGATACAGCAGCTGAGCAGCATACTCAAGTCACACCCCAATCGTTCAACAACAAGTACATTGGCCCCATCCTGACATCATATTTTCATTATATCGATTTTGTTGCATTGGTTGTCGTAGGCACGGGTGAAGACGGATGGGTTACTCCGTGGCAGCCTGCATACGACAATTGTTTGGCCCACTTTAAGGATCTTGCGAACAACTTTTTGGAGGTGATTCTGAACGTCGCATATAACCAGGGTTTCTATGGCGGTCTAGTAAACAGCTACAGTACTTTGGGTGCTACGGCCACAGAATCGACAATCGCCACGGTGAGATCGTACAGTTCTGTGTGGGGGCAAGAATGGTACGCGCAATATCCATACCAGGTCATGTATTACTTAGATCAGATGTACAACAACCCAATTCCAAGAGAGACCGCTGCAAATACTGATCCCAATGATTTAGTGACACCGGCTAATCGTATAGCCTTCAAGATGACACAATTGGCGGATGTTTTCTCCAGTGTTTATCAGTCTCTGGCATACATAGACGGTTCCGGTCAGTATGTTTCTATTTCAGCCTCTCAAGCAGAGGAAGCATTCAACGCCGGTCTTTTACAGGCGGGTGTATCAAACACAGCAGTCCTGGATTTAGGTAAAACACTGGAACGTGCAAGAATTTTCGACGTCCTTGAAGATGCAACCAGTGCTCTGGAAGCAAATATCGGTATGAAATTTAACGTCACAACCATGGAGCAGCTATAAATGCCCACCGGTCGCTTCAGACGAGTGGGTGTAGGCGCAATCCGTGGGCTCCCCGGAGCCGGCGGGATGATGGACCTGCATCTGTTTCCCGACCGTTGCACCGGGTGCAGGCGGATTCTTTGGCCTGCTTTGTCCCGTGGTACCTGGCCGATCTCATTTCCCACGCTGGGAGTGGTCGAACGCGGTCTTCACGCTGCGGAAGATGGTCGCCAATGCACCCCAAGAG
>JAAETI010000066.1 GCA_024228555.1 bacterium | reverse complement strand
TTCGATATTCACAATCTTCCTTGTGGATATGGCGGGCGCTAAGGGTATCGTCCTTGCGACCTACCGACTTGCAGCGGATGAGTGGCCATCAGAGCCCAACTGGGGTTCCACCTGATACGGGAATCGCGGCGCCGGTGATGTACTCCGAACCTGGGCCGGCCAGAAAGACGATGGTGGAAGCGATCTCCTCGGGCGAGCCGGGTCGCCTCAGCGCCACCCCTTTGTAACGTTGCTCAGCCATCTCGCCTATCGATACCCCTGCTTCCCTCGCGAGCCGCGCCGTGGCTTCTAGGTGCATGGCCGTTGAGACGTATCCGGGACACACCGCGTTGCACCGAACTCCGGCCGGACCGAACTCGGCTGCGATGGTCTTGGTTAGGCCTACAACACCATGTTTCGTGGCGTTGTAGGCCCCAAACCCGGCCTCGGCGCCGAGGCCGGCGGTGGAAACGTTGTTCACTATGACGCCACTTCGGTTCTCGATCATCGATGGGAGGGTTGCCTGACAGAAGTCCGCGGTTCCTTTGAGGTTCACGCGATAGCTCAGATCCCACTGCCCGCTCGTGATGTCTAGAAAGGGCAGGGCCCCCACCGTGGTACCGGCATTGTTCACGAGGATGTCGATCCGACCGAAGCGTGCGACGACCTGCTCGATGCAGGCATCAATCTGGTGACGGTTCGTGATGTCAACTTCGATCGCCATCGATCCAGGACCTCGCGCCTCGATCTCAGCAGAGAGGATGGACATAGCGTCGGTGTTGACCGCTGGTCGGCCATCGGGCATTCGGTCCAGCTGAGTATCGGTCACGACGACCGCCGCGCCTTGTTCGGCCAACGCCAGAGCCGTCGCA
>JAAETI010000065.1 GCA_024228555.1 bacterium | reverse complement strand
TCCACAAAGGGACTACTGGCCGCTGCACTGTAATCAACCTGCCCAGCGGCGAGGGTGCAATACGCGGACAACAGGAGAAAGCATAATCCCGTTGCCAACGAAGGGATTGAGAAGAGCCGTCGGCTCTTGGGCTGTGAATGCATGTGAATTGAGTTCATTTTCATTACAAGGCCTGCGCGTCGAGAGCCTCGCCAGCACCGGTGCACACCCCCTCAGCCATTCATATTGGAAGTGTAGGTGTTTCACCAGACGAGAGAGCCCGGCTCAGGTCGCTAGCAAGCGCCCACAGCCCACAATCCGTCGCCCAATCAACCGCGAAGTGCCCCATCACGCCACCATCTGCAAGCTGAGCCGAAAAGCAATCTACTATCCTCCCGCCGAATCAGAATCACGCACGTCGCTCAGCAGCCTAGAACGCGAATCTCAATCGTAGCTGCGCCCTTCGCGGCAGGAGCCAGGCGTCGGGCCGGAGAGGATCGTTGCCCCTAGGGGCCAGGGTATCAAAACCCGTCCTCGCGTCGTCGTTGAGGAGATTAAGGACCTGGAGGTAGATGCTGAAATCCCTGTCCTTGCCGAGAGTGAAGTGCTTGCCGAGCCCGAGGTCCCACACGTACTGAGTCGGTAAGCGGTCGTCGGCCGGACTGGTGATGATATAGCCAGTGGTGTTGGGCAGTACGTAGTTTTGTCGCCGGTCGTAGATGCGCCCGCTCTGGATGTTGACGACCGAGTTGAGCTTGAAGTCATAGGGCAGCAGGACGTTGCCCACCAGGCGAAGGATGTGCGTGCGGTCACCCCCCAGCACCCTGTCCGAAGTGGCGCCGTAGAAGATGTTGGGATTGGACATGACGGTGCTATCCCAGAAGACAGCGCCCTGCTCTTCCAGACCGCCACCGGAGCTGAAAGTCGGGTTCAACCCCGTGGACTCAGACCAGCTGTAGGAGCCAAAGAGGTCCCATTTGCCGCTGAATCGCTTTGTGTAAGTCAAGAAGACGCCCAGGTAATCCTGCTCGTACGGGCGGTCACCACCGAGCGCTCCGGGCCCGGTGCTGTTGCCCTTGAACCGCGTCGGCTGCTCGTAGTAGTCCTTGAGCTGGATTGCTTCTCCGGTAACATCGTCGATGATGGTTTCCCAATTGAACGCGCCGTCGCCGGCGATGGACCAGCCGAGCATGTTCGTGGTCTGCTTGTAGGCCACCGAAATGCCGATCGCGCTGGTGGGGGTCAGCTGGTGGTCGAAGCCGAGAGTGTACTCCCAGGTCTCGGCGTTCTTAATGCCCGGTGCGAGGGTTACGCCTTCTGGTTCAAAAAGGCCGTGCGAATATTCCCATTCGCCTGTTGCCGGGTCCTGGTACTCATACAACCAACCCGGCATTTCGGGCGGCGGGTAGTTCCAGTCGCCGGCGATCAACCCGGCGTGGAAGCGCCCGGCCGAGCCGCGGAGGACGTTCTCTCCGGTGCCCCCGATGTTCCAGGCAAAGCCGAAGCGCGGGTCGATGGAGTCCCATTCGACTATGTCCCCGCCCGGGATGATCTCGCCGGTGGGGTTGTTATCGTCGTCGAGGCGTGGCAAATCCTTGATCCTGCCCTTGCTGTTATCGAGACGTACACCGAGCT
>JAAETI010000064.1 GCA_024228555.1 bacterium | reverse complement strand
TTGGATGATCTTCATCGCTTCTTCTCCTCCAAGGTCAGTTTGGCTTTGTAGACCTTGCGGCCGCGTTTGTAGGTCACATCGATGGCTTGGCCTGGCTCGAACTTCTTCAGTGCGCGACGGTATTCGACGCAGCTTCGAATCGAGTGCTTGTCGATGCGGACGATGAGGTCGTCGGGTTTAAGTCCGATCTTGTGAGCTGGTGAACCACGGCGGACACGCTCGATGTAAGCGGGTGGTGACCGACGCCCTCCCTGATCAAACAGTCTGATCCCTGTGTAGACAGGCTTTGCTTCGACCGCTGGTTTGTCGGGGATGATACGCGTGCTTTGACCTTTGGGCTTGATCCAGCGTTCGAGGTAGGCCGTGAGTTCGACGGCTGGTATCGCTGCGGAGATCTGTGTGTTGGTTTCTTTGGACTCGACCATGCGGGTGTTGAGGCCAATCCACTCGCCGGTGATGGTGAACAGTCCGCCACCGAAGTGACCGGGATTGTTGGCAGCGTCGGTGATGATCAACTTGCCGTCGTAGTCGAAGTCCTTTAGTCGGTAGCGCAGACCCGTGGATGCGGTCGCCACGACAACACCAAAGGTGGCAGAGAGCTTCTCCGAATACTCAGCGAGGCGAAAGCAGTTGCCGATCGATACGACGAAGGTCCCGTTGGCTGGGTAGTTCTTCGCGGGCTTGATTGGAACGAGCTTCTTACTCAGGGCAGACGTGTCGATCTTGAGGAGGCGCAGTCCCAACTTGTCGTCAGGTGGTAGCAACTGCGCTTGATGAATGGAGCCGTCTGCGAGGACAACCTTGGTCCTGTCCTTCTGGACCATGATGAGGTCGAGGGTCAGGATATGACCTTGTTCGCTCACGATGACTCCGGTTGCGTAGGGGTCGATCGTCTTTAGACCTGAGGCTCCATGCACCTTGACGAGGCTCGGAAGAACTCTGTCGATGAGCGATTCGGTCTTGGTGCGCGGCTTGCGTTCGTCGAAGGCGTAGCCCTTGCCTTGCCCGACTGCGGGGAGAACAAGAAGGCTCGTCGCGAGGATTGTGTGCAGCACTTTCATCGTGTGGGCCTCTCAAACAAGGTGCTGGCTGGTGCCTGAAAGCGTGGTGCCGAAATGCTCCAGCCTGGTTTCAACTCTCCATCCTTGATGATGAGACAGTGATCTCCGACCTGTCTTAGTTCTATCAGAGCCTCTTGGACCGGGTCTATGTACTGGCACCCCGCGGCTGTCCCGTCTTCAAACAAGAAGAGCTCGCGGTCTCCTTCGCCCTTCAAGGCGATTCGGAATGCCGGCCGTCCATAGACCATTGTGCCGCCTTCGAGCATTGAGTCCTTGAGGATGCTGAGGAGCCCTGCACCTTGCCACAGCCATGGGTTGGTGTGCAGGACTCTGTCGAGCTTGCTGTGTTCGGCGGGCGTGAGATCGGATGCGTTGCCAGTTGCA
>JAAETI010000063.1 GCA_024228555.1 bacterium | reverse complement strand
TCGGATCTGATCTCCGGCGGCGGTGCTGGCCACGGTCACTCCCCGCTGATCTCTGAAAAGCCCCTAATCCCATCGGTGGTTTCACCGATGGTGTCATGTGAAATCACACCGACAGCCTCAAAGGGGTATGTAGCGGTGAAGTTGTGAACCCAGTTGAGTTGAGTAGCAGCCGTGCCATGTCAGTAGTCCGCAATCTAGCCAATAGGTGCCAATTCGTCACAATGCAAATATCATCTAACCCTCATAGCGGTCGTTCATCCGCGAGAGCATTGCTCATGGTGATTGCCATATCGGTTGCAGTAGCCTTCTTGGCATCGACTAGTGCAGCACATGCCTACCCAGCAGATGACTTTGTCATCAAAGTGAAGAGTGACAATACGGGATTTGGAGCTTCCGCTTCAACCAAGTACGTCATTCCTACCAATAGTTCCGAGACCTACAACTACAACGTAGACTGTGACAATGACGGTACGGATGAGGCTACCGCTCAGACCGGAGACTATACCTGTGACTTTGATACATCGTCTTCTGGTACGGGTGCCGGCATGTACACGGTAGTCATTTCCGACAATTCAGGAGTTGGTACTGGCTTTCCCCACTTCTTCCTAGACAACCGTGGCGACGGAGTCAAGATTCTCGCCATAGAGCAATGGGGCTCAGGGGAGTGGAGTTCGATGTATAGAGCGTTCTACGGGGCCCGCAATCTAACTCTCAACGCCACAGACAGTCCTGATTTGTCGAACGTCACGAATACGACAAGTATGTTTGAGGGAAATCTTGTCCTCGACTCGGATGTCTCGGGCTGGGATGTATCTGGTGTGACCGATATGGACTACATGTTCTACGGCGCCGATATCTTCAACAATGGCGGCCAGCCACTGGACTGGGACGTGTCCGGTGTCACAACTATGCAATACATGTTCTACTACAACTCTCTCTTCAATCAGGATATCGGAGACTGGGACACTTCCAGTGTGACGGGGCAGGGTATGGATGGCTTGTTCAATGCTGCTTCCGTCTTCGATCAAGATATCTCAGACTGGGATGTGTCGGGTACCACGAGTATGTACGAAATGTTCTACGATGCAACTGATTTTGACAACGGCGGCCTCCCGTTGGATTGGGCAGATACATCCAATGTGACAGACATGTCCTCGATGTTTAGGGGGGCCTCCGTCTTCAACCAGGACGTCTCGGGCTGGGATGTGTCCAGTGTGAAGAATATGGAAGGTATGTTCGGAAATGCCTTGGCTTTCAATAGCGGTGGCCAGCCGCTGGACTGGGATGTATCGGGTGTGCAAGATATGGCCAGCATGTTTGAAGGTGCCGCGGCTTTCAACCAAGACATTTCGGGCTGGGATGTTTCGGAAGTCACCACCATGGATAGCATGTTGAAAGACGCCACGAATTTCTCGGCATCCAACTACTCAAACGCTCTCATAGCCTGGTCGGCGTTGCCATCGGTGCAAAGCGGGGTTGATTTTTCTAGGACCTCAGCTCAATACTATAGTGCTGCTGCACCAGCACGAGATTTTCTGGTGAGTTCGAGGGGCTGGAGCATAGACAGTAATGAGAACACTGGTCTCACGTACACGTTGACCTACGATCCAACCAGTGATGCCACCCTTACCGGGCCGAGTACACAGATCGTGCCGTCCGGAGGGTCTGGGCTACCTGTAACCGTAGTACCAGATAGTGGTTTGAAGTTCGTTGCCTGGTCAGACGGATCTACCGACAACCCACGCACAGACACCTCCGTATCCGGGAATGTGTCCGCCACCGCGGTACTGGACACCATAAAGGGCTACCGGATGCTGTCCGAAGACGGCACCGTCTACGGCTTCGGCGATACACCCAACCTTGGCGACGCCGACATCAACCAAGGAGATCGCGCCGTCGACCTCGAAGACACCGCCGACGGCGCCGGGTACTGGATTGCGACAGCCAGCGGCACCGTCCAAACCTTCGGCAGCGCTACCCACTACGGCGCCAACCCCTCACTACAGGCCGGTGAGGAGATCGTCGCACTGGCACCGACCCCGAGTGGAGCCGGCTACTGGTTGTTCAGCGATCTCGGACGGGTGTTCCCGTTCGGAGACGCCCAAGACCACGGATCCATGGCCGGAGTCGTTCTCAACAGCCCAGTACTCGACGCCGCCGCCACACCCTCTGGCCTCGGCTACTACATGGTCGCTTCCGACGGAGGCGTCTTCAGTTTCGGTGATGCCCTCTTCCACGGCTCCATGGGCGGCCTGCCCCTCAACGCACCAGTCCAGTCGCTGGTACCTGACCCCGACGCCAACGGATACTGGCTGGTCGCCGCCGATGGCGGTGTCTTCGCATTCGGGGCCCAATTCGTAGGATCAATCCCCGGAGCACTCGCACCAGGCCAAGGCCTCAACGCCCCCATCACGGCAATGACCCCCTGGGGCAACGGATACCTGATGATCGCCGGCGACGGCGGGGCCTTCTCGTTCAGCAACCAACCATTCCTGGGCTCCCTCGCCTCATCACCACCGACCTCGCCCGTCATATCGGCAGCATCGTTC
>JAAETI010000062.1 GCA_024228555.1 bacterium | reverse complement strand
CTTGGCATCGGTGATGACGAATCAGACTTAGCATTTGTTTCTCTACGGCATCCGTTTGTATGGGGTTATTGCGGACCGAGACTTCCTTATCTCGGCTTCATGCTCTTCGCGGTCAACAAAGGGCCAGCCCGCGTAAAGCACCCCCCGGTGTCAGGATAGTTGTCGCCTCACTTGATTGCAGGACCGAGGGGCCCCTGACGAGGCGAAGCCTCGTTAGGGCTCGGTCCGTTGCCCCATCCATCGGATGGGGCGCCCCCCATGGGGGGCGCAGTTTTCCACAAGTTCCAACAACGGGGCACGGAGTGTTAGCAATTGACCTACAGCATTGGTTTCAAGTCCCGCATGGTGAAGCGGTTGACCGGTCCAGAGAAAGTCTCTGCCTCAGCCCTCTCGAAGGAAGTCGGAGTATCTCAACCGACTCTGTCGCGCTGGGTCCAAGAGGCTCATACCCTCCCAGTCATGAGTGCCTCGAACAAGCAGCCAGCCGGCTCCCCCAAGAGCCCACGTCAGTGGACACCCCAACAGAAACTCGAAGTCGTTGTCGAGGCATCGAGCGTGCCCGAAGCGGAGATGGGCGAGTTTCTTCGCGGCAAAGGCATACACATGGTGCAGCTCGAAGAGTGGCGCCAGCTATCCATGGATGCTGCGAAAGAGGCGCTCAGCAAGGCCAAGAAGCCAAAGAAGAAGCTGACGCAAGAGGGCAAGCGCATCAAGGATCTCGAGAAGGAGCTTCTTCGAAAGGACAGGGCTTTGGCCGAAGTCACGGCACTGCTTGCACTCAAAAAAAAAGTCCAGGACCTCTGGGGGGACGAGGACGACGATACAGCCACGTAGAGCGAGCCTTGATCATCGACCTAGTCTCCGAGGCTGTAGACAGTGGCGCGCGACAGAGCAAAGCCTGTGGGCTTCTCGGTATCGCTGCGCGCACTGTGCAACGATGGGTCGATCAAGACATTGGGGTTGATCGACGGAAAGGTCATGACGAGGCCCCGAAGAACAAGCTCAGCCCTGAGGAGCGCAGCGAAGTCATCGAGATCGCAAACTCCCCTGAGTTCCGCGACGTGTCCCCAAAGCAGATTGTTCCGCGCCTCGCGGATAAGGGGCGCTTTGTCGCGTCTGAATCAACGTTCTTTCGCGTCCTTCGAGAGGAGCACCTGATGAAGCACCGTCGATCAGCTAATCCCTCGACTAGCAAGCGGCCGCGTGAGCTCGAGGCCACCGGTCCAAACCAGGTGTGGACATGGGACATCACCTACCTCAAGAGCCCTGTCACGGGCATGTTCTACTACCTCTACCTGGTCGTTGATGTCTTCAGTCGCAAGATCGTTGCCAAGGCAACTCATGACGTGGAGTGTCAGCTCAAGGCCGTCGCGATGCTCGTTGCGGCCTGCTCGACCGAAGGCATCACGATGGACTCACTGACCATTCACAGCGACAATGGAAGCCCTATGAGAGGGGCTATCATGAAGGCGACGCTTGAGAAGCTGGGAGTGCACCAGTCCTTCAGCCGGCCCGGAGTTAGCGACGACAACCCATACTCAGAATCCCTCTTCGGCACCCTCAAGGCCCGTCCCGAGTATCCTTCTGGTCCCTTCGAGTCTCTGGATGCCGCTGACGCATGGGCGGAGCGCATGGTCTTCTGGTACAACAACGTCCACCGCCACGGATGGATCAGCTTCGTGACTCCTGCTCAGAGGCATTCAGGCGAAGACGTTGCTATCCTTGAAGCTCGCCACAAGCTCTATGAAGCTGCCCGTACGAAGAACCCGGAGCGGTGGTCTGGCAAGACGCGCAACTGGGATCGCAAGGAAGTCGTCACTCTCAATCCCGCGCCTTCCAAGCAGGCTGTGGCCATCTCATGATTAGACCTTTTCAAGCGACAACTGGCTTGACACCTGTCGGGAGTTTCCGCGCGTCGTTGCGTTGGTCAAGTCTCCTGGCGCGTTGTCTTTCGAGACGACGCCAGTGACAAGTCCTGTGACGTTGGTCATTGATGTGGATGGGTCTCGCTTCGTGGTGTTCACCCTGGCACTCAATGGTTCGGGTGTAGGACTTGACGCAGGTGGCGTCTTGCGAACTTCGAGCCCAGGATGAAACCCACGCACGTGCAGATGGCCGCTCGAGCAGAAGGTTAGATCGGATTCGTACTGGTGCAGTTCGCCGGAGGTGGCGTCTACGTAGGCACGACCGACCCTTTCGTCGTCGAACGAGTCGATCGTGACTTCCCAGCACAAACGTGCGGTCTGTTGGGTAGACGCATGTCGATCCACCCAGTAGACCAAACGCTTGGGTGGTGGTTGGAGTGCGATCACCTGCGGATTAAGCGCCGTAAGGTCTAGCTTCGCACCTGCGATGAGAAGTGCTTCATGGGCGCTTAGGCTAGGCACTCCAGTTTGACCAGGCGCTGCGCGATATGTTTCTGCACCGCACATTGAGATCTTTCCGGCCTTGTGGATCCTCACATCGGCACGTCCGCCCTTGACGGGAATGCCACCGATATGCTGCTGGAAGACGAGAACAAACAACGGACCGACTTCGTGTGATATTTGCGTGACCCACTGGTTATCCTGAGCACCCAGTAATCTGTGGTGTCGCTGGATGAAGGTCCGCGCCTCATGTTCTGCACTTCGTAGATCCTTGACGACGGTTCGGGTTGGAACGCCTGCGCCGAAGACCTCGGTTGGTGTTCCCGAGCTAGGACTCCAGAATGCGCGATGCGGACCGTGGAGGCGGGTGAATTGGCTCCACGCCTCGAGTCGGGGTTGCTGTACCCAGGCTGGAGGTGTCGGTGCCCAACGTTCCTGTTGATGCTGGGCAACAGCGACAGCGCCTAATGTGAACAAGGCTGCGACGAATCGTATCTGCATGGCTAGTCCGTTTGGAGGTTGGTTTGGTGTCTGATTACGTGCGGGACAACAGCCAGAACGCGCAGCTGGTCTTCTCTCGTTCAAGAGGTCGGGCCTCACGAAATGGATGTTGTCGTGTTTCAAATGCTGGCCAACAACCGAGGCTAGACTGTGGTGCTGGCCGATTCATCGGTGTCAGTACAGGTTTGCCATGGCTGACCAAGTCGCCTGTACAGTGATGCACAGGTGGCAGCATTCCGGCAGTGCGGTCACCGGACAAACCTCTGTGATGATGCTGGGGACGGTCTCTCTGTGCTGTGCTGTAGGGAGCTGAATAGATCGAGAAGAGTTGAGACTCTCAGTCACCCCCCAATTGACAGGAGCTCTCAGCTTGAGCTCAGGAATCTGAGAAGAGCACCTTTCCCCTGCCGTTCGAGATCGCCAAACACCCACGCCAACCCACTCGGCAATGCGTCGTCGAGCGTAGCGACACAGCGGCAGACGACGCTGTAGCGGCTGACTTCCGATCTTCGTGGTGAACTCGACTGGATCACGATGAAGGCGCTCGAGAAGGATTTGGGACGACGCAACGGCTCGGCATCGGGTCTTGCGCGCGATATCGAGCGGCTCCTCGATAATCAGCCCGTGCTCGCCTCGTCGGCAGTCGTCGCGCTAGATGTCGATGATGACATTGCTTCGCGGGCAGTCAAAGACAGATGCCTCGGCGACGCTCTTCGAGCGTTTTTGTCGCGGTTGGCAGCATTGATCCCAGCTCCCCGCGTGAACCTGGTGACTTATCACGGCTTGTTAGCTCCCGCGGCATCGTATCGAGATCGTGTAGTGCCGAAGGCAGAGGAATAGGTGGGGGACTCGTGTGTGAAGCATCATGGCACAGGAGCCTCAGATGGGCGAGGCAAAGGGACGCCGGAGCCAAAGGAGAGGAAGAAGATGATGTTGTGGGCCGAGGCCGATGAAGAGGGGGCTCGGCCTTGATGTGCTGAAGTGCGGACACTGCGGTATTAGGCGAGAAGTGCTGAAATGCATCACGGACCCAAGAGTGATCGGCCGAATCTTAGCTCACCTGGGGTTGGAGACTGTGTTGCCAGAGGTCGCCCCAGCGCGTGCCGCAGGGGAGCGAGCTGCTGTTTGAGAGAATGGCATGGCGAGGAATGAGTCGCTGG
>JAAETI010000061.1 GCA_024228555.1 bacterium | reverse complement strand
TCAGTCATAATTGGTTCCTGTTCTACGGTTGTCTCGCTCGGGCCAGGGCCAGGGCCAGTCACAGACTCAGCCAGTTGCTGGAACAGACCAGCCCCCGCCGTCCGGTCATCAGCGAACACACTCACTACGTGGAGCAGCCCTCGTTGGTCCTCAGGGGTGAACCTGGAGAACACCTGCTCGTACTGAGAAGCCCGGAGGCGGTGCCCCTTGGACTCCTCACGCAACTTACCGATCTCTGCAATGAGCTGTTCGGGTGTGCTGTCCGCTAGATTTCGTGTCATGTCCTGCCTTAGAGGCTAGCCATCATGGTATCCACCATGCTAGCTGGGTCCAGAGGCTCCCCTGTGTCCGCCCCCTCCAGGCCCATGTCCGGAGCCATAGCCATCAGCTCTGGATCAACCGGTGGGTCCCCGTCAGCCGTGGGTGCTGCGCCTAGAGCAGGGTGAGCTTCAGCCCGTCCCACCATCTTGCCCATGGCCTCAGCCGCATCGGACTCATGGCCCTCAACATGCTTGTCTACAACGTGTTGCTGCTCCGAATCGAGCATCTCGTACACCGGGGTGGTCCGGAAAGCGTTGTGCTCGATGATGTGCACGGCATCGTCATCGAACGTGGCCGGCAAGACCACCTCTCCCCGAGCCATGGCCGAGTTCTCCCGGCGAGCCTTGGCCACATGAGGGTTCATGGCGTTGACCAGGTGGCGGCGGCCCGGCATCTCGATGAAGCGGGCGAAGTCCTCCATGGACTCGATCCGCCCCATCTCCAGCAACTTCATGCCCATCTGCTGTATGGCCGCTCGACTACGGGGGATCACACTGTCCAGCGGGACCTTGGCGCTGTACTGACCAGCGATGTCCTTGCCCTCCCACTCAATCGAGAGGGGGCTCTCACCAGTATCGATGACGGCAATGCGCTTGGTCTTGGCGAACTTCTCTTGCATCTCCAAGACCATGGACGCCATGCGCCCGAACATCCCAGAGCCTTCCTTGAGCAGGCGCCCGACCGGTGTGCCGTCGAGCTCGGCCAAGATAGACAGGGCCGTACCACTCTCCAGATTGACCGGGGCCTTGCCTCGTGAAACGTCGTGGACGCCCATAATATCGTCGATGTCGAGCCGGTAATCGGCCGGCAACTGCTGGAGCCAATGCGGCAACTGCGGTGGCTCAAGCCAGGCCGGGGGTGTGAGACCGTCTGGGTAGGGGTGCATGTTACCCGGAACATCGTTCATGGCTTCCATGATGCGGATGGCGGAGTGGGGAACTAGGAGCCGGCTGACTGCTGCGTCCCGTAGATGCTCACTCAGGTTCGATTTCGAGAGGTTGTACGACACCTGCGGGGAGCGAGCTTGGCTATATATAGTCTCCCCGTACCATTGGTGCTCCACCAAGGTCTCCACCCCGACGACCATATTGAGCCGGTCAGTGAAGGGGAACGGCCACTTCATCTCTTGGACCCTGTTGCCCCCGACGTCCACGATGATCTTCCCCTCCTCTTCCAGAGGGTTGGGACGCTCGTAGTAGGTGAGCACCGTAGTCAGGGGGTTGACCTTCTCTACGCCTAGGTGCCCCTCGAGCAACCGTTCAGCTAGGGGGTTAATGCCGTTCGATGCGTCCGCCTCTGGAAGGTCCGACAAGTCGAACATGGCCTGGACCTCTTCAGGGTGGAAGACCTGGGCCTTCATCCACCATCGAGCCTTCTCCGGGTCGTACGCCCCGGGCTCAACTACGCATTCCACGATGGAGAGCCCAGTCTCTACCGAGTCCTGGGCCTTCTCATCCCAATCAACAGCGATGACCCCGGTGCCACCCTTGAGCATGTTGATGTAGTTCTTCTCCCGCAACCGCTCCCAGTTGTGGTCGACGGCCAGTGCGTAGAGGATCTCGGTTGCGGTGTAGGCCGCCTGGGCCGATGCGTCATTGGCCCCATTGGGGAAGACCTCATAGGCCATGTCCCGCTGCATGAGGTTGGAGATCAAGGTCCGGTGGTTGGTGGCCATCCGGTTGAAAGTGGAACGAATCCGGTCGTCGACCGGTAGCTCCTCAGGGTGGTTGTTGTTCGGGTTCCACCAGATCCACTGATGCCCGCTCAGGAACCCGACGTTGAGCCAGTACTCCTTGGACGCTATGCGAGTGTCGCGAGCTGTGCTCTTGTAGAGATCCCTGATCGACTGCATAATCAACAGCTTAGGGCACTACGTCCCGAGCAGCTTTGCTCCGCCCACCACGTCCACTCTATCCCCGGGATCGACCGAGAGGCCAGGCACCAGTGGTTCGCCGGGACCACCGTCGTGAGGGGGCCTGGCCATCTCGGCAGCAACCGCAGCATAGGGCGAGTTCTTGGTGGCCATCAAGGCTGCAACCAAGATCTGGTTCTGCTCGGTCAGCTGGGCCAGGTGCTTGGAGTTCAGGTATGCGCCAAGGCAGGGCACGATCGTCGTACCTACGGCGAGAAAGGCCAGGGCGACTATCACTGCTCAGCGCCCTTGAGCTCGGCGAGCTCCTTCTCAAGATCCGTCATCCGGGCCCTGTACCGGCGCACCTGGCGCTGCGAGCTATCGAGCTTCACGCCCATCTCTGTCACGACCTCCAGCCGAGAGTCGTGCACGCACCGCTCCAGCTTCGTCACCCGGTCCTTGGCATCAGCGAGATCGCTTTCGAGCTGCTTGGCCCGCTTGACCGGCACCCAGCCCAGCTGGCCGGCCATCTCCCCGACCGCACCCTCTGAGATGTCGAGCCATCCTCGCTCCAGGTCGACATTGCCCACCCGGAAGATGCCTTCTTCCTTCTTGCCCTTCACCCGGTTCAAGATGAAGCACTTACCGGGGTTGATGGAGTTGTGATCGAAGTCCGGTCGGCG
>JAAETI010000060.1 GCA_024228555.1 bacterium | reverse complement strand
GCCGCACTGCCAGGGGCCATGGCAGCTGATGTCTTGACCCATCATGTTCCGATGTCCTGAACCAGCACACTGTCGGGGGCGCGAGCTGTGAGCAGCGGGAGACGACTGACGTGGGAACGGGCTGGGGTCTCGGTGGGGGAGACGAACTTGGGACTTCACCGTCAGCACACCTTGGTTGCTCGTTTCTCGTTGCGCAGTTCGAGTATCATTGTGTTGATGCCTCGGACTTTCACCACCTATGGCCTTGATGAGGTAGCTGAACTACTTGGTTGGGGCCCGGACGAGATCGTCGCCCAGGAGCGCTCTGCTCGGCGGGCCGCACTTCGGGGACATCGGAAACTCGGGCAGGAGCCCGACGCTGAATTGCTGGCCCAGATCGCTGAGGACGAGCGCTAATATCCCGGCGAGGTGTGATCGACTGGCAATCGCTGGTTGTGACCGTGGCCGGCCGATCAGCGATCTACGACGAGGCAATCCCGGCGGTTCTGGACCGGGCGATGGCATCAGCCCCAGACCCCGAGGCGGCGAACGTTGAGGTCGATCAGCGTTTCCTGCTAGACGTGCTGGCCACGTTCGCTGGGGCGTGGGGGTCATTGGGCCGGGTGGGTGAACTGGGTCGGGCTCAGTACGTGGGACTTATCGCTGGCGGAGTTCTGCGGTTCATTGCGGTCGAGGAGCGACGGCGGCCGGGGTACTCGGTCGTTATCGACATCGAGTTGATTCGCTAGTCGACTTTGGCAGCAGGACGGTCGTTCCATCCGAGATCGGCGAGCGCCGGATCTGAGGTGCAACGGCTCCAGGTTTGTCAGTTCGCCCTGGCAGCCCAGGTCCGCCGAACCTGTCCGCGTCCAAGATTCTGTCCCTGATGCCGCGAGATGGTTTCGACCGTTTCGGACACTGCAGCAGGTTCGAATCCTGTCGGGGGCGCTGGTCCTCAATACACGGGGATGTGTTGGGTGGGGGAGTGGGCTCTGAGTTTCGGAGGCTCCCGCTTCCAAGATGTCGAGCCACGGCAAGTTTGTGCCACGGCAGCGTGAACGGCCTCACCTTTCTTGTCGAGGTCGGATGACTCCGTGGCGAAAGTGAGGGCCTAGTCGTGCTGCCGGTTTATCTTTCCGGGGCTCGATGTGGCCCGGAGCGGAAGGGTCACGGTCAGACGCAACACAGGTCGTCGTGATCGTGTGGTGGAAGTGCTTGTGGTTGAGGCGCTCGCTCTGTTGTCGGTGGGGTGCTCGTTTTCGGGTGATTGGTTCACGATTGTGTCGCTTGAGGCTGTCAATTGGTGGGGACACCTGATGGCGACCCCATCCTGGTTGCATAATCCTTCCGTTATCGGTAGTATTATGATATGTCTGTGTTGGGAGTCGCTGAGGCCGCGGCTGAGTTGAGGGTGAGTCCGCGTCGGGTGCGTCAGATGTTGGCTGATGGTGGCCTTGTTGGCGAGCGTGTTGGACGGGTTTGGGTGATCGAGCCTGAGCAGCTGCGCCGGGTTGAACGTCACCGCCCAGCGGTTGGCCGCCCTTGGAGCCCGGTGTCGGCGTGGGCGGTGCTGGCGTTGGCTGGGGGGGAGGACCCTGACCTGTCACCGGTTGAACGGTCTCGGGCTAGGAAGCGGTTGGCTCAGGGGCTGGAGGGTGTTGTTGGTCGCCTGGCCTCTCGGGCCGACCGACGTTG
>JAAETI010000059.1 GCA_024228555.1 bacterium | reverse complement strand
CGACCGCAGAGGACGCAGAGAAGCGCGGAGGAAGAACACGACGAAGAAAGGGATAGAGAACTCTGCCGGATTGACTTCCCCTGATCTCTACGGCCCCTTGTTTCCCTATCTTATTCTTCTCTTCCTCTGTGCTTCCCTGTGTCCTCTGCGGTTGGCCCCCTCGTCGCCCTTTGGAAATGAGACCCGACCCCATTTGTCCTTCCTCTTCCCCTGCGCTTCTCTGCGTCCTCTGCGGTTGGCTCCCTCGTCGCCCTCTGACGATGCAAGCGGGATATGTCGCTCAACAAGGTGGGTCTCGTGGAACTCGACCCACCCTACCAGGAGAGCGAATCTATCCAAGGCGGATTACGCTCTCTACGCCGCCTTGACCGCTGCCATTCTCGATGCGGACAAGGTCGACGCCGCCAAGGCGTTGCTGCAAAAGCGTTCCAAGCGGCCGGCCCGCAACGCTAAGAAGACGGTGAAGAAGAAGCCGGCGAGAAAGACGAGCAAGAAACGGAAGACGACCAAGAACTCGACCGCGGAGGACGCAGAGAAGCGCGGAGGAAGGACACGACGAAGAAAGGGATAGAGTATACCCAAACGTTGCGTAAATCGTAGCGTTCTGCAACCGTGCGGTGTTTGAGTTGGCACACGAGACGACGCGATGGGGCGGTCTGGCGGCTTGGCGCGCACGGGCAACGCGGATGATCGCTGCCGAAGAGATGCGTTTGGCGGCATCGAGGTCTCAGCCGGCCACGTAGAGTTCAATCTCTTCGCGAAGCTTCGTACCCGCCTGTATCACGAGCGTTAGGCAACCTTGGGGGCGAATCAACCGGCCGGCGCGGCGGATGATCCGGTTCCGCAACGTGCCGAGCGTCTCGAAGCCCCACAGGTTGCGCCGCTTGGCCGTTGTGCCGTGCTCGCGTTGGTAGGTCTCAATTTGCAGCTCGCGAGCGAGGTTGTGCGCCATCACCGCCGAAAGGCAGTAGATCTGGTTGCCACAGAGGGTGCGCACCGGGATGTATTCCAACTGGCAGAACTGCTTCGCCTCAGCAAACACGCCTTCCTGCGAGCCCCGGCCGTGATGAAACTCCATCACGCCTTTCGCCGAGCAACGCTTGTTTGTGATGATCACCTGGTAATCGTACTCGTGGCTCTTCGGCTCGAACAGGTCGAGTTGCAGCGGTCCCTTGGTCGGCACCGCCTTCTTCTGACGGATCACGATGATGCGAAACTTCTCTGCCCAACAGTCTGGCTTCCAGTCGCACTCGAAGTACGACCAAGTATCATCGATGCGACGCCACCGCTTGCGGGCTTCGATGATTCCCTTGAGCTTGGGAAACCGGGCAAACGGCACACTGGCCGTGAATTCGACGCCGTCTGCGTCCAAAGCCACCAACTGGTCTTCGTCGAAGAACGCGCTGTCGACCCGGGTTTCCAGTTTCGCCTGTGGCAATCGCATCTTCACCGCTTCAACGCACGAGGCAATGTACGGCTTCGCGCCGTTGGAATCATGCACGTTACCCGGCCGGTGGTGCAGATCGAGGATCTGCGCCGTCTGGGCAACGGTGCAGAACAGGGGATAGTAGCTCCTGGCTCCCTTCTTCTTCTTGTTGAAGCCGATGGCCGTCCCTTCGGCGTGCCTCGCGGTAGAGAGAACCGAGCCGTCGAAGTCCAGCGTGACCCGCGCCAGTTGTTCTGCTTCGAGCCGGTCCAGCACCAAGTTCCGCGACACCGCACGATAGCCGGTAACCGCCTCGTCGTCCATCACTGAGAGCGTGCGGCTGATGGTGGCCACGTCGGGCAAGCGTTTCAGACCCAGGGTCCGCTTCGTCATCGGATCGTCATGATAGTAATCCCGATCGCGCAGTTTGCGGAAGCCGAGAATCAGGTGTACGATCAACCAGAAGACGATATCGTGACCACGATAGGTTGCACTCTTACGCAGGTGGCCGAAACACTGCCGCAGCCGCTGCTTGATCCCCAGTTGCGAAAACAGATTCTGGAAGATGACAAGCCCGGCGAAAGATGTTAGGCCAGCCTTGTCGGCATTCTCGCAACGAATCTCAGGAACCCTGTAAACACCCCGTACAACATCGCTTCTTTTGAACTTCACTGGCGGTGAACTCCTGTTTTCCAGCGTCCCCAACACGGGGACTTGTTATTACACCAGAAAACATCGAGTTTCACCGCCTTTTGTCAAGACCACCTCGTGCAATTTCTGCAACTGACGGGTAGAGGCAACTGTCGTTGTTGCCGATCAGCAGTTTCCCGTCGACAATACAGGGCGACGACCAGAACCCTCGCGCCCCGGGCAGCTCGGTCTCCCAGCGCAGTTCGAGCTTATCGGCCACCCGACCGGGCGAGTAGCCGGTGTTTTGAAGGTCGCCGCGGAACTTGGGCCACTCGACGTTGTCGTCCGCCCGAACCGCCCCCGATGCGGCCAGAGCGAGTACGGTCGTCAGCATCGTGAGAGACTTGGTTATGCCTGTGTCCTTTCTTAGTCGCTGCGCGACAGCAGTAAACCGTCACGGATTGTGCATGCAGCTAGTCGTCGCGAGTCCGCCGCCTTACCATT
>JAAETI010000058.1 GCA_024228555.1 bacterium | reverse complement strand
TTGACCGGTACCTTGGTGCTGCAGAACAACGGTGGGGATGATCTTATCCTGACCGCGGACGGGGCTTTCGCTTTTACCACTGCGTTGGCCGATGGCTCGGCTTATGACGTGACGGTTCTAACTCAACCGGCGGGGCAGATCTGCACGATCACGACAGGAAGTGGCACGCTCGCGGGGGCAGATGTGACGAATGTCGCCGCCAACTGCGTCAATGCCTACACAGTCGGTGGTACCGTTTCAGGTTTGATCGGCACTCTGGTCTTGCAGAACAACGGCGGTGATGACCTTATCCTGACCGCGGACGGGGCTTTCACTTTCGCAACCGCCTTGGTCAACGGCTCCGCTTATAACGTGACGGTACTCACTGCTCCAGCTGGGCAGATCTGCACTATTACGGCAGGAAGCGGCACGATTGCGGGGGCTAATGCGACCAGTGTTGCTGCTAATTGTGTCTTCACTGCCCCGGTGGTGTATGGGCTGGCCTGGTTCATGGATATCAACGGTAACGCCTCATGCGATGCCGGAGACCAGGTCGTTGTTCAGTTCGATCAGCCCGTTGTTGTGAACTCTGCTGGTGGGGGTGATCTCGAGCTTCCGGTTACGGGCGATTCATTTGGCGCGGGAGCTACTGTTTCGGCGGGGCCAGAATCCGATGAGGTCACGGTGACGCTCGGTGCTTCGCCAAGTCTGAAGTCACGGGGGACCTACGCTGGGGTAACTGGCGCAAACTCTCCTTCGGGGGTGGATGTGAGTGGTTCTATGGCCTTGGATGCTATCGAGGGACTCGGCGGGCTTGATGCCGTAGACTCCACACCTCTCGACCTAGCCCCTGCCTTCTTGAGTTCCGGGCAAGCCCTCGGCAGCGGCAACAGCCGTTCCGTAGTCCTGGGCGATGTGGACGGAGACGGGGATCTCGACATCGCTGTCGGGAACGACGGCTCGGCGAACCGCATCTACCTGAATGCTGGCGCGGGCACCTTTACCGATTCTGGGCAAGCCCTCGGCAGCGGTAACAGCAGGTCCTTAGCCCTGGGCGATGTGGACGGAGATGGCGATCTCGACCTCGCTGTCGGGAACTATTCGAACCAAGCGAACCGAATTTACCTGAACGATGGAGCGGGTACTTTTACCGATTCTGGGCAAGCCCTCGGTAGCAGTAACAGCTATTCCACAGCCCTGGGCGATGTGGACGGAGATGGCGATCTTGACCTCGCTGTCGGGAACTACAGCCAGGCGAATCGTATCTACCTGAACGATGGGGCAGGCGCCTTCACCGATTCCGGGCTATCGCTCGGCAGCTATAATAGTAGGTCCGTAGCCCTGGGCGATGTGGACGGAGACGGGGATCTCGACTTCGCTGTTGCTAACAATAGCAATGCGAACCGGATCTATCTGAACGATGGGGCGGGCGCCTTTACCGATTCCGGGCAAGCCCTCGGAAGCGCTGGGAGCAGGTCCATAGCGCTGGGCGATGTGGACGGAGACGGGGATCTCGACCTCGCTGTCGGGAACGGCTCCGGCCAGGGGAACCGAATCTACCTGAACGATGGAGCAGGCGCTTTTACCGATTCCGGGCAAGCCATTGGCAGCGGTGACAGCCATAGCGTAGCCCTGGGGGATGTGGACGGAGACGGGGATCTCGACCTCGCTGTCGTGAACTACTCGGGCGAGGCGAACCGTATCTACCTGAACGATGGGGCGGGCGCCTTTACCGATTCAGGGCAAGCGCTCGGCAGCGGTAACAGCTGGTCTGTAGCCCTGGGCGATGTGGACGGAGACGGGGATCTGGACTTCGCTGTCGCGAACTACGGCCAGGCGAACCATGTCTACCTGAACTCCCTGTCAGGTACTTGGGGCGTATCAGACTTTGCCGATTCCGGGCAAGCCCTCGGCAGCGGTAGCAGCTATGGCGTAGCCCTGGGGGATGTGGACGGAGACGGGGATCTCGACCTCGCTGTCGGGAACTCCAGTGGCGAGGCGAATCGGATCTATCTGAACGATGGGACGGGCACTTTCACCGATTCCGCGCAAGCTCTCGGAAGTGGTTGGAGCCTTGCCATAGCCCTGGGGGATGTGGACGGCGACGGGGATCTCGACCTCGCTGTCGGGAACGTAGACCGGGAGACCGGCCTGAACGGCATGAGTGGGGA
>JAAETI010000057.1 GCA_024228555.1 bacterium | reverse complement strand
GGGCCTCGACAACTACGACGGCGCCAGTGTCACGCTGATACGCAACGGCGGCGCCAATGCCGAGGATGTCTTCACCAATTCCGGCCTGCTCAGCGCCCTGACCGAAAGTGGCGCGCTCGTCTACAACGGCACCACCATCGGTACCGTCACCACCAACAACGGCGGTACACTGGTGCTGACCTTCAACACCAACGCTACCAGCGCACTGGTCGATTCGACCCTGCAATCGATAGCCTATTCCAACAGCTCCGATGATCCACCGGCAACTGTCCAGATCGACTGGAGCTTCGACGACGGCAACACCGGCAGTCAGGGCAGCGGCGGAGCCTTGCAGGCGACAGGCAGTACGACGGTGACCATTACCGCCGTCAATAACGAGCCCACCGTCACCAACCTTGCCGGTGACGGGCTGGCCTATTCAGAAGGTGATCGCGCGGTAGTCATCGAACAGGGGTCGGATGTGGTCGTGGCCGATGTCGCCTCCACAGACTTTGACACCGGCACCCTGACCGTCTCGTTTGCTGCTGGCAGTGACTCGGCGGAAGATATCCTTGCCATTCGCAAT
>JAAETI010000056.1 GCA_024228555.1 bacterium | reverse complement strand
TGGTGCGCCTGGCGACGATCGTTGGTGGACCGGCGCTCGGAACACCATGTCGCAGTCCAGCAACAACACCGTGCCGACGGGACGCTCGTCCTCGAGCCATGCCTGTAGCGAAAGCAGCCGGTTCATGGGCACATAGCCCGTCGACAGGCGGGGATGTGAGTTGCTTCGTGACTTTGTGCCGACGACGCGCGCAAACTGGTGCTTTGGAAGAGCGTGGTCGTCGACGGCGGCCAGATGGATCAGCTCTCCGGGCATCCCGACTCGCGCCCAGGTGTGCTCCAGGAGCTCGGTCTGCCAGCGGGCGTTGGGGCTGACATCGGTGCACACAACGGTGAAGAGTTCATCGCTCATCGGTCAAGCCTCATGCTGCTTCGGGCCACTCTCGGAACCACGCAAGCGTTTCAGGTGGCCATCGGTAGCCGATCCGATTCCACGAGAACGCCCCGTCGAAACGGTCGAGGTACTGTCCACGCTCGAACCGGGGGCCCGGTGGGGTGTAGTCGGCGGTATAGAGGAACTTCATTTCCGGTTCGCGTAGCAGGTGGGCTCGTTGGATCATGCCAGTAAACGTTGAGCCGACCGTACCAACGAAGGTCGACGACCGCGCAGCAAGCTCCTGTGTCACCACGCCGAGGGCGTTGTCCTCGTGGCGGGGGAGATCAAAGAATGCAGTGCGGTGATCTTCGAGAATGAGCGTATTGGCGAACACGACATTGTTGAAACGCTGTCGCAGCGGATGGAACAGCGCGTCTGATTCGTCGACTTCGCTGCAAACGAGCAGCGTTTCGTCCGCAGGGAGCACCTCCGCAAGATTGTTGGCGATTGCTGCGCCACTGACACCCGCATATTCACGTATCCCTATGATCAAGTCACTTCGCCGAAGGTGCACCGCGTTGAAGGGGCCGGAAAGATCTCGGGCGATACGGGCACCGAGCGCTGCGTAGGGGCGTCGTGGGCGCACCCCTTGAATGAAAGCCCACAAGGCCCGCCGTTGATGTCCTGTGGCGAAGAAGCAGTACGAGTAGAAGGAAAGTAGGCGCCCCCTCAGGTAGAGAACATGCGCATCAGATGAGGGCGGTACCATCATTCGAGTTCGACCGTTGGCGAACTCTCTCAGCATCGGGTCGCACGGGTCGA
>JAAETI010000055.1 GCA_024228555.1 bacterium | reverse complement strand
CGGGAAGGCCACGGGCGCTGAGGCATGCCAAACAAGACCCGCTCAGGAATGAGGATATGTGCGGCTAGTTGACGACGGCTTCTGGGGTGGTGACTCTCCAGGATTCGGTGGTGTCGACGGCGAGGTTGCACAGGTTCTGGACCTCGTCGGGGGAGGCGCCGCCTTTCACCGTCACGTATAGGCCCATCAGCATTATGTAGGCGAGGTCGGCGTGTTCCTTGACCCGGCCATCGATCTCGCCATCGGCATATGCCTGCTCCAATGCCGATCGAAAGGCACCCCGGATTCGGTTCCGATAGCGAACGGCGCGCTCATTGACGCCCGGGTCCGAAGTGCCCAGCTCAACGGTCGAATTGACCATGAGGCACCCCATGGCCGCTCGTTCCGGCCTGGCCTTTACGATGCCAGCAAACCGTCTGAAGAAGTCGACCACACCATCGAGTCCGGTTCCGTCCACAGGACCGATGATCACTTCGACCCGGTTGTCCAGATAGAAGTCGATCGCCTGGTGCAGCATCTCCATCTTCGATCCGAACGCTCCGTAGAGGCTTGCTCGAGCAACACCGGTCACCTTCTCGATGTCTGTGATTCCCGATGACTCGAATCCCTCCGCCCAAAACTGGTCGGAGATGTCCTCTATTGCCTTGTCGATGTCGAATTCTCTGGGTCTCGCCATCGTGCTTCCAATCGACAGAGATAGTTCTTGACCGACCAGTAATCTATCTGCTACATTCTGAAATGTCCAGTAAAGAATAGGAAGGATGGACCATGTCAGCAAGCTTTACCGTCAGCACCATCGCCAAGGCGCCAAGAAGTGTCCTGTGGGCCGTAGTGGCCGATTTTGCGAACATCGCCGACTACACCTCGACCGTGAAGACGAGTGTTTCCACCAGCGACGAACCAACCGGACTGGGCGCCGGCAGGGCGTGTGACCTGGCCCCGCTGGGCAGCATCAAGGAAGAGATCATCGAATACGTGCCAGAGGAGAAGATGGTTCTCACGGTGTTCGACACCAAGGGAATTCCCATCAAGGGCTCGACATCGAGCTTCGAGCTAGAAGCCATCGACGACCAAACCACCAAGCTCACCTTCAGCGCCGCTGTGGAGGCCAAGGGTGGCCTCTTCTCCGGGTTGGTCAGCAAGCGTCTCGAGTCACGCCTTCCCAAGGGCACCCAGCGACTCCTCGACGACTTGGCCGCCTCCGCTGAGGCCAAAGCATCTGAACTGGCGACCTGAGAATGGCCGAGATCTACCAGATGAGGAAGAGCCAGATGGTGGGTGCCGGGTTGGCCTATGTGCGCTACAGGGCCCGGCCACTGGACGGCTCGATCCACCAATCCGACGGTCCCGGGGGCCTGAAGTTCTACATCTACTTGCCACCCGACTACGAGGAATCAGCCGACAGGTATCCGGTGTTGCTTCACCTTCACGGAGCCAAGAGCCCCTGGAAGTGGGTCGGGAAAGACATCAATGTCGTCGCCGCCCACCATGAGGAGTCGGTGAGGGCCGGCGAATCCCAGCAAATGATCATCGTCGCGCCCCACGACGCCCACGGAATGACCATGTGGTCCGACGGAAGCATCGACATGGCGAGGCAGGTGATTCGGGACCTAATCCCCCACATCGACCAAACCTGGCGCACCATCGCAACCCGGGACTCACGAGCAATCCAAGGGTTCTCGATGGGCGGTTTCGGAGCAGCCACCCTCGGCATGAAATACCAGGAACTGTTCAGTGGAATCATTGTGTGGGACGGTGCACTCCACGACTGGGAGACCTTGACTGCCGGACGACCGAGCATCGCAAGGGACCAGTTCGGAGGCTCCGAGGCGACATTTCTTCCCTGGTCGCCCTGGGCTCTGGCCGAGGAAACACAACTCAACGTCACACCCGTGATGGTGGTGTCGGGCGCCATGGCCGGCTGGGCAGACAAATACATGGATCACCTCAAGCGCAACGGTGTTGAGGTATCCCGCCTGGCCGCCAACTGCGGACACGACCTCTTCTGCATGGAGAACCAGTTCGGACGCGAGGCTTTCCGGTTCATCGCAAAAGCCCAAGCGGGTGGCAGGCATATGTAGCAACGCCGAGTGGCACGCTAGTCACCCATTCGCCTCAACCCGGAAGGACATGTCGGGAAGATGGCGGCATCGGCGCTGATGATCGGGGGTGGGCGTTCCCGCCAACCGAGCGAGAGCGGCCAATCGAGCAATAGTGGGAGGATGACGACCAAAGGTCGATGCATCGAATGGTCGATGGGCATGGAACACATCCAGAGGCGTGACGGTGAACGATCGTGAATGCGCTCGCATTACCGGGTTCGCTCGGCTCCAACTGGTTGCTCGCAAAAGGCGTTCTAGCTCTGCCTGTCCGGGCGCGCATGGCGACGACACAAGTATCGACAGGCTTCGATACGTCTAGGATCGATTCACATGAGGAGGAGTGATCCATGAGTCAGCTAGCCGAGCGTGCTCTCGCCAATGACCCCGAGCGATTGAGCGCGCTGTTCGGAGACAGCGCTGATCTGCTTCCTTTATGGATCGCGGAGCCTTATGTCGAGCTGGCTCCCGAGATCAAAGCAAGTCTCGAGAACCGCGCCCAGGTGGGCTGGTATGGGTACGAATCGCGACCCAGCACTTTGATCGAGGCATTCTGGGGGTGGATGGCGTTGCGCCACGCCTGGGACGGGTCGCAGGTTCACACATCGGTGAGTCCAAGTGTGGGCACCTCAATTGGTGTGCTGCTCGAGCACCTCACCAAGCCAGGTGACGCAGTGATCCTGCAGCCGCCGGTTTTTACCGACTTCAAACCGCTGATCGTGGCTGCCGGCCGAACCGTGGTCCGCAATCCACTCTCGCTCACCAATACGGGCTACCGCATGGACCTCGACGACCTCGAGGCCAAGGCTGCCGACCCGGCAAATCGGGTCTTGATCCTCTGCAATCCTCATAATCCGGTGGGACGACTGTGGTTGCAGACCGACCTCGAGGCCGTCGCCAACATCTGTGCCGTAAACAACGTGTTCGTCATCGCGGACGAAATCCACGCTGATCTCGCGCTGCCCGGCCAGTCGTTCACGCCGTTCGGTCTGGCCGCCGCAGGATCAGGAGTGTCATGGGCAGCCACCCACGGACCGATCAAGACCTTCGGGCTTGCAGGGGTATGTGACACGCTCCTCATCAGCGATGACAAGGACCTCACCACCACATTCCAAAAGACAAGTTCACGGCTACATCTCACTCGCAACAACGTGTTTGCGTTGGCGGCGTTCGAGACTGCCTACAAAACGGGAGCAGCCTGGCTCGATGGGCTCTTGGAACTTGTCGCAGGCAACGCAGAACTGCTCGCAAGGGAACTCCCCGACGGCATCGATATCGTCCGGCCCGAGGCCACCTACCTCGCTTGGCTTGACTTCCGGCAGCTCTCGTTGGATGTTCCAGAGCTGGCCCGGTGGCTTGCCGCCGCAGGTCTGGCGCTGAGCCCCGGGCATTGGTTTGGACGTGAGGGGGCCGGTTTTGCACGGATGACTATCGCGGCACCGCGCCACCAGATCGAAGAGGCCATCAGCCGCCTCCGCCACGCTCTCGGCTAGCCCGCGTCGCCCTCCGAGACCTTGATGACAATCTTTCCGAGAGTATTGCCTTCCGCCTGGTAGCGGAGGGCGTCGGCGACCTCGACCAGCGGGTAACTCCTGTCGATCACGGGCGTGACCTTGCCGGTCTCAACCAACTCCGTCAAAGTCCTCACGTCTTTGGGGGCAAACGGTTTCCACATCATCATGCCCATCTTCCGGTCGCTGAAGATCGAGACCAGGGGAGCGATGACCATGGCACGAACGACTTGGCCGATCGAGGCAGGGACCATGACGTAGGCCCCGCCGGGATTGAGCGCACTCCTGGAATCGAAGGCCGAGTGATGCGGGGCGATATCCAGGATCCAGTCGTAACGCTCCCCGGTCGCGGTGTAGTCGACGGCGGTGTAGTCGATAACGTGGTCGGTGCCGATCGAGCGGAGCATCTCCAGCTTGTCCGTGTGGTCCACACCTGTCACGTCGGCACCGAACGCCTTAGCGATCTGCACGGCGAAGGGCCCCACGTTGCCGCCGGCACCGTTGATCAGCACCTTGTCACCCTGGTTGACTCCTCCTTTGCCCTGAAGGCCTTGCAGTGCCATGACCGCAGCTTGCGGCATGGTGGCGGCCTCGTCGAAGCCCAACCCGGCCGGTTTCAGAGCGAATGCATCCTGCGGTGCGCAGACATACTCGGCGTAGGCACCAAAGCCGTGCTCGGTCATGTCGCCGAACACCTCGTCGCCTGGCGAGAACCTTGTTGCACTTTCGCCAACCGATTCGACCACTCCTGCCACATCGACACCGAGGCCGGTGTTCCGCGGTCGGCGTAGGCCTGTACCGAGCCGGGCCATCTTGGGCCGCCCAAGCAAGTAGTCGACATCGGCCATACCAACCGAACTTGCCCGTACCCGCACGAGCAACTCACCGACTCCAGGCACCGGTTTTGCGACCTCCACAAGTGCCAGAACGTCGGGCGGACCGTATTCAGATCGAACGATCGCCTTCATCGTTGGTTCGGTGCTCATCGCTAGCCCGGCCTTCCTGGATCGCAGGTCACTTGCCATCGCCCGAAGCTGTCGTCGTCAACCAGCGGCAGCACCACATCGAACTCAGGGGTGTCGCCGAGGTCAATCGGGAAGGGCCCGATGATGGCGACCTCGTGCCGAGCCGATTCGGGATCAACGTCAGGAACCGTCGCATCGAGAGCGAGTTCGGCGCCGCCGGTATCGAGGGGGTAGATCCGACAAGAAGCGCTTCGCTCACCTGCGATTCCAGCGACATCGATCGTCAACCGGAAGCACTCGGAGCGGGTTGTCGACTGATCGCAGGCCCGCTCATCCAGTTGCCAGTCCGCGACAAACGGGCCGTCGACTGCGTCCTCCTCGCCGCCACAGCCGGCAATCAGCAAGACAATCCCCACCCAGAGGATCCAGCCGCGAATGTGTTCAGTTCTCCCGTTCTGCCCTGTCATCCTGCAGCCGCCTCGACCGCTTCCAGGACTCGGAGCACGTTGTCGCCGAGCACTTTGCGAACCTCGGCCTCGTCCCAACCGCGGCGCAGCAGTTCCGCAGTGATGTTGGGGTAGCACGAAACGTCCTCCAGGCCCTGAGGGAGCATGTCCACGCCATCAAAGTCGGAGCCCAGACCAACATGATCGACCCCGGCCACCCTGGCGATGTGTTCGATATGGTCGACCACATCACTCACGGTGCCGGTGTCACTGACCGCAGCCCACTGCAATTGCATCGCTTCGTCAACGGCCCGTTCGTCATCGAGCTCTGCCATCAACGTTCGACCCTTGGCAAACATGTCGAAGGACTTGTCAACCAGCTCCGGAAGCAGGAACGGCGAGTAGAAGTTGACCATGATCACGCCACCGTTGTCGGCCACTCGCGTGATGACTTGGTCCGGGATGTTGCGGGGATGCGGAGCCAATGCGTAGGCGCTGGAGTGCGACGCCAGCAATGGTGCGGTGGTTGCGTCGAGGGCGGAGTTCATCGTGCCCACTGATACGTGTGAGATGTCGACCGCCATCCCGATCCGGTTCATTTCGGAGACCACTTCTCGTCCAAAGTCGGTGAGCCCGCCGTGGAGTTCCTCGTCCGTTGCCGAGTCGGCCCAGGACAGGGTGTCGCCGTGGGTCAGCGTCATGTAGCGAACACCGAGTTCGTGAAGCATACGCAGTGCGCCAAGCGACTCCTCGATGCTGTGACCGCCCTCTGCCCCAAGAAGTGAGGCGATACGGCCTTCGGCCCTTATTGATCGGATCTCGGTTGCGCTGGTGGCTAGGACGAGACGGTCCGGATTGGCGGCAACCATACGTTTCACGAGGTCGATCTGCTCGACGGTGTCGCACAGCGGGCGTTTGCTCCAGGCGGGCACATAGACCGACCAGAACTGTGCCCCGACCCCACCAGCGAGCAGCCGGGGGATGTCTGTGTGGAACCCGGCCAGTCGCCCACCGGGATTGGCCTTCTCCAGCGAGCCCTCGGCCTTGGTGCGGATCTCCCAAGGCAAATCGTTGTGGCCGTCGATAACCGGCAGGTCCTCATGGATGCGCGAGGCCATCACGGCGAAGCGATCAGTCATCGGGCAGCCAGTCCTCCAGGTCTACGCCGAGGCCGTCGGCAATCCGGTTCACATATGCGTAATAACCAACCACTTCGCACACATCCAGGATGTCACGATCTGTGAGGCCGACGCTGCGCAGCTGTTCGACATTCGACTCGGCAACATCGCCGGGTTGGTTTGTCAGTAGCACCGCGTACTCGAGGATTGCGGTCCTTCGTTGATCCAGCCCTGCATTCGTCCAGTCTTGCTCAATGCGGGCCAGCTGATCGTCGTCCTTGAGCAGCCGACGCAGACCGCGTCGGTGGTGCACCATTCAGTAGTGGCAATCGTTGGCCTGCGAGACGACATAAGCGATGAGCTCACGATCCACTTTGCGCAGCGTTGCGGTCCCCGCCATTGCTGACTTGTAGAGCGTGTTGTGGGCAAGCAAGCTCGCTGGGTTCAGCGAATGGATCTGCATGATGTTGTCGATCCGTCCCGTGGTCCGATCACGCACCATTGTGGCGAGCGGCTCCAGTCCGCCGTCCCATTGATCGTCGGGGATTGTTCTGATCCATGCCATGAAACTCGTCCTTCGTCCTATCCACGGTAGGACGGGGCCGATGTCACCCGCTAGTTGGGCGAATCGAGATCCAGGGCTTCCGACGTGACCACGGCCCCGGCGACGACACCGTCGCTGTCGAAGAACGGGGCGCAGTAGGTACGGGTGTGCACCTGGCCGCCGTCGGCGCGCTCGATGAGAAGAATGAATGGTCCCGTCGCTTTGCCGCTTCGTATCGCGGTCGTCACTGGCGCATTCTCAACCGTCAACGGTGTGCCATCGGCAAAACGAACGTTGAATTCGTGCTGGCTCTGGGCCAGGTCGTGAGGCCGCATCGAGTCATCTTCGATGCCGAGCAGCTGGCGTTCCTTGCGGTTCCAGTCGACAACCTCCGGTGGATCTCCGGCGAACACCGAGACGGCAATGGGAAGCTCGTCCATGACCGAAGCACGCAAACGACGCTCAAACGCGACATCACGGGTCAGCGCAGTTCGTGCGATCGCGGATGCGGTGAGTTGGGCGAGGGCCTCGGCAACATGCACAGCCGAGCCGGTGGGCAGCATGTCGGCAGATTTCCATCCAACCGCCAGTACCGCGACAACTCGATCTGAATCGTGGACCGGGAGGAGCATCGCCGCGTGGCCGCCCAGCACGGCCTCTGGTGCCCACGACGTATCGGCGATGTCGGCTATCTGGAGAGACTTTCCGTGGGCGACGATTTGCTGGAGATCGCTTGCAGACTCCGCCGAGACCTGCTGGGTCTCCTCGTAGGTCCCCGCTGAGTAGAAGCTCCCATCGCGGCGGGTCACGAGCAAGACTGCTCCGGTGGCGCCCAGCAAGTCGGCATAGATCTTCTGAATCCCGCCGACAACAAGTTCAAGCGACTGCCCATCAAAAGCGTCCGCAAGATCAACCAGAAGGCGGGCTCGTGGCGAGTGGGCCTGGGCCCGGTCACCAGGGATGATCTCCGAGGAGGTATTCGACGGAAGCTTCTCATCGCTCACGGGGAGTCTCAGCACAAATCGGGCTCCAGGCTTCCCGGGAACCTCGAGGGTGAGGTCGCCATCCATTGCGCGAGCGAGCTGGCGAGAAAGAGCTAGACCGAGGCCAAGTCCTTCAGTACTGGCAGCGTCGGTGAAGATCCTCTCTGCTCTGAATGTCGCCACGCCAGGCCCCGAGTCCTCAAACGTGACCGCCAGGTCTTGCTGATCCGCTGCAAAGGTGATGTGAACCTCACCGTCAGGTGCGTAGCGTTGGATGTTTTGCACCAGGTTCGTCACGATCTGCATGACGAGCTGGGGATCCGCGGTTGCCACCGCCCCATCACCGGGGGAGAGGAAGCACCTTCGCGCAACTTGTGGGGATCGTGAGATTGCCCTTTCCACAATCGCCCGGACGTCGGTTGCCCGCGTCTCTGGGGTGAGGATTGAGCGGTCGAGTCGGGAGCGAGCATGGAGATTGCCCACGATGTGGAGCAGATGGTCGGCCTCGCTATGGGCCGTGATCAGCAACTCGTCGACTTCGGAGGCTTCGAGGGGAATAGTTGATTCCGTGAGTAGCTCGAGGGTTCCCAGGATGCCCGTCAGCGGAGTCCGCAGCTCATGGGAGACTTCGGCGATCAACCCTGACTGGTCATTGTCTTCGGGCTGCCGCGACAATGCCGCGAGACCCGTGGCTACAGCGATGGCGTTTGCTGCCACGACGGCGAAGGCACCCGCGCCAAGCACCGCGGCGAGCAGTCCAAGTGCCGCTGCGGAGACACTTGCGATCAATAGACCGCTTTGCAGGATGAGAGGCCTGCGCACAAAGTTCCTTCGTCGGTTCTAGCTTCATGTCGGCTGATTCGCCGAGTTGTTGAGCTGTCCGATTGGCCAGGGTTCTAGATGTCTGTGCGGCAGTCGTCCTCTTGGTGTGCGTGTGGCGTGACCACCGGTGCGCCGTCTGCGTTTGCGCTCTCGAGAAGTCCAGCCACGATGCCCTGGTCGAGCTTGCAAACGATCTCCGGGTGCTTTGATGCGGTCTCGCCGAAGGGGCAGAAGCGAGTCACGATTCGGCGTTCGTCGGTGTCGGCTTGAGCGTCGAAACCAACCCCCATCATGACTTTGGCAACTGCTGTCACGGCGGTGTCGAAACCATCGTCCTTGGACAACCCAACCTCTGCTGCGAGTTCTCTCCCGTACTCCCGACCGATCTCCTCAGCGATCTGGGGAGCAACCTCAGGCGCAATCCGCTCCACGACCCTGGCAAGCAATTCGGCGAGCAGGTCATAGCGACGGGCAGGAAACTGGACCGAGATCTCCTTCTGGGTGGTCTCGTAGTGCTTAGCCGGGCGCCCAGCACCGGGTCCGCGTCGCTCAGAGCGGTGGCGTCTGGTGACTTGGAGATAACCGTCTGCGACCAGTCGATCCAGATGGTGGCGCGCGACATTGGGATGGATGTCAAAGAGTTCGGAAATCTGCCCAGCTGTTACCGGCTCGACGGCCTCGCGTACGGTGATGTAGATGCCGCGACGGGTCGCATCGCCAAGGGTTGCCGCGAGGTCGCCGATCTGCTGATTCAGTCGTGTTGCGTCCATTGGAGGCTCCAAAGTCGGACCGATTTGACGGTTCTGCGACTCACTATAGTTTCTATTCACTACGCGGATAGGAGAAGGTGCCAGTGATCGATGTCGGAGCTTTGCGCACGGCGATAGGCAGGGTTGAGGACCCTGAGATTCGCCGTTCTTTAGAAGAACTCAACATGTTGCGTGACGTTGATGTCAGCGATGACGGCTCAGTGCGAGTGCTGGTCGCTCTGACGATTCCGGGTTGCCCCCTAAAGGACAAGCTGACCGAAGACGTAACGGCTGCCGCGCAAACTGTGGCCGGCGTTGTAGCCGTTAGCGTTGAGTTCACGTCTATGACCGACGAGGAGCGGGCCAATCTGATGACAGATGTCCGTGGCGATGCCGGGTCAGAAATCTCGCTCGCCAGGCCAGGGAGCAAGACGAGGATCATTGCAGTCTCGTCGGGCAAGGGCGGCGTTGGGAAGTCTTCGGTGACTACCAACCTGGCGGTCGCTCTGGCCGCCCAAGGGAACACTGTTGGTGTCATGGATGCCGACGTATGGGGATTCTCGATCCCGCGGATGCTTGGTGTGGATCGACCGCCGACAGTCGTTGAGGAGACCCTGTTTCCCCCTGAGGCACATGGCGTGAAGGCGATGTCGATGGACTTCTTCGTCCCCGATGATCAGGCCGTCATCTGGCGCGGTCCGATGCTGCACAAGGCTCTCGAGCAATTCCTCGCTGACGTGCATTGGGACGACCCGGACTATCTGCTGATCGACATGCCGCCGGGCACCGGTGACATCTCGATCTCGATCTCGCAGTTCCTACCGATGGCCCAGGCGCTCATTGTCACGACCCCACAGATCACCGCTCAACGTGTTGCCAAACGGGCTGGGCTGATGGCGCTCAAGGTGAAGCAAGACATCATCGGTGTCGTTGAGAACATGTCGTGGTTTACGGGTGATGATGGCAAGAAGTACCCGATCTTTGGCGAAGGTGGGGGAGCGGCGCTCGCGGCAGAGCTCGACGTTCCGTTGCTGGGCCAAGTCCCGCTGGTGCCGGAGGTGCGGGCAGGCGCAGATGCCGGAGAGCCGATAGCCGTCGCCGCTCCTGACAGCGAAGTGGCCAGGGCATTTGCGGCGATCGCCGACGAGATCATCGAACGTAAGCCGCGTCTCCGTAGCCATCCGCAGTTGGTCATCAACTAGGTCTTTGGTGGACGGCTACGATTTTCAGACAATCAAGGGACAGGATGGATAATGAGCAATGGTGGAAAGATGCGCATCGGCGTCGAAGGCGCACGCGAACTGGAAATCGAAGTTGATGACCTCGAAGCAGCCGTGGCCAGTCTCGAGGGTGGGCTCTCTGACGGTTCCATGGTTTGGCTTACAGACAGCAAAGGCGACCGCCACGGGATCGTGGGCGGACGCCTTGCATTCGTAGAGATCGAGTCAAACGACGACAGGTCTGTTGGTTTCGGACTCTAAAACTGGTTTCTAGGAGGCCTGACGCTCGGCTTCCTGGCGGCGGCGACGACGGTCGGCGAGCCAGCGCTTACGGAGACGACGTCGGTCCTCTTCGGGGTAGCCGCCCCAAACGCCGGACTCCTGATTGGTCTTGAGGGCGTACTGGAGGCATTCCTCGCCCACTGAGCAGGCTGTGCAAATGGCTCGGGCCTTTTCGATATGTCCAACCGCGGGGCCGGTGGTTCCTATCGGGAAAAAAACTTCCGGATCACTGTCTCTGCAGGCCGAGAGTTCTCGCCAGTCAGTCAGGGTGAGCATGCTTGTTCAATCTCCTTGCCTTGTGAATGTGAACGCATTCACAAGGATCAATCCAATAGAAAGGACACATATGGGGCGTCGAATGCGCAGTGTAAGACTGTCACTTGCTGAGTATCAAGGGGTATTTCGGCTCCCCTCTCTCGGGACCTTTGCGGGACCCTGGTTTGGAGAGGGTCGAATACCCGCAAAATGCCCCGCTACTGTTGGCAAGTTGCCACTAGGAGATTGTTGATGGGAATCCAACAAGAACTTGCCGCGGAGCTAAAAGACGGCATGAAGACGCGAGACAAGGCGCGGACCAGCGTCATTCGCCAGATCCAGACGGAAGTTGCGGTTGCAAAATCGGCGCCCGGATTCAAGGGTGAAGTCGATGATGCCCTCTACAAGTCCACGATCGTCTCCTACGTCAAGAAGATGGAAAAGGCTCGGGTGGAATTCGAAGGTCTCGGCGAACGCGGAGCCGAGCAGGCGGAGAAGCTGGCCTATGAGGTGGAGTACCTTTCCCGCTGGACCCCGAGTCTTCCCGGCGAGGACGAGACGCGCAAAATCGTCCGCAGCGTGATTGATGAGCTTGGGGTGGATGACCCGAAGATGATGGGACGAGTCATGGGCCACATCATGAAGAGCGATGTCGAGCTCGACGGCGGCCTCGTGAATCGGCTGGTGCGTGAGGAGCTCGGCGTATAGGTGGCTCAATCCCAGAGGCCTATCAGCCGATGCTGGCGACGCCGTGGGACACGCCGTTCTCTGATCCGGGGTGGGTGTTTGAGCTCAAGTGGGACGGCGTGCGCTGCCTGATGTCGAGCACAGGGCCCAGCGTGCAGACAACCAGTCGTGCCGGCAATGACCTGGCGGGTCGTTATCCGGAGCTGGTTGGCGTTGATCTGCCCGCTGACACCGTTCTCGACGGAGAGGTCGTCGCGTTGGATGAGAACGGTCTCCCCAGCTTCGAACGACTTCAGGCACGGATGAGTGCGGGCCGCTCGCGATTACCCATCACCTACGTGGTCTTTGACCTCCTGCACCGCAAAGCTCCGATGGTGCATCGTCCACTGGAAGAGCGGATGGAAGCGCTTCGGGAGCTCGAACTACCTTCTCCCATCGTCGTCGCCGACCGATTCCACGGCGACTCGCAACCGGTTTGGGATTTTGTTGTTGCCAACGACATCGAGGGCATCGTCGCCAAGCGGCTGGGGAGTACCTACCAGAGCGGGAGACGATCAGCCGATTGGCGCAAGATCGGGCAGTTCAAACAGATGTGTGCCGTGGTCGGTGGCTTCACCGTGGGGACCGGGGGGAGAGAATCCACTTTTGGTGCACTGTTGCTTGGCTTGGCAACGGGCGATCGATTGCGCTGGATTGGCGCTGTTGGCTCGGGTTTCGATGACAAATCGCTGCGATCAATCCGAAGTGCGTTGGACGAGATGACTGTTCCCGACTCACCGTTCCAGCCCGACACGGATCTTCCGGCTGGATCCACCTGGGTTGAGCCACAACTTGTGGCGATGGTGCGCTACAAACAGTGGACGGCCGCCGGGCGAGTGCGGGCGCCGTCATTCAAGGGATTCACCGACACCGCTCCCGAGTTGGCAACCTGGGAGGCAGAAGGCCCTGGCTAGGTCGGCTACCAAGAAATCCGAGAACGCGAAAACCGTGTTTTAAGGATTGTCACAGGACCGGCGATATGAAATACATGGACGTATTGCAGGCACTCGTTATCGCAGTCACCTTTACGCTGGTGCTGTTTGCCACACGTCTGACCATCGAACTAGAGGCTCTCGAACAGGACTAGCGAGCAGCCGGCAAGTCGACGGTTAGACAGCCTTCTTTTGCTTCGTCGCCTCGACGCTTGCTCGCAGCGCCTCCATGAGATCTACCACGCCCGTGACTTCTGGAACCTCCGGAGCGACGATCTGCTGGCCCTCCACCTTGATCGCGGCGGCAGCCTCGACGGCCTCGCGGGACTCATCGTTCCACGCCGACGGATCGAACGTACCTGCAAGATTGTCGATGATCATGGTGGCCATCACCATTTCGTCATCCCTGATTTCGATTTCCTCTTCGAGGCTCTCGAACAGCGGCTCTCTGATTTCGTCAGGCCAATACATAGTTTCGAGGATGATGACCCCCTCTTCGGCCCGCAAGGTTGCAAGGTATTCACGCTCACGGATGGCGACCTTGGCGATACCGACCATGTCCTTGTCTTCGAGGCCGGCGAGCAGAATGCGATAGGCCTTGATCCCGGTCTTTTCAGGAGCGAGGTAATAGGAACTCCTGAAGTAGATCGGGTCGATATCGGCACGATCTACGAATTGAACGACATCGACGGTTCCGCCTGTGATGCCCTTCATGATTCCTTGCAGTTCCTGCGAGGTGAATACGACGTAGCGTTCTTTGTCGATCTCGTAGCCTTTGACGATATTCTCGCTGGGGACTTCTTCGCCGTCGGCTTCAGCAACCTTCTTGTACCGGATGCGCGAGTGATCGGATTCGCGCAGTTGGCGGAAGCTCGGGCGTTTGCTCTCAGTCGCCGAATACAGGCCGACCGGGATCGTTACCAACCCGAACGATATGGCACCTTTCCAGATAGGGCGCATTGTGAACCTCCCAGTACGCGAAAACCCTAGCTGCGTCACCGAAGGTCCGGCTACGGATTCTTTTTTGGTCTAGCCCAACCGAGCCACACGCCACGGACATCGCTGTCGCTTACACTCGTCGGACCGCGGGAAGGACAAATCGTGATCACAGACTTGTTGTCGCCGCCGGAAATCGAGATCCGGCAGGACGAGAAGGCGGATAAGGACGCCTTCATCGTGATCATGTCAGCAACGGTCCTCCTCTTTGTGTTTCACTACTGGGGCCGGCCGGATTTCTACGTTCGTTCGGGGCTCATCGATTGGGTGGCTTCCAATTTCGGAGGTCCGCTCGAGGAACACCCCGGTGTTGGTGCGTATCTGTATTGGGGCTTGACATCGATACTCCTGCGCACGCTGATGCCTGCCGCCATCATCGTGTGGATCATCAAGGACTCTCCGCGGAATTGGGGATACCGGATCCGTGGCACCTTGCAGCACTTTCCCGTGTACGGGCTCATGTATCTCGTGATGCTGCCAATCCTGATTTGGATTTCGAGCTTCGACAGTTTCCTCACGTATTACCCGTTCTACGACCGAGCCGCTGAGGGCGGATCGGCCTTCTGGCTCTACGAATTTGGCTACGCCTTCCAGTTCGTTGGGATCGAGGCGTTCTTTCGCGGCTTCCTGACCTTCGGATTGGCGAGACGTTTTGGACTCCTCGGTGTTCCGCTCATGACCGTGCCATACGTGATGATTCATTTTGGGAAGCCCGCCCCTGAGGCCTTCGCAGCCATCATCGCCGGGCTGGCGCTTGGCTACTTGGCCCTGAAATCCAAGAGCTTTGTCCCCGGCATCTTCCTGCACGTAGGCGTCGCCATCACGATGGACCTGCTGGTCCTGTGGCGCCTCGAAGCACTCGGCAACGTGTTCTGAGTTCCGGCATCGGTAGCATCGGTCCATGGTTAGGCCGATCACACCCAGCGAGCATTTGCAGCGGGCCGCGGCGCAAGCGATCCGAGCTGAGATCATCCAGTGGAGGCCGGTGTCGGGTGGATTCAGCTCGGCCGGCCTGTGGGTGATCAGCACTGCCGGCGGGGTTCGTCGCTTCTTGAAGGCCGCGACTACGGACGATAACGCCCGCTTCCTGCGCGACGAGGTCCTTGTCTACGAGCAGCTCGATGAACCGTTCATGCCAGAGCTGGAGGCGTGGGTCGACGATGGTGATCGTCCCTTTCTGATCATCGAGGACCTCAGCGATCGACATTGGCCTCCGCCTTGGTCCATCAGGGATATTGATGCGGTGCAGGCTGTTTGCAGCGCCATCGCCGCCACTCCGCCGCCATCTGGTCTCGGCGATGAGGCTCGGACTGCGCTGGCACGTAACTTCTGGCCGAAGATCGCAGCTGATCCGGCGGCAATCGAGGCTTTGGGTGTGGCCAGTCCGGTGTGGCTCGAGGCGGCATTGCCCCGGATCATCGAGGTTGAGCGGGAGGCTCGGGTGACCGGAGAGGCGCTGGTACACGCCGATATCCGATCTGACAATCTGTGTGTCGGCGACCGGGTGAAGGTTATCGACTGGAACTGGGCGTTTGTCGGTAACCCGATGATCGATGTCGTTGCCTGGTTGCCCAGTCTGTATCTCGAGGGCGGGCCGGCTCCGTGGGATTTAGTGGTCGGCGAGGCACCCCTTGTCGCTCGCATCGCCGGGTATTTCCTGTTGCACGCAACTCTTCCGCGTAATCCGGACGTTCGTCCCGATATTCGGCGATTCCAAAGGTCACAGGGAGTGGTGGCGCTCCAATGGCTTGCACATGAGTTGGGTCTCGGGCCGGTGGCCGCGTAGAGGGCGTCCCGGAATAGATACGACTCAGAGACACGGCGTCTTCCCCCTCCCGGTCCATCATCGCTGCGCTAAGTCCTGGCCCTGCCCGACAACCAGGGGAGGGCTGTTTCAGAAAAGGAGGGGATTGACGGGATAGAAGACGGAACGCGTGGAGTTTCGCTTCGAAACTCCCAAGGAACTCGCACAACGAGTTCCCGTGCCCCAGGTAGGATTCGAACCTACGCTCCCGGCTCCGGAGGCCAGTGCTCTATCCCCTGAGCTACTGGGGCGCACGGCGGAGTGTAACAAGACGTTTCACCGGTGAGACATGGGCCTATCCTTGCGCCGCAACAAGCCAAGGAAATGATGTCTCTCACCGCCACCCTGTCCCAAATGTTTGGGGATGCGTTCGCATCCCAAGGACTCGACACCTCGTATGGCACAGTCGTTGTTTCCGCACGACCTGATCTCGCTCAGTTCCAGTGCAACGGAGCTATGGCCGCAGCCAAACAGGCGAAGAAGAACCCGCGGGAAGTCGCCCAGAGCGTTATAGACAACCTCGTCGACAAGACACCGTTCGCTGAGCTGGGTCTCGCCGGACCAGGGTTCGTCAATATCACGCTGACCGATGAGTACCTGGCTGAGTACATCGATTCGTTGGATGAAGAGTCGAAGTTCGGGACCCTGACCGATGAACCGAAGAAGATCGTTGTTGATTACGGCGGTCCCAACGTCGCCAAAGAGCTGCACGTCGGCCATCTCCGGCCAGCCATTATCGGCGAAAGCGTCAAGCAGACCCTGAGATACCTGGGTAACGATGTCGTCGGCGATGTCCACCTCGGTGACTGGGGGATGCCATACGGTCAGCTCATTGCAGATCTCGAAGATCGATTCCCAGATTGGCCATACTTCGATGAATCGAAGACGGATGGGTATCCGGAAACCTCGCCGCTGGCGATAGAGGACCTTCAGGTCTTGTATCCGCAGGCGGCGTTGCGGGCCAAGGAAGACGAAGACTTTGCGGCGCGGGCGCGTGCTGCAGTCGTTGAGCTGCAAGCGGGCCGGCCGGGTTATCGGGCGCTCTGGCAGCACATGCGTGACATCTCCATCGCCGCCATGAAGAAGGTCTACGATCGCCTCAACGTTCACTTCGAGCTTTGGTATGGCGAAAGCACCATCAACCATCGACTCAAGCCGATGGTGAAGCGGGTGTCAGACAGCGGCGATGCCTACGAGAGCGATGGGGCCCTCGTCATCGAGGTCATGACCGATGAAGACACGAAGGAGATTCCACCACTCCTCGTGCTCAAGTCCGATGGGGCATCGCTATATACGACTTGGGATTTGGCGACCATCGAGGATCGGGTCGAAGAGTTCGGAGCTGAGGAGATCCTCTACTTCGTGGATGTCCGGCAGGGTCTCCATTTCGAGCAGGTCTTCCGCGCCGCCCACAAGACCGGAATCGCACCCCCCGAGGTCGTTCTGGAGCACCCAGGCAACGGGACCGTCAACGGGCCAGACGGCAAGCCGTTCAAGACGCGTGACGGTGGTCTGTTGACGCTGCGGGAACTTATCGACATGGTCGTAGAACGTGCTGCGCAACGCATCGAGGAGAACGCACTCGCCGCCGAGTTCGATGATGAGGAGAAGGGCGAGATCGCAGAGATGGTGGGTGTGGCGGCGCTGAAATATGGCGATCTACAGAACCACCGATCGTCGAACTACATCTTCGATGTCGACAGGTTCACATCGTTTGACGGAAAGACCGGTCCGTACCTTCTCTACGGAGCCGTCCGGATGCAGTCGGTGCTGCGAGAGGCCGGAGGCAGGGGACTGGCCGCCGGGACCGTGATCGCACCGACAGTGGATCAAGAACGCAATTTGATGTTGCAGCTCGCCAGGCTTCCCGAGGTCGTGGCGAGGACCGCGGAGCATCGAGCCCCGAACCACATCGCTGAATACGCCTACGAGCTTGTCGCAGACTTCAGTCGGTTCTACGAGGTATGCCATATCCTGCGCGAGGAAGATCAGGCACGCCAGGCATCATGGCTCCATCTGATCGAGCTCGCCCTTGCGGAGCTGCGATTGCTGCTCTCCCTGCTTGCCATCGACGTGCCGGAGCGGATGTGACCGGCGGTCCCATCCCCGCCCACCTCCTTCCCGACACCGCAACGGTGCATGAGGGCCGCCTTGCGATAGGGGGCGTCGATGTTGTCGAGCTGGCCGCCAAGTACGGCACCCCATTGTTTGTATATGACGAGGAACACCTGCGGAACAGATGCCGGGAGGCAGTGGCTGCGTTTGGCGACGGTGTTGTTTACGCAACCAAGGCCTTCTTGTCCCAAGGTATGGCGAAGCTGGCATGGGAAGAAGGCCTCCATCTCGACGTGGCTACCGGGGGTGAACTCCATGTCGCTCTCGCCGCCGGAGTCCCCGCCGACCGGCTGGTTATGCACGGCAACAACAAATCGGTGCCCGAGCTGGAAATGGCAATTTCAGCGGGGGTTGGCCGAATTGTTCTCGACTCGTTCGATGAGATTCGACGCATTGAGGACCTGGTAGCCGCGGGTCTGACTGCGCCGCGGGTACTGGTCAGGGTGAACCCAGGTGTTGACGCCCACACCCACGAATACCTGCAGACCGGGATTGCCGACTCCAAGTTTGGATTCGGGATCTCTTCGGGAGACGCCGGCGCCGCGATCGGCGCAGCGAACCTCTCGCCTGCAATGGACCTCGTCGGTATCCACGCCCACATCGGAAGCCAGGTGTTTGTCGCAGACTCCTACTCGAAGGCCATTGGTGCCCTCGCCCCTTTCCTGGCTGAGCATCGTCTCGACGAACTCTCCATCGGTGGAGGTCTTGGCGTTGCCTATGTGGTCGGGGAGAGCGCACCGACCATCACCGAGTGGGCAAGCTCTGTAACTGCCGCTTGCAGGGAGCACGGTATCGAGGCGCGGATCACCGCCGAGCCGGGACGGTCGATAGTGGCCAGCGCGGCGGTAACTCTGTACACGGTGGGAACGATCAAGGACATCGACGATATTCGCACCTACGTGGCGGTCGACGGGGGGATGAGCGACAACCCGAGACCCGTTCTCTATGGCAGTGGCTACGAGGCGTTCTTGCCCCGAGCGGTCGGATCCGATCGAACGAAGCCGGTCCGGATCGTCGGTAAACACTGTGAATCGGGCGATGTGATCGTAAGCGAAGCGATGATTCCGGCCGACACGACAGTCGGGGACATTCTGTGCACTCCGGTTACGGGCGCCTACGGGCACTCGATGGGTTCGAACTACAACATGGTGCTTCGGCCCCCTGTTGTTTTTGTTTGCGACGGCGAAGCCCGGCTGGTGATTCGACGCGAAACCTTTGCGGACCTAACCAATCGAGATGTCGTCGCTGACTGAGCTATCGTCGCGGCATGAACACCATTGGAATTGGGCTGCTGGGTGCGGGCACGGTTGGCGGAACGCTGATCAAGCGACTCACCACAGATCACGCAGCTATCGCAGCAAAGACAGGTCTTGACCTCCAGGTACGGCGGGTGGCCGTTCGCGACCCGGGCAAGTCGCGAAACCTCGACATCCCGGAGGGGATGTTCACGACAGACGCACAGTCGGTCATCGACGATCCAGAGGTGGACCTTCTCGTTGAAGTCATGGGAGGCCAGGAGCCGGCAGGGCCCCTCGTGTTGCGGGCCCTCGAGGCAGGAAAGCCTGTGGTCACCGCCAACAAGGAACTCATCGCGGCCCGCGGCTACGACCTTATTGCCGCTGCCGAGAAGTCAGGTGTTGCCCTCTTGTTCGAGGCGGCGGTCGGTGGGGGAATACCGATCATTCGTCCGCTCTCCGAGACGCTTGCAGGGGAACGCCTCACTCGAGTGATGGGGATAGTCAACGGAACCACGAACTTCATCCTCAGCCAGATGACCGAAGAGGGAACCGCCTATGAGGATGCCCTCGCCGAAGCCCAGGAGCTGGGCTTCGCTGAGCCGGACCCGACAGCCGACGTCGGGGGAGCGGACGCCGCTGCCAAAGCGGCCATCCTGGCCAGTCTTGGTTTTGGCACTTGGGTCGGATTGGATCGGGTCCCCCACACTGGCATCACAGAGATCACCGCAACCGATATCAGGTATGCCGACGATCTGGGGTACACCATCAAGTTGCTCGCTATCGCCGAAGACACAGACAACGGGGTGTCGGCGCGGGTGCATCCGGTCTTGCTTCCTCACGCCCACCCGCTTTCTGCAATCCGTGGAGCGACGAACGCCATCTTCATTGAGGGCCCAGCAATCGACACGCTCCTGTTCGCTGGCCCTGGTGCAGGTGGTGACCCCACCGCGACCGCGGTGCTTGGTGATGTCATTGATGCAGCTCGCGAGATTCTTGCTGGAGCGCAGGTCGCACCTCGAATCAGGTTTGCACCATCGTCACTTGCGGACTTCGGTTCGGTTCCTACCAAGTGGTACGTCCGCCTCGAGGTTGCAGACCTGCCTGGTGTGCTCGCCCAGATTGCATCGGCATTCGGCGAAGCCAATGTCAGCATCAAGTCCGTATGGCAGGAGGAAACCGGCGAAGAGGCGACTTTGCTCATCGTCACCCACCTGGCTCCGGAATCCGAGCAACAGAACGCCCTTGCGGCAGTCAACGAACTTGACTGTGTCCACGCGGTGGCCGCGGCGATTCGAGTGGAGAGTGAGGAAGCATGACCTGGCCAGGGGTTATCGAGCAGTTTCGGGATCGTCTCAGCGTCTCTGCGGTCACGCCCGTCATCACGCTCCTTGAAGGCAACACTCCACTGATCGAGGCGAAAGCGATTTCTGAGATCGTCGAGCGCCCGGTCTATCTGAAGTATGACGGCGCCAACCCAACAGGATCATTCAAGGACCGCGGGATGACAATGGCTGTTTCCAAGGCGCTCGAATCGGGAGCCAAAGCCGTTGCCTGCGCCTCAACCGGAAATACTTCGGCCTCGGCGGCCGCCTATGCGGCGCGCGCCGGGATGCGCGCCATCGTGGTTCTCCCTGCCGGCAAGATTGCGAGGGGCAAGCTGGCGCAGGCGGTCGGCCACGGTGCCGACATCGTCGCGATCGATGGCAACTTCGACGACGCCCTCGCTCTTGTCCTCGAGCTGACCTCCAGTCACGACGTGGCCCTCGTCAATTCGATCAACCCCTTCCGCATCGAGGGTCAGCAATCGGCTGCCTGGGAGATCACTGCTGCTCTTGGCGCGGCCCCCACCATTCACGCTCTCCCTGTTGGGAATGCCGGCAACATCACTGCATACTGGAGCGGCTACACCGCCGAGGGCCACGCACCTCACATGTGGGGATTCCAGGCGGCAGGTGCCGCACCGTTGGTTTCTGGTGAGATCTTCGACGAGCCCGAGACCATTGCGACCGCGATCAGGATTGGAAACCCAGCGTCTTGGGACTCAGCCATCGCGGCGCGCGATGAATCCGGCGGCCGGATCGAGGCTGTGACCGATGATGAGATTCTCGCCGCCTATCGGCTGCTTGCCTCCAGCGAAGGTGTCTTTTGCGAACCCGCGTCTGCGGCCTCGGTTGCCGGAATCCTCAAGTTCCGCGACGAGCTCCCGCAAGGTCAGATCGTCTGTACTTTGACCGGTCACGGACTCAAGGATCCCGACACAGCTGCCGAAGGATTCCAAGAGCTAGAAGTGGTGCGACCGCATCTCGATGCTGTTCTGGAACAGCTCGGTTGGTAGCAAAAAGCTAGTTGCGCTTGCGTCGACGGCTGGCGACGGTAAACTACTCCCCGGATCGATATCCGTTTCCACCTTTCTCCCTGTGCAGCTCGCTGCGCCGAAAGCGTGTTCTGAATCTCTTGAGGGGACCACCGCTTCTTCGGGACGGAGATACCACAGGCATTCTTTGCCAAACCTCGTCGGAAGGGACAACACTGCCCATGACCACCACCCGAGCCAGACTCCAAGAGCTGGGACTAGAAGCCCTGCGCGACATGGCCGGTTCCATTGACGTGGACCACGACGGGCTTCAAAAGACCAAGCTGATCACGGCCATCGTCGGGTCAGACAAGTTTGATGAGAAGATGCTCCCTGAGCTTCCACCAGAAGAAGAAGTGGCGTCCGTCAAGACCGACGAGAAGCCCAAGAGAACCAGCAAAGGCTCAGAACAGAGCAACGGTGATGGTCGTCAGGGTGGTCGCGACCGCCAAGGCGGACGTGACCGGCAAGGCGGAGGCCAGGACGGCCAAGACGGCAACCGCAACCGCCGGCGTCGCAACAAGCGACGTAACCAGGAGCCGATCGACGAATCAGAGCTCGAAGTACGTACCGGCATTCTCGATATTCTGCCCGAGGGCTACGGATTCCTGCGCTGCGGTGGCTACCTGCCGAGCGAGCAGGACGTATACGTTCCTGCCAACCAGATCCGTAAGAACAGACTCCGCAAGGGTGACATCGTCGAAGGCCCTGTTCGCCCGGCCCGCGCTCAGGAGAAGTTCCCGGCCCTCGTCCGACCGCTCAAGATCAATGAGCTCGAACCGGACGCAGCCGAGGCTCGCCCCAAGTTCGCCAGCCTGACGCCGCTGTTTCCCGACGTGCGGCTGCCTCTCGAGGTTGAAGGTGACGCCAAGAACATCCTCACCAGGATCGTGGACCTCATTGCCCCTATCGGCAAGGGTCAGCGTGGCCTCATCGTGTCACCGCCAAAGGCAGGCAAGACGACCGTTCTGAAGGAACTGGCCAACTCGATTGTTAAGAACAACCCTGAGTGTCACCTGATGGTTGTCCTGGTCGATGAGCGACCGGAGGAAGTCACCGACATGCAACGTTCAGTGCGTGGCGAAGTCATCTTCTCCACCTTTGATCGCCCTGCTGAGGAGCACACGCAGGTGTCAGAGCTGGCCATCGAGCGCGCCAAGCGCTTGGTCGAGATGGGGCAAGACGTTGTCGTGCTGCTCGATTCCATCACCAGGCTCGCCAGAGCTCACAACCTGGCGACCCCGGCATCCGGACGAATTCTGTCCGGTGGTGTTGACTCCACTGCGTTGTATCCGCCAAAGCGATTCTTTGGTGCGGCACGCAACATCGAGGAGGGCGGCAGCCTGACCATCCTCGGAACTGCGCTCGTCGAGACCGGCTCTCGTATGGACGAGGTTATCTTCGAAGAGTTCAAGGGCACTGGAAACATGGAGCTTCGTCTCGATCGGAAGCTCGCTGACAAGCGAATCTATCCGGCTATCGACATTGAGGCTTCTGGCACCCGCCGCGAGGAACTCCTGTTCCAGCCGGACGAGCTGACCGAGGTGTGGAAGCTGCGCAGAGTGCTGATGGCGCTCGAACCAGGTGCGGCTCTGGAACTTCTCATCGACCGTCTCAAGAACACCAAGTCCAACGCCACGTTCCTCGCTGACATAGCGAAGAGCGGTCAGTAGTAGAGTCACATGCTGCATGAGAACCAGGAGCTAGAGCAGTGAAACCCGATCTTCATCCAAATTACCGGCCGGTCGTGTACCAAGACACGTCCTCCGACTTTGCTTTTCTCACCCGGTCGACCATCCAAACCGATGAGACGATCGAATGGGAAGACGGCAACACCTATCCGCTGGCAAAGCTCGAGATCTCGAGCAACAGCCACCCGTTCTACACCGGCAAGCAGATTCTTGTTGACTCCGGTGGCCGTGTTGAGCGCTTCCGTCGTCGTTACGCCAAAGTTGGCGTTGAAACCGAGCGCAAGGCTGAGGACGCCGCCGCTTCTGACAAGTAGGTGAGCCGCTCACCCGGAGCCACCGTCGGCGGCCAAGCTGTTATGGAAGGCGTGATGATGCGCGCCCCGACTCGATGGGCTGTCGCCTGTCGCCGGCCCGACGGAAGCATCATCACCCAGCGCAACGAGCTGCCCAACTTGACCGGCAAGTCGAAACTGCGGCGTGTGCCATTCATCCGCGGAGTCCTAGTGCTTGCGGAATCGCTCTCGTTGGGTTTCCGAGCACTGTCGTGGTCGGCGGTGCAATCCGGGGCTGAGGAAGAGGACGAGCTCAGCAAAGGCCAAGTAGTTGGCACGATGATCTTGGCTGTTGTCGTTGCGCTCGGTCTGTTCATTTTCCTGCCGGCGTTTGCCGCCAACTATCTGAAGACGTACATCTCAGACACCTCAATTGCGTTCGTGGTAATTGATGGTGTGCTTCGTATCGGGCTGATCGTCCTCTACATATGGGCGATATCCCGGTCAAAAGAAATCAGGCGTGTGTTTCAATACCACGGCGCCGAGCACAAGACGATCCATGCGTACGAAGCGGGCGACCCACTCACTGTCGAGTCTATTCAGGTCTACAGCCCGCGTCATCCACGCTGCGGCACCTCTTTCATCTTGATTGTCGGCATGGTGGCCTTCTTTGTGTTCCTGACGCTCGCCCCACTGGCCTTTGCCTGGCAGGTACTAGCCCGCGTCGTTCTCATTCCGGTGATCGCCGGTCTGTCGTACGAGGTGCTGAAACTGGGGGCGAACAGTCGGTGGATGTCGTGGGCCAACCGGCCCGGGATCTGGCTACAGCGCATCACTACCAAAGAGCCATCGGACGACATGGTCGAAGTGGCTGTCGCCAGTCTGCTGGCCGCCTTGTCCGAAGAGGAAGTCGCCGGCGTTGAAGAGCGGGGCCCGATTGTGGCAGCCGCGCTTGCGGCCGAGAGAGAAGTTCAGACCGATGGATGAGAGCCTTCTCCACAAGCTCGAGGAGCTCGAAGGGCACTTTGCGACGACCATCGAAGAGATGTCCGATCCGGCAGTGTTGTCGGACCAGGATCGTTATCGCGACGTCTCGATCCGCCACGCAGAGCTGCGACCGGTGATCGAAGCCTTCCGTGCCTACCAGCAAGCGTCCTCCGAGATGGAAGAAGCCGTTGAAATGGCGGCCGGTGAGCAAGATGCCGAGATGAGGGAGTACCTCGAGGGAGTCGCGACTGAGCAACGGAGCCAGCTGGAGCCGCTCGAAACAAGTTTGCGCGTCATGCTTGTTCCGAAGGATCCCGATGACGACAAAGACGTGATTGTAGAAATCCGTGCTGCGGTTGGGGGAGATGAGGCGGCCTTGTGGGGAGCCGATCTCTACCGGATGTATGAGCGGTTTGCGGAACGACACGGATGGAAGAGCGAGCCGATCAACACCTCGATCACCGGCGGCGGCGGGCTCAAGGACGCCACCTTTTCTGTCAAGGGCAAGGGTGCGTTCTCTCGGCTCAAGTTCGAAGCGGGTCCGCACCGCGTCCAGCGTGTTCCCAAGACCGAATCGCAGGGCAGGATCCACACCTCGATCGCCACGGTCGCCGTGCTGCCCGAGGTAAAGGACGTCGAGATCGAGATCCACGAGAACGACATCACCGTCGATACGTTCCGCTCCACCGGGCCCGGAGGTCAGTCGGTGAATACAACGGACTCCGCGGTGCGCATCACCCACATACCGACCGGTGTGGTCGTCACCTGCCAAGACGAGAAGTCGCAGTTGCAGAACAAGATCAAGGCAATGCGGGTGCTACGGGCGCGGCTGTACCAGCAACAGCTTGCCGAACAGCAGGGTGAGCAGGCGTCTGCGCGTCGCTCTCAGGTTGGTTCGGGGGAGCGGTCGGAGAAGATTCGAACCTACAACTTCAAGGAGAACCGCGTGACCGATCACCGGGTCGGCCTCACGCTCCACTCGCTACCCGAGATCCTCGACGGTGGTCTCGACGAATTCCACGATGCGTTGATCGCTCATGCCGCTGCCGAAAGCTTGGGTGCCCCTGAGGCCTAGGCGGATTGGGCGTTGTCCTCAACGACGCTGAACGTTGTTCCCGCGTCGCTAGTGGTGGGGCGGTCCTCATTTGCTCGGCCCGGGAGCCGGATCCAGAAGCAAGCGCCACCTAGTCGCTCCGATCGCCGATAGCCTGCGGAGCCGCCATGCGCCTTTGCGATGGCGTTGGTTACGGCGAGGCCGATACCGGATCCGGGCACTGTTGCGTTGAGGCGATTGTGCCCGCGCTCGAACTTCTCCCAGATCATGAGTTCGTATTTGCGAGGCACGCCGGGTCCGTCGTCATGCACCTCGACAGTGAGATCGCCCGCATGTTGGCGAGCGATGACTGTGACCTTTTCGCCACCGTAGCGAGTAGCGTTGCCGAGAAGACTGGCGATTGCCTGCTCCATCCGTCCCTGGTCGAGGTACGCTGTTACGTGTCGGTCGGTTTCTACCCGGACCACTGACGGATCTAGTGCGGCAGTATTGACTGCCGACCAGACGAGACTATCGACGGGGGTGGCCTTGACCTCGAGTTCCATGCTTGTGATCACCCCAGATGCGAGCATGATGAGGTCAGTGACGATACGGCCCAGGTATTGAGCTTGGTGGTTGACGACCGTCGTTATCTCGCGACGCTCGTCATCGTTGGCCAGGGAATCTCCGTCGAGTAGATCCAGGAAGCCGACCACCGAGGTCAAAGGGGTTCGGAGCTCGTGAGATATTGACGACACCAGCGCCGTGCGTTGATCCTCAACGAGCCGCTGGTTCTCCCGGATCGATACGGCCTGTCTTGCGATCACCAGGGCGAACACCACAACTGTCGCGTACAGCAGCCCCCCGCTTCCGTTGGTCAGGGGGTCAACGGGGAAACGCAGGAGCATGACAACGACCAGTGCTGCAGCAAAACCGTAGGGGACGATCAGAACCCACCACGGTGTCTTGTTTTGGTCCGCGTACTCATACTCCTCAGCCTGGCGACCAACCATGGCGCCCGCGGCGACGAACATCGTAACGGCGAGAACGCTCATCGGATAAAGAGGTTCGGCATCGGTGAAGCTTCGCCCAACACCAGACGTCAGGAACGAGTAGTCGGCGAATCCCTGTGCAACAACGGCCGTAGCGATAAGAACTAGGCGAGGATCGAACCGGTACGTGCTCCGTCTTACCAACACGATCATCAGGACCACGAGTGCTGCCGTGTCCAGCAACACGAAAGCCGAGGCAACAATGCCTTGGACTAATTCGATTTCGCCGAGCCTTGTGGTGAGATCCCTGATCGTCAAGTTCCAAAGCAGCGCACCGACCGCGATTGCACCGATCACGCCATCGATGAAGAGGCGAATCCGTTGCCAGTTGCTGCCCGCTGCGTGAGGCAAGCGGGCAAGGCCTCCGAGAACCAATGCGTATCCGACAAGCCAGATAGTGTCGGTTGGGCCGAAAACGGCTACGTCGTTCGAGATGGACCATGCAATGACAAAACTGATGAGGCCACCAGCAGCAATCCCGGTGCCCGCCCCGAACAGGGTCCATGCATGTCTCTCATTGGGTGGCAGACCTCGAGATCGCACAATGAACAGGCGGCTTGCAGTTGCCAAGCCGATAACGGTTGAAATCGTCATCACCGCGGCAGCGGCAGTTTCGTCGAGGAACATGGTCGAAACCATCGCCGCCATGAGCAGCGCAAGGACACATCGCACCGGCCAATTCAGTATCACCGGAGCAACCGTTTGCCTACGTTCAAAACGGATCCAAGACATTCTCCTACCACTATCGGTAGGCAACGCCGATTAGTTAGGTATTCGACTCGATTAGTTCGGTTGTGGCAGAAGCTTCTTGGGCCATGGCCGTGTCCGTCAGATCGATGACCCCGTCGTCCTTGCCAACGAGGGCGACACGGCGTGCGATAGCCCCTATCAATGCCTCGAGGTCCTGGTCGGAGTGATACAAGGTGTGTGTGAAGCGGACCCCGGCTGAGCCCAAGGGCAAGGCTGGGTACGACGCCGGGTTGGTGTAGAAGCCGTCATCCATAAGCCCCCGGATGACATCGGTGGTCGCATCCGTGGGTCCAATCCTCACAAACCAGATCGGAGAGTGATCGAGGCTTACCACGGGAAGGTTGTGGGCCTCCAGTAGCGAGCGAACCAAGTCGATTTGCTCACTCAGACGGCCCTGTCGTGTCGCCAACTCATCGGAGAGATGAATGTCCGCCGACGCGATAGCCGCACCGAGCGATGCAACCTGAACCGGTCCGGAGAAAGTGAAGGTTGAACCGCAAAGGAGGACGCGTCGCCGCATCTCCTCGGTACCAAAGGCCAACACCGCACCGTGAGCCCCAAACGACTTGGCCAATCCGGCAGCGATGACCATCCGCGGGTGCCAAGAAACCTCGTTCAAAATATGGCCGCGGCCGTGATGACCAAGCCAGCCAACCGAGTGGGCGTCGTCGTAGTAGACGTGAAGGTTGGGGAACTCGTCGAGGAGCGGTGCGATCTCGGCAGCAGGCGCAAAGTCGCCGAACATGGAGTAGAGACCGTCAGCGACGTACCAGATCCTCGCATAGTCGTTGGCTGCCGTTTCGAGTCGATCCCGGAGCGCGGTCACATCGTTATGTGCGACGGTCTCGATTTGCACACCCCTGCCGCGCAGAACGTCGGCCGTCAGGTGCAAGGTGGCGTGGGCGTTCTGATCGAGGAGAACGAGATCACCCGGAAACGCCAAAACCGGCAATGTCCCGAGGTGGGCGAGGGTCGTTGTTGGGGCGACCAGCGAAGGCGCACCAAAGATCCGAGACAGCCTGTCTTCAAGCTCACCATTCAAGCCGAGGGAGGTATAGACGGTGGAAGACGAGTAGTTGGGTCCGTAACGGTCGACAGCATCCTGTGCCGCAGCCTTGAGGCGCTCGTCACGATTGAGACCCAGATAGGAGCACGAACCGAAGTCAATCAGTTTGGTCCCTTCCACCGTCATTGTGGGCCCATCAAATCGCTCGTCCTCCGTCTGCAACCGGGCGATGCGATTGTCAACAGCCTCCTGCATTATCCGTTCGGTGAGCTTGACAAACCGCTCGTATTTCGACTTCATCTTGCCTTCCTTATGTCTACCCAAGACAGGGTATGTTCCCCTGCTCCACCTAGGGTCTTCTTCTGTTGCGCCTCAGAATGCACAGGACCGGGCAGCAGCCCACCCGGTCACGCATACCCAAAGGGTCTATGTTTCGACACTATATGGAGAAGAAGGTTTCAGAGCTAATGGCACAAGTCCCTGATGTTGCGGACCATGAGGCCCTCAGGTTGTTGCTACTAGCGGTCGACGAGGGTGCTTCGTGGCCGGTAGGTGATCCAGATGTGACCGCAGAGGTCGCAGGTCGCTTCGAAGGCTATGTGGAGAGACGCCGCGGCGGCGAGCCGCTGCAATACATCGAGGAGACCGTCCAGTTTGGCCCTCTCGAACTTCATATCGACTCGCGAGCGCTCATCCCACGCCCTGAAACAGAACGGCTCTGGGAGCTTGCGGTAGATCTAGTCAAGGGCCTCGACGAGCCCACGATCATTGATGTCGGCACTGGCAGTGGCAATCTGGCGTTGGCCATGAAATGGATACGGCCAGATTCAATCGTCATCGGTTGCGATCTTTCTTGCGATGCCCTTGACCTCGCTCGTGAGAACGCGGCCCGACTCGGTCTTGCGGTCGACTTCCTGATCGGCGATCTCCTCGATCCGCTTCCAACTTCTCTGCGCGGGGAGGTCGACCTCATCGTCTCAAACCCACCGTATGTCGCAAGATCCGAATACGAAGGCTTGGCTGCTGAAGTGCGCGAACACGAGCCGATGGAGGCCCTGGTTGCCGACACTGACGGTCTCGGGATCCTGAATCGCATCGCGGTCGGGGCAGCGGATTGGCTGCGACCCGGGGCAGCCATCATTTGCGAAATCGGGGAGACCCAAGGGCTTGCGTGTCTAGATCTCTTCTCCGGCTATTCGCCAAGAATCGAGGAAGATTTGACAGGTCGCGACCGATTCGTCGTCGGAAGCGCACCAATGGCCTCCGATGTGCACTAACTTGAGACTGAGCCGTAAAAGGGAGCAAATATGTCGATCGAGCAAGCGGTTGCTGCACTCAGGAATGGTGAGATAGTCGGTGTGCCGACGGACACTCTCTACGGCCTGGCAACAGATCCGTTTCGGGAAGACGCCCTGAACGCCATCTTTGACCTGAAAGGTCGACCAGCGAACAAGCCACTGGCCATCCTCGTCGCCTCGCTAGAGCAGGGTATGACGATCGCCGAACTCTCCGATCGTGCCCTCGATCTGGCCGATCTGCACTGGCCGGGTGCGCTCACCCTGGTTCTACCCCGTCTGCCATCCGCCCCCAGCTGGCTTGGCCACGCCGGCAGGCGGACAGTCGGTCTGCGTTGCCCTGACCACCCCGTTGCTCTGGAACTCCTCGAGCAGTACGGACCGCTTGCGGTGACTTCCGCCAATCTCGCAGGGAATGAGTCGGTACTCAACGATCTTGATGCAAGGGACCTCTTCGGTGACGCAGTCGCGGTGTACCTAGAAGGGAAGGCCAGAGGCGGGCAGGCGTCAACGATCATCGATCTGACGGAGCCATCACCGCTCGTTCTGCGCGACGGTCCGGTTCGTGACGTATAGCTAGCCGGAGGGAACCTGTGACATCCACACTTCGCAGCTACAACTTGGTCGCTTGGCTGTACGAGACAACCGCCGGATGGTATTCCCTGGGTCGGATCGGGAAGTCAAAAGCGTGGCAGGTGCAGTATCTGAAGCCCGGCGACAAGGTCCTGTATGCCGGAGCCGGCGCCGGCGAGGATGCAATGCTGGCTGCTCAAGCCGGTGCCGCCGTGACCTGCGTTGATACCGCATCGAAGATGTTGCAGCGGGCGCAACGTCGGATCGAGGCCGAAGGGTTCACTGCGGAGTACATCCATGCCGATGTCAATGACGTTGCTGCAGACGGATCCTATGACGCGGTCGCTGCCAACTACTTCTTCACCTCGTTCGACACCGAGGGCGAGATGGTCGGAGTGATGGACCATTTGGTTGGCCTGCTCAAACCTGGGGGGAAGCTGATGATCGCCGACTGGGCACCACAGCGGGGTACGGGCTGGCGTCGGGTGGTACAGAAGACTCACAAGGCTGTCGGCAACGGGCTGTATTGGCTAATTGGTTTGGCGTATCTGCGTCCCATCCGCGAGTACCCGGAATATCTACAAGCCGCCGGCCTCGAGATGCAACATCTGGAGGAGTTCCCGCTCACGCGGTGGGGACCAAACTCGTTTTGGTCGATGGTTGCTCAGCTTCCGGACGCACCGTCTGACCCTTGATTTGGCAGGTCACTGCTACCCTCGCTTTCGAGTACGCCATGCGAAGGAAACCAGCGAATGTCGGACATGCGCCCAATCGAAGAGGTCGATCCACAGCTCTCGGGGCTGATCAAGAAGGAAGTCGATCGGCAACGATCGCAGATTCATCTGATTGCATCCGAGAATTACATTTCCTACTCCATGATGCAGGCCTCTGGTTCGGTGCTGTCCAACAAGTATTCGGAGGGATACCCAGAACGCCGCTATTACGAGGGCTGCCAGGTAATCGACGAGATCGAGAACCTCGCCATCGATCGTGCCAAGCGACTCCTCTCTGCAGAGCACGCCAATGTGCAACCCCACAGTGGTTCGCAAGCCAACATGGCTGCCTATATGGCGGTCCTCGAGCCGGGGGACACCATCTTGGGTATGTCCCTCGATCAGGGCGGTCACCTCACCCACGGCTCCCCTGTCAACTTCTCGGGGAACCTGTTCAACTTCGTTGCGTACGGCGTTGACAAGGAAACCGAGCAGATCAATATCGACGAGGTGCGCCAGCTGGCCAACCAGCATCGACCGAAGATGATTGTTGCCGGATATTCGGCGTACTCACAGTTCATCGATTGGTCGGCATTCCGTGAGATCGCTGATGAGGTCGGAGCGGTCTTCCTCGTTGATGCGGCTCACATCATTGGATTGATCGCCGGAAGTGCCCACCCGAATCCGGTTCCGCATGCAGATATCGTCACCGCGACAACTCACAAGGCTTTGCGAGGGCCGCGCGGCGGGCTCATCCTCAGCAAAGAGAAGTTTGCCAAGGCAATCGACAAAGCAGTGTTCCCGTTCTCTCAGGGCGGCGCCATCAACAGCCAGATAGCGGCAAAGGCCCTTTGCTTCGGGCAGGCGTCGCAAGCCGAGTTCAAGACCTACTCCAACCAGATCGTGCGCAACGCCAAGGTTCTGGCCGGGGCAATGGACGACGAGGGGTTGCGCGTCATCAGCGGGGGAACCGAGAACCACATGTTCCTCGTAGATCTGCGCAGTATCGACACAGAGTTGACCGGTAAAGAAGCGTCCCAGTTCCTCGACGCTCATGGAGTGACGCTGAATCGCAACTCGATCCCCTTCGATCCACGCTCGCCGTTCATCACCAGCGGGCTCCGGATGGGGACTCCCTCGGTGACATCGGCAGGAATGATGCAGGAGCAAATGGTATTGCTCGGCAAGCTCATTGTTGAGCTGCTGCGCAAGCGCATCGATCCCTACTCGGTGAACCTCTACACCGAACAGGTCCACGAGCTCGCCGACGCCTTTCCTCCCTATCCCGCAGCGTTCGCCGGTCACGTCTAGAGGGTGTTGACTCAGGATTAGGGTTGCGGGTGCGAAACCCTTGTGGGTACAGTGGCGCCCGATCTTGTGAACGCCTTCACAAGACTGACCTGGTGAAACCAGAATGAGCGACGATTCAAATGGAAGCGGGCGGAGTAACCTCGCTCCTGATCAGTCTATGACGGGCGGCTACTCGACCGGCGTCGATATGATTTCATCGGTTGTTGCAGGGCTACTGCTCGGGCTGGGTCTCGACTGGTGGTTGGGCACGAACCCGGTGTTCACGGTCATCGGCATCGTGGCGGGTTTTGGGAGTGGCTTCTACAAGCTGTGGAGGCTTTCCGCCGTCTTGGAAGAACAAGCGAAGGAACGCAGACGTGGAACCTGACACCAACGTCGCCACCGGCTACGAGGCGGCTCCGGGGCCGCGGGATATCGAGGCAATAATCGGTGTTGCAACGGCGCGCCGTGCTGTTTGGGTTGCCCCACCTCTCATCCTCATCTTTTGGCTTTTTCGAGGTGGACTTGGCGCTCTATCGGCCGCGATTGGGTTGGCAATTGTTGCCGGAAACTTTGTTCTGGCCGGCTTTATGTTGTCAAAGGCTGCAGCCGTCTCGCTGAAGCTCTATCATGCCGCCGCGCTGGTCGGTTTTTTCCTGCGGTTGACCCTCATTATGTTGGTGATGTTGGTTACCGCACAGGTAATTGAAGTGGACCGGCTGGCTATGGGAATCTCAGCTGTTGTGAGCTACCTAGTGTTGTTGTCTTGGGAGACCGTGGCTGTGACACGGGGTGAAACAAAGGAGTTGGAGTGGAGCTGATCCTCGCGTCCGGTGAATGTAACACCGCTGACGAGATCATTTGTGTGCCGGAGAGTGTCAATGAACTCTTCGAGAACCCTTTCTTCCACGGTGTGAACCGTACGATGGTGCTAACGGGGCTGGTCGCCGTCATCGTGATCGGTTTGCTCTATTTCGGCATCGTGCGGAACAAGAAGCGTCTTGTCCCGAGCAAGTTTGGGGCAGCAATCGAGTCGCTCGTTCTCTTTGTTCGTGACGAGATCGCGGTAGGGATCATCGGTCCGGAACTCGGCCTCCGCTACTTCCCGTGGCTTCTCTCGATATTTATGTTTGTCCTCGTCGGCAATCTCTTCGAAGTGATGCCCCTGATCAACTTCCCGGTCACCGCCCGCATGTGGGTCATCCCGGCGGTTCTCTCGCTGCTTACCTGGGTCATCTTCGTGGTATCTGGCTTCAAGGAGCAGGGCTTCACCTACGTGAAGGACATTGCATGGCCGCCTGGCGTGCCTGTCGCACTCAAGCCGCTGGTCGGCATCATCGAGCTTGTCTCGACCTTCTTGGTGCGTCCCTTCAGCCTCGCGGTCCGGCTTTTTGCCAACCTGGTAGCCGGTCACGTGATGCTGACGCTCCTCCTGGTATCAGGATGGATCTTTATCTCCGCTCAGGGCGGCCTCGCCAAGATTCCGATCGGAGTGGGTTGGTTGGTCGTTGGTCTCGGGATCTACGCATTCGAGATCATCGTCGCCATTCTTCAGGCATACATTTTCACCTTGCTCTCTGCGGTGTACGTCCAAACAGCCGTACACCCCGAGCACTAGTTTCGTAGTCGTCCGACAGAGAAAGGAAACAGCGATATGGAGGCACTCCTCGCAGTGCAGGTTGTGGCACAGGAAGTCGCCGGACTATCCGGAGACATCAGTGGCTCACTCGCCCTAATTGGGTATGGCCTAGCCGCAATTGGACCCGGTGTCGGTATCGGCATCGTCGCTGGTAATGCGGTCCAGGCAATGGCCCGTCAACCGGAAGCCGCCGGCATGGTGCGTACCACGATGTTCTTGGGTATCGCCTTTACCGAGGCGCTAGCCCTTATCGGGTTCGTCCTCTTCTTCCTGGCATAGGAGCAAACTGTGAATTTGTATTCGCCTTTGCTCCTCGCCGCCGAGGACGCTGAGCACGCAGCCGACGAGACATCAGGTATCGACCTGTTGTTGCCGCGCGATGTCAACGAGATAATTGTTGGCATCATTGCGTTCGTCGTTGTGTTCGGCTTCATCTGGAAGGTCGCCGGTCCGGCTCTCAACGAAATGCTCGAGAACCGGCAAAAGGTGATCAAGGCAGACCTGGAAGCAGCGCAGGCCGAGAAGGCACAAGCGGCGTCACTCAAAGAGGACTACGCCTCGCGTTTGTCCGGTGCCCGCGAAGAAGCAACCCGGATCGTCGAGGACGCTCGCCAGGCAGGCGAGTCTGCTCGGGCCGATATTGTCGACCGCGCTGAGACCGAAGCTGAGGAAATCAAGGTGCGTGCGCAGCAGGAACTCGAGTCCGAGCGGGAGCGTGCGATGACCTCGATGCGCCGTGAGGTCGCCGGCCTGTCCATCGACGTCGCCGAGAAGCTCGTCGGTCAGAACCTGGACCGAGATGCGCAGCAGGGTCTTGTCGACCAGTTCATCGACGAACTCGGCTCCGAGGGCTGATGATGGAAACCAACCACATCGATGGCTACGCCCGAGCTTTGCTTGACGTCACCGCCGCTGAAGGTGATGCGGATCGTCTGTCGGACGAACTGTTCCGTGTCGCCCAGGCCTTTGGCGAGTCCGAAGAGCTCCAAGGAACTCTGGCTAACCCGTCGATTCCGTTCGAGAAGAAGCAGGACATCGTCGGCGATCTCATTGGCAAGCGAGCCTCGGGTGTCACTGTGTCCCTCGTCAACATGCTTGTCGGTGTCAACCGGATCAATGATTTTGGTGCGATCTCACGACGCATGATGGACCTCGCCGCTGAGGCCGAGGGTCATGTCGTTGCAGAGGTACGCAGCGTCATGGAGCTTGATGAGGCGACCCAGAGTCGTCTCGAGGCCAAGCTGGCTGAGGTGACCGGCAAGGCAGTACAACTGCATGTCGTCATCGATCCTACGGTGGTTGGTGGGCTCGTTGCCCAAGTTGAAGACACTTTGTTTGATGGGTCGGTACGAAACCGGCTCCTGGAATTGCGAGAGGCATGGGCATAGCGAATGGCTGATCTAACCCTGACTCCCGAAGACATCACCGGTGCACTCCGGCGCAACCTTGCGGATTGGTCTCCCTCAGTGGAGGCCGAGACCGTCGGCTACGTAGAGTCAGTCGGTGACGGCGTTGCCCGGGTTGTGGGTCTTCCGAATGTCATGACATCCGAGTTGTTGGAATTCCCCGGTGGTCTCACCGGTGTGGCTCTCAACCTCGACGAAGACTCAATCGGCTGCGTCATCATGGGTGACGCCTCCAAGATCGAAGAGGGTGCGGAGGTGCGTTCTACCGGGCGCGTCCTGTCGATTCCCGTTGGCGACGGTTTGCTCGGTCGCGTGATTGACCCGTTGGGCAATCCAATCGACGGCAAGGGACCGATCGAGTTCACCGAGACACGGTTGCTTGAGACCCAGGCCCCATCGGTTGTCGAGCGGCAGCCTGTGTCGGAACCGTTGCAGACCGGTATCAAGGCCATTGACGCCATGACTCCGATCGGACGTGGTCAGCGTCAGCTGATCATTGGTGACCGTCAGACCGGCAAGACAGCCATTCTGATCGACACCATTCTGAACCAGAAGGGTCTCGGGGTTAAGTGCATCTACGTTGCGATCGGGCAGAAGGCTTCGACCGTTGCTGAGGTTGCGGACGCTCTCGAGCAGGGCGGCGCCATGGACTACACAGTCGTCGTGGCCGCCCCGGCATCGTCTGCAGCGGCGCTGCAGATGTATGCGCCGTACGCAGGTTCCGCCATTGGCCAGTACTGGATGTACAACGGCGAGCACGCTCTTGTGATTTTCGACGATCTGTCAAAGCAGGCCGTTGCCTACAGAGAGATATCACTGTTGTTGCGGCGTCCTCCTGGCCGTGAGGCATACCCGGGCGATGTCTTCTACCTTCACAGCCGATTGTTGGAGCGTTGTGCCAAGCTCAGCGATGAACTGGGCGGGGGTTCCCTGACCGGTCTACCGGTCATCGAAACCAAAGGCAATGACGTCTCGGCGTACATCCCGACCAACGTGATCTCGATTACCGACGGCCAGATCTTCCTCGAATCAGATCTGTTCTACTCCGGTATCCGACCGGCGATCAACGCCGGTATCTCGGTGTCTCGTGTGGGTGGGGCGGCTCAGGTGAAGGCGATGAAGAAGGTCGCGGGGCCGCTGCGTCTCAATCTCGCTCAGTTCCGTGAGTTGGAAGCATTCGCAGAGTTCGGCTCGGAGTTGGATGCGGCATCGCTCGCCCAACTCGACCGCGGTCGGCGCGTGGTTGAGGTCCTCAAGCAGGGCCAGTTCGCACCGCTTTCGGTTCAGGAACAGGTTGTATCGATCTTTGCGGTGACTGAAGGTCACTTTGATGACGTACCTGAAGACGAAGTTCACGCCTTTGAGGCCGGCCTCCTGGAGTTTGTTGGCGCCCGCTACTCGGGTCTGCTCAACGAAATCCGCGATACAGGCGAGCTTCCGGCTGAAGGTCTGGTGGCAGCGATTACCGAGTACAAAGCATCGAGGTGATTGCTGTGAATCGCCTGTTCTGGCTCGCAACCATCGTTGACTCCAATCGTTCGGGGTGGAGCGAGCGGCTGCCCTACGGGCAGCTTGCACGGCTGCTTTCACACCAACCACCAAGAGAGGGTTAGCACTTGGCTTCTGCTGAAGTAAGGCAAATCCGACGTCGGATCAAGAGCGTCCAATCGACGATGAAGATCACACGTGCCATGGAGCTCATTGCGACTTCACGGATTGCGAAAGCACGGGTTCGGGTTGCCGAGGCGCAGCCTTACACCGACAAGATGAACGAGGTTATTCGAAACCTCGGTGCTGGAAGCGCAGGTGCGAATCACCCCTTGTTGGAGCAACGTCCGATCAAGACCGCAGGCGTTGTCATTGTCAGCTCCGACCGGGGTCTTGCCGGCGGCTACACAAGCAACATCATCCGTATGGCGGAGCAGCGCATCCACGAACTCCACGAAGAGGGCAAGCAGTTGCGTCTCTATGTCGTGGGGGAGAAGGCTCGCGCCTACTTTGCGTACCGCAAGTTCGCAATCGAGCAGTCTTGGCTCGGCGTCACCGATACCCCTGGATACGGCGATGCCCGACTGATCGGCAACGCTCTGCTGGAGGCGTACGAGACAGAGCAGGTGGACTCTTTCGAGGTGTTCACGACCCGCTATGCCTCGGCCATGACACAGACACCTGTCCTGTGGCCCATCCTCCCGATCGAACCTCCCGAGGCGAGTGAGGACGATGTTGCGGTGGCCTACACATTCGAGCCAAACGCAGAGTCGATCCTGGCGCGGCTGCTGCCTCGATACCTCGAAGGAACGGTATTTGGGATGTTGCTCGAGGCGTCCGCGTCGGAGCACGCTGCCCGGCGCAGGGCAATGAAGGCGGCGACCGAGAATGCAGAAGAGCTCGTTCGCCTGCTGACCCGTGAAGCGAACCAGGCCCGACAGGCTGAAATTACTACTGAGATATCTGAAATCGTCGGCGGCGCTGAGGCGCTGTCCGCCGGATAGATAAAGGACGGAAAGACAGTGACCACAACCACCGCACTTCCAACGGGGCGGATCGTCAAGGTGGCCGGCCCGGTCGTCGACGTTGAGTTCCCCATTGACGCCATGCCGGAGATTCTCTACGCACTCGAAGTTGACTTCGAGATCGGCGGAGAGTCGAGGACCGTCAAGTTTGAGGTTGCTCAGCACATCGGCCACAACACGGTGCGTGCGGTCGCGCTCGCCCCAACCGACGGCCTTGTGCGCGGTGCTCCGGTCCGCAACACCGGCGCTGAGATCACCGTACCGGTCGGCGACCAGACACTCGGCCACATCTTCAACATGTGGGGCGATGCCCTCGATGCTCCTGATCTGGACTTCCCCGGCGACTGGTGGCCAATTCACCGCGAAGCGCCGAAATACGAAGATGTCGAACCGCAGAAGAAGGTCTTTGAGACTGGGATCAAGGTTCTCGACCTGATCAGCCCTTACCTCGAAGGCGGGAAGATTGGTCTGTTCGGTGGTGCCGGCGTCGGCAAGACGGTTCTTATCCAAGAGATGATCAATCGCGTCGCCACCCAGCACGGTGGTGTTTCCGTGTTTGCTGGTGTCGGTGAGCGCACCCGTGAGGGCAACGACCTCTTTCTCGAGATGAGCGAGTCAGGCGTTCTCGAAAAGGCCGCACTCGTGTTCGGCCAAATGGACGAGCCGCCTGGGGTGCGTCTCCGTGTTGCCCTGTCCGCGCTGACGATGGCCGAGTACTTCCGCGACGTCCAGCGTCAGGACGTGTTGCTGTTCGTCGACAATATCTTCCGTTTCACTCAAGCGGGTTCTGAGGTGTCGACACTCCTCGGCCGCATGCCATCAGCGGTCGGTTACCAGCCGACGCTTGCCGGCGAAATGGGTGTGTTGCAGGAGCGGATCACATCGCTCAAGGGTCGTTCGATTACGTCCCTGCAAGCGATCTATGTCCCTGCCGACGACATCACCGACCCGGCGCCGCACACTGCGTTCGCCCACCTTGATGCGACAACGGTGCTGTCCCGCCCGCTGACCGCCCTGGGTATCTACCCAGCTGTAGATCCGCTGGACTCGGGTAGTCGCGCTCTTGACCCGCAGATCGTCGGTGAGAAGCACTACAACGTTGCCACAGAGGTTCAGCAGATCCTGCAGCGTTATCAGGACCTTCAGGACATCATCGCCATTCTCGGTATTGATGAGCTGTCAGAGGAAGACAAACTGATCGTCGGTCGTGCCCGACGCATCCAGAGGTTCTTGTCGCAACCGATGTTCGTTGCCGAGGCCTTTACCGGCCAGCCCGGTGTCAACACGCCGCTTGCAGACACGATCGAATCCTTCACCATGCTGGTTGAAGGCGAACTCGACCAGTATCCAGAGCAGGCCTTCTACATGGTCGGTGGAGCTGACGATGTCATGAAGAAGGCAAAGGAGATGGAGAACGAGTAGTGCACCGATTCACAACACCTGCTGAAACGACGCACTGATGGCTGACAAGCTCTTCCGCGTTGATGTCGTGACTCCCGAGGCCATTGTGTGGTCTGGTGATGCTCAGTTCATCTCGGCTCGCACAACCGAGGGCGACATTGGGATTCTGGCCGACCACGAAGCCACCATGGCCGCTCTGGCAACAGGGCCCGTTGAGATCCATGACCCCGAAGGCGAAGTCACCACGATCGGGATTCACGGAGGGTTTCTCCAGATCTTCGGCAATGCCGTGACGTTGTTGACGGATCGGGCCGAGACCTCCGCCGGCGGTCGCGAGGAAGCCCTTCGTCTTGCCGAGGAGATGAAGGCGGCTGAACAGCGTTCCGCCGAAGAGATTGACCATTCGGTCGACTAGCCAAGCGACTCCGCGAATTGCTCAACTTGCGCCGGTAGCCCGTTGGCAATTGTCTCGCGGACCATCGGGAAGAAGAGAGTGGACATGGTGCCGCGCGAGATCACCTCGAGCGTGACCGTGACGATGGTTGTCCCATCACCGTTTGCGGCGAGTTGAGTCTCCAAACTGCCGGCTACCTCGCGAGCGTCGAGATCGAGCACCATTCGTTCCTGGGGCTCGCTGGCAACCACCTCAGCGGTGCCTGGGTAGCGTTTCGTTGCCACCGAGGTCGACCACTTGAACGAGAGGAGTTGGCCGTCAGCGTCTACCTCTGACTCCGTGACGTTCTCGACCGGACCGATGTTCGCCCACGTTGTTGCTTTCTGGAGGCTATTCCACACTGTTTCAACAGGCGCATCGGCGGTGATTTGGTGGGTAAACGTCGCTTGTGGCATTCGAGGACCTTAGCTTGCATTCGGCCGGCTCGGCTGTCAGCCAAATGTTGGGAGGCGTGGGGTGACCGTATCGCTACAGGCAGTTAGTCTCTATGGCTAATGCGTAGGAAGTTCCTTCTTTCAACTCTTGCTTCGGATCTGGTCGCGCTCGGCCTGGCCCTGTTCGTTGCGTCAGCGTTGGTCTTTGGCGAGTGGTTGCCGTGGCAGGCCACAGGGCCCGGGCAGAGTGTCTGGCCGATGCTGGGGTTTCTGGTCGTTGGTGCATTGCTCGGTTCGTACGCCAGTGTTCGCATGTGGGCACAGGGAGCGCCTCGACCGTCCTATGGGAGAGCTCTCTCGATCGTTGCCGTGGCTTCGGCTTTCACCGCAACGGGCATCGTCCTGGGTCGGCCCTACTTCTCCCGCCCGTACCTTGCTTCAGTAATCGGAATCTGGCTGCTGGGTGCGTTGACCCACCGGTTCTTGCGGCGGCAGCGCCCCTGGGCTGAGGATCTTGTGATCATTACCGGTGAAAAGGGCTTGGTTGAGGACCTGCGCGACGCCGAGCACACCAATGTCGTCGAGGTCCACGACCCTGCAGGCGAACCACCAGCTGAACCTCTGGTCGGTACCACCTTGGTTGTCGACCTGCGGCCGGTGATGTCGGATCGTATGGCGCAATTCGTGTCGTCATGGAACCTCGCCGGCTACCCGGTGCGGGCGCTGTCGTCTGTCTATGAGGCCTATACAGGGCGCCTACCCATGGTCCATCTCGCCGAAGGTTGGGAGCTGTCAGCGCCGGTCAGTCGGAACGAGTATGCGGCGGTCAAGCGAACCATCGACATCGTGCTGGTGGTAGCCACATCGCCGCTCTGGCTGCTCCTCGCCGGCTCGATTTGGGTGGCGGTGCGTATGGACTCGACCGGGCCCGCCATCTACAAGCAGAAGAGGGTGGGGCGCGACGGCGAAGAGTTCATGCTTTACAAGTTCCGCACCATGGTCCTCAACGCAGAGAAGGACGGACCCCAGTTTGCGACGGAGAATGACAGTCGGCTGACCAACATGGGCAAGCTCTTGCGTCGGTTCCGGGTCGATGAGATTCCCCAGTTGCTCAACGTGCTCAAGGGAGATCTGAGCCTGGTTGGGCCAAGGCCGGAGCGAACGGTGTTCACCGAGCAGTTTGAGAGCACTATTCCGTTCTATAGCTATCGACACCTGGTGCGGCCCGGAGTGACGGGTTGGGCGCAGGTGAATTTCGGGTATGCGGATAACGAGCGCGAGACGGTTGAGAAACTCACCTACGACCTGTACTACGTAAAGCACATGTCGCCATGGCTTGACCTCAACATCCTGGGTCGATCCATGTGGACTGTGCTGAGCGGTTTCGGCGCCAAATAGCTGGGAACGGGAACTCGGCTTCGCCGAGTTCCTTGGCAGCCGGCGTGGCCGGCTGCGGTGCGCGGGGACTCTGCTTTCAGCTCAGTTCCTTGGCAGCCGGCGTGGCCGGCTGCGAGGCGCATGTTGGTGGGGTTTCTTACGGGAGATCGTTGGAGCGGTTTAGGAACGCGGCCATTTGGCCACGGGTAACCGATCCTTCAGGACAGAACAGCGTTCCTGCGTCGTTGCATCCAGCGGTGATCCCAGCCGCCGATAGTTTGGCGATATCGTCCTGGAACACCGAATCGGCGTCGTCGATGAAGGTGTTGCTACCCGCATCGCCTGTCAGCCCCAAGGTTCGGACCAAGAACGCGGCCATCTCACCACGGGTCACCTGCTGATCAGGGCAAAACTCTGTTCCTGCGGCGTTGCATCCTTGGGTGATTCCCGCCGCCGCCAGTTTGGCGATGTCATCTTCGAAGACGGAGTCGTTGTCGTCGGTGAAGGTGTTCCCGCCACCATCATCGGTGAGGCCGAGGAATCTAACCAGAAATGCGGCCATTTGGCCGCGGGTAACCGCGGTCTCGGGGCAGAACAAGTCATTGCCCGGTGGGTTGCAGCCTCTGGTTATGCCCTCATCGGCGAGCCACACGATGTCCTCGACAAAGATGCTTGTTGCCACATCGGCCAAGGCGGTGAACAGGAGAAACGTTGCAGGAGTTTGGCTTTGGTCGTCGCTGAGAATCGCCTGGATTATGTGACTGCCTCCTTGCGTTGGAGTGAACTCAAAGACTGACCCATTCCCAGTAGTAGTCGGGTTGCCTTCCTCGAATACTGTCCACTCGTAGACGATTGTACCGGAGCCGCCTGCATTGACGAGTGCGGAGAATACGGCAGGCTGACCGGGTGCGCCTGCGGTGGGTCCATCGATGGAAACGAGGAGGGCATCCGCATCGCCAATCGTTGCCTCGAGGTCCGGTGTCGCGACTGTGTCGTAGAGGGGGTCCGCAGACTGGCCGTTGATCGATATCAAGGCGAAGTGGGGGTCGTCCTCGTCAATCCCGTCCGCCACCGCCGTGACGCTGACATCTTGGGCCTCGGCCCAGGTCTCTGTGGTGAATGTCAGCAATCCAGGTGTCAAGGTGAGTTGGTCCTCATCGCCCAACACGCTGATCACGACGTCGGCTGTGGGCTCCGAGGAGAGGGCGATGGTGAATCCATCAGCGTTGTCGCCTTCGATGACGTGCAGGCCGTCTTGGTCATCGTTGACGATGCCGGCAGTGTCATTGTCAACGATGGTGCCGATACCGACGCGTTTCTCGATGGTCGCTCTCTTTGGATTGCTGAGGGTGACGGCGAATGTTTCATCGAGCTCAGCGATTTGGTCATTGAGCAGGGTGACCTTGAAAGTCTCCGTCACCGTCCTCTTTGAGCGCCCGGGGATCGAGAGAGTGATGGAGCGACTCTCATAGTCCACACCGTCGATTGCTTCGATGCCTGAGGTGGCAATGTCGACGCTCGTTGCTTCGTTCGACTTGCCCCTGCGGGTGACCGTGAAGGTCGCGGTATCTGAGGCCTCATCGACCGTGACATCGTTGATTTCGAGAGTGACCTTGGGTTCATCATCGTCATCATCGGCGGGCGCTGACTCCGCTCTGGCTGAGACTATCGCTGACACACTGGCCAGAAGAACGATGACGGCCGTCACCATTGCTAGCCAGTTGACTCTCGATCTGTTGAGCGTTGCCGCCATTCCCTTTGCCTCCCGTGCAACCCTAGCTTCCAACCCAGGGCTTGGCACGGTCGTTACTTGCTAGGGGCTAACCAAGCACACGGACGACGCGAGCGTGCTGGCGGCTATTCCGTCTCCAGGTTGGCGGCACGGTTGATGAAGGCCGCCATTTGTTCTCGGGTGACGGGGGAGTTGGGGCAGTAGTTGGTGTTGGCTGGTGGGTTGCAGCCTCTGGTGATGCCTGCGGCTGCGAGTTTGGCGATGTCGTCTTCGAAGATGGAGTCGTTGTCGTCGGTGAAGTCGTTGCCACCACCATCGTCTGCCAACCCAAGGAAGCGGACCAGGAAGGCAGCCATTTGGCCGCGCGTGACGACGGCGCGGGGACAGAACTGGTCATTGTCCGGTGGATTGCAGCCCTGGGTGATGCGTTCTTCGGCCAGCCACAGAATGTCATCGACGAAGACGCTGGTGCTCACATCGGACAGGGCACGGAACGGGATGAACTCGGCAGGGTTCTGTCCCTCCGAGTCTCCCACGAGGACCTGGACGATGTAGGGACCGCCAGCCGATGGGGTGAAGTGAAAGGTGCTCTGGTCGCCATTGTCGACAGCTTCACCCCCTTGGAATGCGGTCCATTCGTATGTGATGTCGCCGGTGGCGCCTGCGTTGACAGTCGCCGTGAATGTGGCTGGGCTGCCGGGTATCCCAACCGATGGTCCGTCGATCTGCACGAGCAGCGCATCGGCGTCACCAATGGTTGCGATCAGATCGCTCGGAGGCAATGAAGCAAACCCAGGATCAGTCGAACCTGTTGTGATCCTGATCACACCATTGTGGGGATCGTCCTCGTCGATGCCGTCTTCGAGAGCCATGACAGTGAATGATTGGGGTGTGTCCCAGTTGCTAGGGGTGAAGGTGAGGTCGCTCGGTGTAACTGCCGTTTCCCCATCTGTGCTTGCTGCGCTGAGTGTCACGTTGGCGATTGGCTCTGATGTCAGCGTCACATCGAAGGTGTCGGGGTCACCGCCTTCCAAGGCGATGATGCCGTTGCCGAGGTCAAGATCAAGTCCGGGGACGTCGTTGTCGATGATGGTCCCGGTTCCGCTACCGGTCACAACGGTTGCGGCTACTGGATTGGATAACGTCACGAGGTATGTCTCGTCGGGTTCGTCGACGTCATCATCGACGATGGGGACGACCAGGGTCTCCGAGCCGGTTGTGGTGCTGCTTGCCGGAATGCTGAGCGTTGTGTTCTGGCCAGCAAAATCAACGCCGGCGGTGGCGGTGCCATCGGAGGTTGTGATATCGACCTCGGCAGCGACCGCGGTTCGCCCCAGTCTCGTCAGGGTAAAGGTTGCGGTCCCCGCCGCTTCGCTGACGCTTACATTGTTCACAGAAACGGTTGGCGGATCTTCATCGTCGAGAATCGTTCCCACACCGTCGAGATCGCTTCCGTCGGTGGCGGCGGCTCCGAGCGCAGATAGGGTGACATTGAAGGTTTCGGTGAGTTCGAACACGTTGTCGTTGCCCAGTGACACAGTAAAAATGTCGCTTGCCGATGCGTCACCGGGGGGAATGCTGATGGGGTGGCCTGTCGCCGTGAAATCGCTTCCTGCGGTGGCGGTGGCGGCGGTTGGGGTGGCAAGCGCGGTGGCAGCAAGCTCGGTTTCTCCCGTCCGTGTCACCGTGAATTGCATCGCCCCGGTGTCCTCGTCTGCGGTGGAGTCGAACACCCGAAGCGTTGGTTCCTCATCATCATTAAAGATCTCGGCGACGTGGGTGTCGTCGACGCCTACTACCGCTCCGGTCGCCGAGGTGATGGTCAGTAGGAGGGTTTCGGAGTTCTCGAATATGGCATCGCCCGTAAACGTGAGGGGGACATCCATGGTTGCGCCACTGGGCGGGGCCGAGGCTGCCAAGAACGTGATGGAGCCGGTAAGGCTGTAGTCGCCGGCCTCGGCAGGGTCGGCGCCCGTTGCAGAAGCCGCCAGATTGACGGTGACATCGCCGGCGAGGGCGCCGCTGTAGGTCAACTGCACCTTGATGGAGGGGGTTGATCCCTCAGGCGTGCTCGACGTCGCCCCAACGAAATTGACTTCTTCTATCGCCGCACCTGCGGGACTGGTTCCCGGTACGACTACAAGCAGCGTCGCCAATACCGCGATGGATATCGCAAGTCGACGGTACCCAGAACTCACACTTCCCATGTTCTCCTCTTCGGACGGTCCCAGCGTCGGGTCAACCCGGCGCCCACTGTCCAACTGTGTTGGGCGGTCATGCGCCCAACTCTATTCAGTTCCAGGTCCTATGAACCTACGGGTTGACGATGGCATCCGCTCTGCGGAGGAAGGCCGCCATTTGGCCACGGGTCACGTCTTGTGTTGGGCAGAAGTTGGTGTTGGCTGGTGGGTTGCAGCCCAAGGTGATGCCGGCCGCGGCGAGTTTGGCGATCTCATCTTGGAAGATCGAGGCGTCGTCGTCGACAAACTTGTTGCCACCACCGTCATCGGTCAGGTTGAGGGCACGCACCAGGAATGCGGCCATCTGCTCGCGGGTCACGCTTTGAGTTGGGCAGAAGTTGGTGTTGGCTGGTGGGTTGCAGCCTCTGGTGATGCCGGCCGCGGCGAGTTTGGCGATGTCGTCCTGGAAGATCGATGTGTCATCGTCAACGAACTTGTTGCCACCACCATCGTCGGTGAGGTCAAGGAACCGAACCAGGAATGCCGCCATCTGTTCACGTGTGACGAGCTGGGTGGGGCAGTACTCGGTGTTGAGTGGTGGGTTGCACCCTCTGGTGATCCCCTCCTCTGCCAGCCAGACGATGTCGTTGACAAAGATGCTGTTGCCAACGTCTCCGAGCACGCGGAACTGGATGAACACCGCCGGGTTCTGCTCTTGGGAGTCGCCGACGATCGCCTCGATGAGGTAGATGCCGCCTTCCGTCGGGGTGAAGTCGAACGAAGCGATGCTCCCGGTATCGACGGGATCTCCACCCAAGTATGCGGTCCACTGGTATGTGATGTCTCCCGTTCCGCCAGCGTTGACTGTTGCCTCGAATGTCGATGTGACTCCGGGCGCACCGACACTGGGCCCGCTGATCACCACGACAAGCTCGTCAGAGTCCTCGACGGAAACAACCACGGACCCCATCGGTACGTTGTGAAACATCGAGTCAGCCGAGGAGACCGTGTGTGCAATGGTGTGGTCCTCCTCGAGCTCATCAATTCCGTCCTCGACGCCGGATACGGTGACGGTCCTCGGGGTGTTCCAATTGGAGGGCGTGAAGGTCACGCTTTCTGGGCTGGTCGTGATCTCGTCATCACTGATGAGCGTGACGACCACATTGGCGATCGGTTCGGCGTCGAGCACGATCGTGTACGTATCTGTGGCCGTACTGCCCTCGACTACTGAGGTCCCGCCAGACTCGGTGATAGTTACGCCAGCTACGTCATCGTCGGTGATGGTCACTGATTCGGTTGCTGTCACCCCGCTGTAGCCGCCGTTTGCGGCACTCATCAGGACTTCACCGGCGCGATTACCGTCGACGATGTCGTTGTTCACCCCGGTGACGGTGACAGTCTTGGGCGTGGCCCAGTCAGTGCTGAAGGTGAGCTGAGCCGGAGATACTGTGAACTCGTCGCCCTCCGCACTCTTTGAGAGGGTGACTGTCACGGTGCCGCTCAAAGGTGCTTGGGTCAGGCGTACGGTGAACGTATCAACACCAGCAGCTTCCGAAACGACAGTCGACCCTGATGTCGGTGTGACTGTGATGTTTCGGGACTCATCATCGATGATGGTGACCGTATGCGTGGTCTGCCCTGATTTTGTGACGGGGGCAGTGGGAGTCCCGAGACCGAGGCCGATGGTTTCATTCGATTCTTCCGAAGCGTCATCGTCGATGGTCAGCGAGACTATCCGAGTAGCGCCATCTCCGGAGCCGCTCGAGAACGTAACCGAGGTGGTGTCCAAGTCATAGTCGCCACCGCTTGCGGAGCCACCGGTGTCGGTGATTGGAACAGTCACGGCCGAAGCCAGCGTGGCACCAGGCGTGCCGATGATGTCCAGGGTGACGGTCAACGTGTGTGGGCTCGCTTCCTCCGGAGCGTTGGAGCTTGCGTTGGTGAAAGCAACCGTAGCGATGTCATTGTCGGCGATGGTGTGAATGTGGCTCGTGATTCCGGAGGTGGTTGCTGGTCCTGTCACGGTACCTAGAGCGAGGGTGACAGTTTCGTCGGACTCGACGGTCGAGTCATCCTCGATGGCGAGGCTGATGGTTTCGGATGCTCCGTCGCCTGATCCAATTAGGAAGGTGAGCACTGACGTCGACAAGGTGTAGTCGGTACCACTGCCGGTTGCCGAACCGCCAGGGGTCGGGATGGCGACCGTAACCTCAGCGGCGAGAGTTCCCCCACCCGGGACGCTCAAGACCACTGGGATGTCATGTGGGCTCGCTGCCTCGTTTTCGTTTGAGGTGGCGACTTCGAACGCAACCGTTGCGACGTCGTCGTCGGTGATGGTGGCGGTGCCGGTTGGCGTAGCGATTGTGGCGTTGGCGGCGTTGGTGAGACCGACTGTGAACGTCTCGATCCCCTCCACAGCGTCGTCGTCAGTGAGGGTGACGTTGATTGTGTCTGTGGACACACCCGATGCGATCGAAATCGCACCGCTGGCTGCGGTGTAGTCGCCGGGGCTGGTGGCGGTGCCATTGGCGGTTGCCCAGTCGGCAGTCACTGTCTGGTTGGT
>JAAETI010000054.1 GCA_024228555.1 bacterium | reverse complement strand
TGGTGTACCGATCGAAAAGATTCGAGAAGGGTATCTGGGCCAGGTTTCGATGCGCACCTTTGTCAGTGGCTACGACATCGCCAATATGGCCCTCTTTCTATGCACCGAAGCCGGCCAGAAGATTTCGGGCCAGGCCCTGAGTGTGGATGGCAACGGGGAGACGCTACGGACGTTATGAAACGAGCGGCCGATGATCGAGGTACTGCCACATAGGATTGGCATCCTCAGCAGCATTCGGGTCCCAGACGCGGGCCGCAAGTGCCCGGCCTCTGGAACTCGCTAGATCTCGCTCGGGCCAGAAGCTGAGCGGAAGGTGCTGCGGTAGCGGGTAGGTGTCGTCAGGGTCTCCCGCTCAAAATGATGGCGGAGGTTGGCGGCGCTCCCGAACCCAGCCTCGGTGGCAATGATGTCGATACCGTGGCTGGTGGTCTCCAAGAGGTATTGAGCCAACAACACCCTTTGCTGGGTGAGCCAGCGATGAGGTGAGCATCCGGTGTCGCGGCGAAAGCGACGGGCGAAGGTCCGTTGGCTCATGTTGGCGTGGCCGGCGAGATCAGCCACGGTCAGTGGCCGGCTGAGGTGGTTGATGGCCCAGTCCATGGTCGGGGCGAGCGAGAGCTGGTTCTCGCCTGACATCGGGGTGGTGATGAACTGGGCTTGGCCCCCATCTCGATGGGGTGGGACGACGAGGCGCCGGGCCACCTGATTTGCGACCTCTGGGCCATGGTCACGGCGGATGAGGTGGAGCCCCAGATCGAGGCCAGCGGCACTGCCGGCGGAGGTCAGGACTGCGCCATTGTCGACATAGAGCACATCGGGTTGGACGTCGATGCGAGGGTAGGCGGCCTGGAGCTGATCGGTGTAGCGCCAGTGG
>JAAETI010000053.1 GCA_024228555.1 bacterium | reverse complement strand
TCAAATCCCGCTCCGCGCTCGCGACGCAGCTGGTGCTCAATTTGCTAGCCTGTCGGAAACCGGGGCCATTAGCTCAGTTGGCTAGAGCACTTGCATGACGCGCAAGGGGTCGGGGGTTCAAATCCCTCATGGCCCACCACAAAACCCCAGGTCACAGCACCAGCAGCAGCGAGCCCGTCACAGGGACACCCCGCCAGGTACACATCGGGTACACATCCCGAGCCGGCGACTTGACACCGAGCCGACGATGACTAGCGGCCACGGGATTTCCGAGCACTCTGGTAGTGCCGTTGAGTTGTGGTCCGCTCGCTAGCGGGTGGTGGTGTTATCAGGTGCTCGGTGGCCAACTGCTGCGGCGGCAGCGACCTGGATCGCGTCGGCTCCCGGTTCGACTTGAACGTCGGGAACGACGCCTCGTCCTTCCCAGTCGGTTCCGGTGAAGGTGTTCACCACGAACCCGCTTGGTATTCGGGCCACCAGACCATCGAGGAGTTGGAACTCCTTGATCCGGTGGGCCGCACCGATCGACGGCTGACCAACCACGGTTGCTCGGCCCGGGGCCTGGAGATGGTCAGCCAGTGCCTCGCCACCAGAGGCAGTTTCCGGTCCAACGACGACCACCAGAGCCACGTCAGGGTCGAACTGGAACGCGGCTCCGTCGGGATCGGAGTGGCAGGTCTCGATCTTCCCATCTCGCCACTGGACTGTTGACAGCTCGATGGGTGCGGGTCCCAGGAAGTATCCGGCGAGGTGTTCGATCAGCTCGGGGTCGCCCCCTTGACAGCCTCGGACATCGATCAATACTCGCTCGGCGTGCCGAGCGAAGTTCATGGTCGCGATAGCCGTCGGTCGTGACCACTTGATGTGGTCGAGTGAAGTCAACCTCAACAGTGCTGTGGCGTCGTTGACCTCGACTGATCGGAACCCGAAATTGGATGCCGCCCCGGGCATGAAGTGCTTCCACCGATCTTCGGGGGGTGCGGCCAGTTCTTCGGGGGTGAAGACCCGGGGTATGACCTTGAAGTGGAGATCGCCCGTTGCCTCCCGGAGCGAGTCCGTCAACGCCGAACCCAGTAGTTCAGCGGACCGCATTGCAGCGATCTCGCTTGTTGCCCACGCCTGGATCTGGTCGGCCAGGTCGTCGGCCCGGTCCGGGTAGAGGTAGTGCTCCCGAACGAGCTCAGCCAGGGATCGGAGAGCAGCAAGCGAATCGATCTGGTCCATCCCCCGATGCTGCCACTCATCCAGCACCCCCCAACGCACCCCCGACAAATCGATGAACACCAACCCATAATCAACGAGCGTGGCGCCCACCCCGCCAACGATCCTCAAACAGGGTGTCGCTCAACACCCGGAGGTATGCCGTACCCGGACGGCTGTCGAGGGCAGAGGCCTACGATGCGACAGAGGCTCGAACGCTAGCTTGAGGAGATGCCGATCTCCCCAAGTGAGTCGACTACGTCCAGGTTGCGGGCGTTTTGTCAGTTGTTGATAGGCCGAGCGAGTGACGAGGTGGAACGAGCCTACGGCACCAGCTTCGATGCACGCATTGTGGACACGATTGACCTGGTTGACCACAACGAGGCCGTGGTTGGACTGGAGAACCTCCTTGCCAACCTCGGTGAGTTCGAGATCAACCTACTTGCTGGGGAGCGAGACGAACTCGAGCAGATCATTGTCGGTCTGCGCGTCGACCGAGATTGTCCGCTGCGGTATCAGGTCATCTTCTGGGACCATGATCTGTCCGATGAGCCAACCTTGATGTACGGCGAAATCGGAGTTGACGGCTTCGAGGTACGCAAGGTGGAGGAGTACCAGACCGGGCGTCAGGACTTCGCAGGGCTGGGTCTCCAGCGGGGGACCGCACAGCTGTCAAAGGCGCCCGTCCCGCCGGTACCCGAGATCGTTGTCGATCCTCAGTTCTCGGGTCACTCGCTGACACGAGCCGAGTTCGAGGCAGTGTGGACGCAAGCAACCACCGGCGGACTGCAGGTCGGTGACCTCGATTCCGCGATCGAGGTATTCATTGATTGGGCTGGTGGCCCGACGGCGGTCCGACTTCTCTACACGCCCGCCGTTCTTCTCGCAGTCGACACGAAAGATCGGCGAGGCTTCCTGCTGGACGAGGTGTACCTCGCTACTCTGTGGGCAGACCGAGGTCGCTCCGAGCTCCAAGCTGCTTTGGCAGAGTCCTTGGCGGCGGCCGGCAAAGATCCACCGGTGTCAAGTGGGTTCGAGCCCAACCCTCACGATCTGATACACGGAGCCATGCGGCACGGGCAACCGATTGTGTAACCCGACCGGGTGCTCGTAACCGGCATCGTGATGCGTGGCTGGGGTGAGCGAAAATGTTCCGCTCGACTAGGCACCGTCGGCCCCATCACTTGGATGCCACCGTCGAACGGGCGTACGAGTGATATCGAGCGAGCGATACGTGCCGTTGAGTTGCGGCCCATCTGGGTCGGAGCCGAACACTATCGAGCGGTCGTTCGTTCGTCGGGCTGCGCCCGCCCGCGTCGCCAACAGCTCGCTCAAGTGTCGGTTTGACCAGCGGGCACAATCGAACACGAGGTGGCGATTGCGTAAGAGCAGTGCCTCGGCTCCGACGGGTAGCTGTCCCACGCCTCCGAGCTGAGAAAGAGGACAACTTCCCCGATCTCTTCGAATGTTGACTCCTGAACGTTCCGCCGTTTCGGCACGCCGGTATCGACGGTGCTCGTCCGCAGGCTTCCAGACGTCAGCTCTACCATCTCTCGGATGAGCGTGATCGGGCCGGCAGCGAGTTTCCCGTTTCCGCCATCGAGGAGCGCATCGGTTGCGACCAGCGGGTTCAGATAGCGGCCCATAGGCCTCCAGTTGCCGAGGACAGCTTTGTGCGCCGCTGCAAGCGCTCCGAGCACTGCGTTGGTGTCCGTTGGCCGCCGTGAGAAGTAGAGCTCTGCGCCACTCTCAAGATGGTCGAGCAGTAGTGGATGAGTTGTGTGTACGTCGGGCATGAACCAATCGCCGACCGTGAGGCAGTTCTCCACGACGCCACCGAACCTTGCGAGCCATCTACTTCGGGCCTCGCCGTTGACGACGATGTCAATCGTGCAGACGAGATCGTCGGACTCGACGCGTGCGGCGGTCAGTATGGCGACCGGATCGAGTTCGTGTTCCTCCGTCCGCTCGAATGCGCTCTGGAAGTCCTTCAGGCCTGACACAACCATCTGCGCAGTCTCGCAGCTCTGCCAGTTGTCAGTCGCCGAATCCCTGCTGACTGTGCGCAGCCCCCTTCGAGACAGTGCGATATTGGCAACGGCGACCACCTGGTCTCGGCAGATACCGCTCGGCATCACCGCTCGGAAATCCAGCTCGACTTCGCTCGAGTGCCGGCGTCCTAGGGTGGTCTGAGTGATCGGAAACACCGGGCCCGAAGGCGTTCCAACCGCCGTGATCGGTGAGCATCGTTGCTAGGAGGACGGGCTTGGTTGCCGGATCGATGAGCTGTCGTTCATCGGTCTTGGTCAACG
>JAAETI010000052.1 GCA_024228555.1 bacterium | reverse complement strand
GGGCCTAGCCAGCCCCCTGGGCGCCCAGCCGCTGGCGGCGAACGGGGGGCGATGGCTCGGCAGGATCCGAATCAACGATCGGCCATTCGAAGGAGACACACCATGAACGAGCATTCAGCGAATCCGCACGAGACGGTCGAGCCCCCGCCCGAGCCGAAGGACGACCTCAGACTTGACCAGTGGGCCGACATGCTCGGCATCGGGAGTAAGGCCGTCCTGACCACCCGCGAAACTGCATCTGTGCTGAGAATCTCAGAGAAGTCAGTACGCGAAGGAATCAAGGAAGGGTCGATCCCCTGCATCCGCCTCGGACGCAGGCTCCTCGTGCCCGTGCGTATGCTGCTCTCATCGCTCCTTCGGGGGCCCACCGGCAACGAATTGCACGGGTAGGGAAATGGCCACTGGTCACGTCCGCAAGCGCGGCAAGAAGTGGGCCTTCGTCCACTACGTCATCGATCCAGCGACCGGCGACGGCAAGTACCGCTGGAAGAGCGGATTCGCCACCAAGGCCGAAGCACAACGCGCCCTACGTGAAGCCATCTCAGCTACCGAGCACGGCACCTTCATCGAACCGTCGAAGATGACCTACGCCGACTATGTCGAGCGGATCTGGCTTCGCCAACTCGACGACCAGCTCGAGAGCTCCACCATCGAGTCCTACGAGCGAAACATGCGAGTCCACATCCTTCCTCGCATCGGCGGCATCAAGCTCCAGCAGCTCGGCCCGATCCATCTGAACGACCTGTACCGAGACCTACAGAAGCAGAAGGTGACCACCGACGATTCGTCGAACCGGCGCCACGGCCCCAAGGTCTATCCACGCATCGCCTACCTTCGAGCTCAAAGCGTTGGCTACGGAGCGATCGCCAAGACCCTTGCCGACGAGTTCCCAAACGAGAAGCCGCTGTCGAAGAACGCAGTCGCAGCCATCGTGCGCCGCTCGAAGGATTCCTCGAAGAATCAGGGGAACCTCGCCGTCCGCACCGTTCGGTACATCCACACGATCATCAGCCGCTCACTCAAGGATGCGGTGAAGCTCGGCCTCGTCAACGACAACATCGCCCGCAACGCCACTCCCCCACGCAAGCCCAAGACTAAGGGCTCACGCCAGGTCTGTTTGGGCGTTGATGGTGTAGTTCCATTCGCCGTGGAAGTCGTGTGGGTGGAGTGGGACTGCGGCGAGTTCGGTGTCGGTGATGCGGACGCCTTTGGCGTACCACTCGGGGTCGTGTGCGGCTTGGATGGTGAGTCCGGTGCTGGTGGTTGTGGCGGAGATCAGTTCGATGATGGTCCGCAGGCTGGTGAGTGGACGGCCCCGCCAGTTCATCGTGATGAAGGAGAACATGCGGTGCTCTATCCGGTTCCACTTCGAGGTGCCGGGCGGGTAGTGACAGACCGTGATGTCGAGCCCGGTCTCGGCCGCGAGTTGGGCGAGGTGAACTTTCCAAGCGCGGAGCCGGTAGCCGTTGGACCCGCCGGCATCGGCGGTGATCAACAGCCGTGTCGCGTTCGGGAACCGGTCACGACCCATCTGGTTCCACCAGGCCCGGATCGAACCGACCGCGAACTCGGCGGTGTCGGCGACGTCTCCGACCGACACCCAACCTTCGTTGTTCGCGACGTCATAGATCCCATAGGGGATCGCTTTCGCGAACTCGCCCAATGCCCGGTCGGCGAAGTCGTGAACCTGTACCCGTTCGGGTTCGCCTTCGGGTGACCATTCGTTGCCACCGTTGGCGTAGTCGCCGATCAACTCCTTCTTCTTCGTGTCGACACTGATCGCCGGCTGGTCGGCATCAATGAAGCTCCCAGCGACGTCGTTCAGGTAGCGGAACTGGGCATCACGGTCCGGGTGCTGACGGCCCTCGGTGACTTTCGCGTTGGCCTGCAACGAATAGCCGAGCTGATGCAACAAACGCAGAACCGTGCGCGATGACACGTCATAGCCGCGGGCGACAAGCTCACGGGCCAGCTGGGTGGACGACTTCGATGTCCACCGCAGCAGCGACATCGGGTTGCCCCGCGTGTCGGGATGAACCAGTTCATCGAGCTCAGCCAACAGGCCAGGCTGTTTGTCGATCAAGGGTTTGTCCCCGCCGCCAACAGCCCGTAAACGATCCGACGGTTCGACCCCAGCGGCCACCTCGGACGCAGCTTTGATCACCGTGTTGCGACTCATCCCCGACGCCGTTGCGACCGCAGTCTTGCCACCCCGCCCGAACATCTCCGCTGCCGCACCGGCCACAACACGCCGCTGCACCTCGTTCATATGCGGCAACACCACCTCGAAGAAACGCGCGAGCCCGTCCGGTGTCACCTCCACCGCATCAGACTACACCGCGCGTACTAACCTGGCGTGGACCCTAACGAAGCCAAGGAGCGGACAACGGCTCTTCGGGTCGGTGATGACTTCTCCGGAGGGGTTGTCGACGACTATTCTCGAGCAGATGACTCGCGAACCCGGTGCCCGAATCTTCGTTGCGATCGCTTCGTACCGTGACGCG
>JAAETI010000051.1 GCA_024228555.1 bacterium | reverse complement strand
TGATGATCTCGAGGACGTCCGAGTTGCCCTCGGCTATGGCCGCATCAACCTGGTCAGTGACAGCGTTGGTACTCGTACTGCGATGATCTACTCCTGGCGGTATCCCGAGAGCATCCACCGGTCGGTGATGATCGGAGTGAACCCTCCCGGCCACTTCCTGTGGGATCCGGTGACGACCGACGAGCAGATCGGCCACTACGCAGACCTGTGTTCCCAGGACGAGAAGTGCAGCGACCAAACCGATGACCTCGCCGCGTCGATGAGGAGTACTGCCGCTGATATGCCCGACCGCTGGTTATTCCTGCCGATCAAGGACGGCAACGCGAGGCTGGCCTCTTTCTTCGGTCTCTTCGAGACGACATCGGAGGCAAACCCTCTATCCGCTTCCATGACCCTGCACTCATGGCGCTCTGCGGCCGATGGGGACTCGAGCGGGTTCTGGTTCGTGTCGTTCTTGGCCGATCTCGCCTTCCCCGAGGCATTTGTCTGGGGCGAATTGGCGGCCACCGCGATGCTGGATGCCGAGGTTGCCGACGACTATTACGCAGCTGGTGGGGACCCTGGCTCAATCCTCGGCAACCCCGGCACAGACTTTCTCTTCAGTGGTGGAGGACTGGTTGGGGCGTGGCCGGACAGTCCGGACAACAACGACTACCGCCAGGTGCTGCCCTCCGATGTCGAGACGCTACTGATCGGGGGGACGGTGGACATGTCCACTCCGCCCGTGAACGCAACCAACGATCTCTTGCCTTCTCTCCCCAACGGCCACCAGGTCGTGTTGGCTGAGTTCGGGCACTCGACGGACTTCTGGGACTACCAACCCGAAGCGAGCACCCGACTCCTCAACACTTTCTTCGACACCGGTGAGGTCGACGACTCCCTGTACACCCATCGGACATTCGACTTCGGAACTGACATCACCCTGACGGCGTTGGCCAAGGGCCTCTTGGTCACGATGGTAGCTTTCGTCATCCTGGCGGTGTTCTCTCTATGGTGGATGCCGCGCTTGGTACGGAAGCGGGGCAGCTTCGGACCCAAGACCAGCGCCTGGATCCGTTCGGCGTATCCACTGGTTCTGGGCTTCGGGGGATGGTTCCTGGCTGCGTTGATCGCAATGACCGTCTGGCCGGCGCTCCCTCTCGACAACGGAGTGCTGGCGGTCCTGTCGATGGGCTTGCCGATCGGGCTAGGCATCTACTTCGCCTGGGTTCATCGAGACTGGTCAGCCGATCTCAGGAACCTGGGGCTCGGGTTGGTAGCAGGTGGTGCAGTCCTTGGCGCATGGGCGGGGTTCAACGCAACGACCGGACTGTTGGCGGTCATCACCACGATCATCGGAGCGGCCGTCCTCGCGAACCTGGCCGTCATTGTCCTCGACATCATGTGGGATCGGTCGGCCCGAGATCGGTTTTCCCCCGCTACCTAGTGCTCGCCGCCGGCGCCAATCGGACCGGCTCCAACTTAGGGCCGGTCCGACGTACGTTGTTGCCCACCGGGCTATCGCTTGCCGACCTCGGCGATCCCTGACTCGTACGCCAGGATGACCGCTTGCACACGGTCACGAACACCAAGTTTCGTCAGAACCCGGCTCACGTGCGTTTTTGCCGTGGCCTCGGAGACGCACATGTCGCTCGCGATCTCGCGATTGCTCATCCCGTTCGCCAGAAGCCGAAGGGCTTCCGTTTCTCGAACCGTGAGGTCGGATGGAAGAGCG
>JAAETI010000050.1 GCA_024228555.1 bacterium | reverse complement strand
CATTACCACTGTTCAGCGCATCGAGTTCGGCATCACGAATTTCGACATCGGAATCCAGCACCGCCGCGCCGCCTTCGGTAAAGCTGGGAGTGCCGTCGAGAGTGCTGATCGAATCGAAAGTGGTATCGAGCGAGCCATCGGCGTTGTAGCGAACCAGGCCGGCGTCGCCAGCCCACAAGCCCGAGACCAGGATCTTGCCATCGCTCTGCACCGTGACACTGTAGCCGTAAGAGCTACCCGACTCGGGTACCGTGGCGACGATGCCATCGGTATCGAATGTTGGATCGAGCGAGCCATCAGCGTTGTAGCGGATCAGGATGAATTCTTGATTGCTGCCGTTCCAGCTATAGCCCGCCACCAGGATCTTGCCATCGCTCTGTACCGTGACGCTCCGGCCGTCATCTTCCGATCCGAAGTCCGTGGTGACGATGCCATCACTATCGAAGCTGGTATCGAGCGAGCCATCGGCATTGTAGCGTACTAGGCCAATGTCCATGTTGCTGCCGTTGAAGCCTTCCCCAACCACCAGAATTTTGCCATCGCTCTGCACCGCGACGTCGCGGCCCCAATCGTCGCCCGACCCGAAGTCCGTGGTGAGCTTGCCATCGGTATCGAATGTTGTATCGAGCGAGCCATCGGCGTTGTAGCGAACCAGGGCGAAGTCGTAATCGCTGTCACTATTGCTACGGCCCGCCAACAGTATCTTGCCATCGCTTTGCACCGTGACGCTGTAGCCGGTATCGGTACTCGATCCGAAGTCAGTGGTGACGATGCCATCGGTATCGAAGCTTGTATCGAGCGAGCCATCCACGTTGTAGCGGGTCAGGGCGAAGTCAAAATCGCCATCTTTGCTAAAGCCTGCCACCAGCACCTTGCCATCGCTCTGCACCGTGACGTCGTAGGCGAAGTCGTCCCGCGTCGCGAAGTCCGTGGTGACGATGCCATCACTATCGAATGTTGTATCGAGCGAGCCATCGGCGGTGTAGCGCACTACAGCGAAGTTGGCTTGCTCGCTTTCACTTTCGCTATAGCCCGCCACCAGTATATTGCCATCGCTCTGCACTGCGACGCTGTAGTTGAAGTCGTTCCACGGCCCGATTGCCAAGGTGACGATGCCATCACCACCGAACGCTGTATCGAGTGAGCCATCGGTATTGTAGCGGGCCAGGGCGAAGTCGTGAATCTGGGGGAGTCCGCTGACCGTGACTCTACCCGCCACCAGTATCTTGCCATCGTCCTGCTGCGTGACGCTATGCCAGCGAGCCCCATAATTGATTGATGTGGTGACGATGCCGTCAGCAGAAACCGGCATAAAGGTCGGCGCATCATTGGTTGCCGCTGTAGCGGTGAAGTTCGCGGCAAATTCAGAGGTGTCACCATAACTGCCGCCGCCATTATCAACGGTGGCCGTTGCTGTGATGGCTTCTCCGGCGTAGGCGAGCGCCTCGATAGTGACGGTGAAGGTCGCGTCACCCGATCCGTCGGTGGTGATGGTGGCAAATCCCAGATATCGCTCGGCTTCACCATGGCTGCTGCCATCGGGGGTTCCGGCAGCGAAGAACTCGATGCGGTAGTCCTGATTCAGCCCGTCGGTATCCAGCGTGCCGGTGATTTCGATCTGCGAGCCGGCCGTTGCGGCTGCGGT
>JAAETI010000049.1 GCA_024228555.1 bacterium | reverse complement strand
TTCAGGAATTCGACGACTGGTTCCGTTCGGAGGCTGCCTGTGCGGAGTATCTCGAACGGCTGCGGTGGCCGGATGGATTCCGTTGTCCGGCGTGCGGCGGTTCGACAGCGTGGCTGACAGCGAGAGGGCAGATGTACTGCGCATCGTGCCAACGCCAGACGTCCTTCACGGCCGGGACCATCTTCGAGGGAACCCGAAAACCTCTCCGGCTGTGGTTCCAGGCGATGTGGTATGTCACCAGCCAGAAGTTCGGCGGGAGTGCGTTGGGACTCCAGCGTGTCTTGGGTCTCGGCAGCTACCAGACGGCTTGGAGCTGGCTCCACAAGATGAGGCGGGCGATGGTGCGGCCTGGGCGGGACCGTCTGAGGGGATACGTGGAGGTCGACGAAACATACGTTGGTGGTGAAGAGAAAGGTGTTCACGGACGCCAGACGCACAACAAGGCCATCGTCGTCATCGCCGTTGAGATCCAATTCCCACAGGGATTCGGCCGAGTCCGAATGCAGCGCGTCCCCGACGCCTCTGCCGCCAGCTTGAACCAGTTCATTGGCGAGGCGGTGGAACCAGGCTCGACCGTGCACACCGATGGTTGGAAGGGCTACGATGATCTGCCAAGGCAGGGCTACAAGCGGGAGAGGACAGTCTTGTCTGACAGCGGCGATCCAGCACACGTTGCCATGCCCGCCGTTCACCGAGTTTCCGCGTTGCTGAAGCGATGGCTGCTGGGGGTGCACCAGGGAGCGGTGAGCAATCGCCACCTTGATTACTACTTGGACGAATACACCTTCCGATTCAATCGGCGGACTTCCAGAGCCCGCGGCCTACTCTTCTACCGACTCATCCAGCAGGCAGTGCAGATCGCCCCGGTTCCCTACAAACAGCTCGTCGGTGGGACGGAGTGTCCCGACCACAACATGTAGGCGCTACTAGAGCGAAGTGGATAGCCCGTTCACACGAAAGTATTCTCCGGCCTTGCGGCGTTTGGTTTCTCGCCCGGCGGCCGGAGAGCGGGCGAGCGAACCGAGGTGGTCCTGGCACATGTGGTCACTTGGAACTACTTCTCCGTCCTCGGCGTGGAGCCGTTCCTGGGCCGGGACTTTCTTGCT
>JAAETI010000048.1 GCA_024228555.1 bacterium | reverse complement strand
GGTTCAACAATCATCGTCTCATGCATCGACTCGGCCGCAGACCCCCCGTCGAACACGAAGCCGAATACCATGCCAAAACCCGCGACGGTCAACCGACCGATCACACATAACCGAGAGTGCACGAAACCCGGGACGGTTCAAACCTCAGTCTGTGTTGCCGCGAGGCAGGAAGGCCGTGCGCTTTGTCCCCCCTGTTGGTGGGCGATTGTTGATCAGCCGGACCAGCAGGGTTCCTGCACTATCGAGCCGCGAGGAAGCAACTCGAGGTCGCCGACTCGCTGAGGCGAGCACGGAGCGCGGGCTCGCTGCAGGGGACTCCGAGGAGAGATCTCGTGATAGACTGAACGTTCATTCGACTGGTAGGAGCTCCGTCATGGAAAAGGGTGACAAGCCGGCCGACAAGCGCGGCGCCATTCTTGATGCTGCTCTCAGGCTGATTGCCGAGCGGGGCTTTCACAACACTCCGGTATCGATGATCGCCGACGTCTCCGGGGTGAGTGCCGGCATCATCTATCACTATTTCGACAGCAAGGACGAGCTGATCCTTGAGCTGTACAGAACGGTGAAGCTTGACATGCTGCAGAGCATGACGGACGGGTACTCGAACGATCTGAGCTACCGCGGCCGATTCGACCTCTTGTGGGTCAACGCGATCCGCCACGTGATCTCGCATCCGGACGCTGCGGCGTTCCTGGAGCAGTTCGAGAGTTCGTCGTACATGGAGCCGACACTGCCGGAGGACTGCGTGGCCGAGATCGATCTCGTCATGGGGTTCTTTGCCGACGGTGTAGCCGCTGGGGTGCTCAAGGATCTCCCTACGCCGGTCCTCCTCAGCCTATCGATCGGTGTGGCGGCGTCTCTTGTGAAGCAACACCTCGCTGAGACCCTCGTTCTTGATGACGATCTGAGTGCGGCAGCAGCCGACGCATGCTGGGACGCCATTTCCACATGACAACGAACAACGATTCAAGCCCCGAGACAGGGGGATCAGGAGGACACCATGACAGACAGTGAAACCAAGACCATTCCTCTCCCGATGAGGGCGGCGCGGCGGGTGATCGCATCCATGGCAAAGCCGCACCGATGGCTCTACCAACGCTTCGGTGGACGATTCATGAATCGGAAGAAGGACAGCACCGTCCTGATGCTGACAACGACCGGACGCAAGAGCGGCGAGCCGAGGTCCGTTCTCCTGATTCACGCCAAGGACGGTGACGACTTCATCGTGGTCGGATCGAACTGGGGGATGGACAAGCCCCCGGCATGGCTACTGAACCTCGAGGCAAACGCTGAGGCGAAGGTGACAATTGCCCCGAACGACTACCCCGTGCGCGCCCAGTTCCCTGAGGGTGACGAAGGAGAACGCTGCTGGAACCTCCTGGTCGAAGTCGTGCCACAACTGCCCGGTGTCGCCGAGAACGCCAACCGTAGGCTCCCCATCGTAAAGCTCGTTCGGACCTAGCCCATGGGCCTCGGCAGATTCCGGACGTTCTGGCAGCCCCCACGCACCCACGGTGAAGTTGTCGAGGGAAGATCCGTCAGTTTTCTCGAGCTGTTCTACGACCTGGTGTACGTCGTGCTTATTGCGCGGCTTGCGTCGACCCTTGCTCACCACATCTCTTGGCGGTCGGTTGGGGAGTTCGCAGTCCTCTTCGCAATGGTCTGGATCGGCTGGTTCAACGGTACGACCTACCACGATGCGCACGGACGTGGAGATGCCCGAACGCGGATGTTCACGTTCGCCCAGATGTTCGCCACCGCCGCTATGGCGGTCTTCGCCGGGACCGCCGCAGACCGCCAAACACCATGGCCTCGAACATCCCCCGATCCCGCAAAGTGCGACACGCAGCCAACAACAAGTCGACCTCGGCTGGGTCGACGATCCTCGGCAGCGTCCTCGGGGTGCGAATCAACGGGACACCCCTCCCGCCCCGCCGACGCGATCGACGCGTCGACAAGCCTTGCGGCACCGGATTGCGGTCAATGTCGCCCCGCACCAAAAGATACGAAAACAGCGACGAGAGCGACGACAAGCGGCGTTGGATCGTCCGCGACGACAACCCCGACTCGCCATCGACCAGCCGCACCACCGTTGGGTCGCCAGCCGATCGCTGCGCCGAGATAAACGCCAACACATCAGCCGTCGCCACCTCCACCGGATCCTTCTCGATCAGAGTGAAGAACACCTTCAAATCGAAGCCAGCCGCCAACACCGTGTTCGGTCGGGAACGAGCCGCCACGAACTCGAGATAGTCATCCACCAGCTCATGGCCCAGCCGAACCTGCACCCTGCCACCAGGCGAAACCGACCGAGAAAAGCACGGAGACCAAGACATGAGAACATCCATTTCCAGCCCCGACGGG
>JAAETI010000047.1 GCA_024228555.1 bacterium | reverse complement strand
TGGATCGAAACCCTCGACGTCGCTCAGGCTCTTTCTTCACCTCCGATTCCTGACGCTCATTATGCAGAAGTCTCTTAACGTTCTTCTATGTTCCGCGGCCCTCGCCGTCTCGTTCACGGAGTCTGTGACAGCACAGACACAGATCCCGATCCCGGCACACAACCGTAACTACACGGGTTACAGCCGCGGGTTCAGCCTTGTCGCGAACACCGATTTCTACGTCACCAAGCTCGACCTGCCACTCGACGCGCAGCAGCCTGGCGACACAGCCAGTTACCTCATCACCGTGAACGGTGTTGAGGTCCTGCGGAACGTCGGCGGTGCTGGCGCGCATACGCTGGCGGCTCCCCTCTCGATCAAGACAGGTGACCTCGTCCTCTTCGTTGGCAACTGGTCCGGGGCCGTGACGTCGATGTCCTCGGCAAACAACTCCTACGGCAGCTCGGCTCCGTACGCCACGCTGATCGCGGGTGTTGCACACACCTTGAGTCGCGGCGGTTGGCAGTACGACATCGGTGACCCGGGCTACGCGGTAGGCGGGCCAGGTTTCACGGGGAATGCCGGTGATATTGGCCGTGTCCTCGTGTATACCATGCCGCCTGCGGGGCTGCTCGCTGGGTTCTCGGCTACGCCGACCTCCGGTGTTTCTCCGCTGGCCGTGACGTTCACCGATGGTACCTTCTGTTCGGATCCTGCCGGTGTGCAGACCTGGGCCTGGGACTTCGATGGCGACGGTGTCGTTGACTCGAATCTGCAGAATCCGGTCAACACCTACGGCGGTGGAGTCTTCACCGTTGCGCTGACCGTGACCGACACGATGCACCCAGCTTCAACCGAGACTAAGGTTGGCTACATTGAGGTCGACGTCGTCACCGCTGCCTTCAAGGCTTTGCCCGCGAGTGGTGCTTCGCCGCTCGCAGTCACCTTCACGGACGGGTCGACGGGACCGATCGCACTCTACGAGTGGGACTTCGATAACGACGGTGTCATCGACTCGAATGTTGCGAGCCCAGTGTACACCTACACGATGGCTGGCCGCTACAGCGTCTCGCTGAGGACCTCGAATGCGACGAGCAACGCCACCGACCTCCAGGTGGACCTGATCACGGTTGACCCGATTGTTGCCAGCTTCACCGCTTCGGCGACCGCAGTCAATCCGGGCGCGAGCGTTTCCTTCACGGATACCTCGACCGGCGCGATCACGGTTTGGGCCTGGGACTTTGATGGTGATGGCGTCGTTGATTCGAACCTCCAGCACCCTAGCTACGTCTACGCGGCGGCCGGTATCTTCACGGCTGAGTTGACGGTCTCGAACGCTGTCTTCTCGGAATCTGCGAGCGAAGTGATCGGTGTTGGCGTCATCCCGATGATGCCTTACCTCCGCACCTACTCGTCCAGGATCCAGACGCGTGGTTACTGGTTCGTGGCGCCAGTCGCGTTCTCGATCACTGGTCTCCAGGTCCCCGACGAGGCGGCCCACGGTCTGCAGAACGCCTGTGTCGCTCGCGTCCAGGGCACATCCTCGACGGCGGTTTACGACTTCCTCTTTGAGGGTCTCGGCCAGCCAAGCAACCAGGTCATGCCTTGCCAGGCAAGCTTCGCTGCCGGCGACACGGTCTACGTCCTCGGTGCTTGTGGTGATGCCACCGTCATGCACAGCAGCTACGATGCGGCAGGTGGAGCGAGTTCGGTTCTCGGCCAGCCGATCACGCTGACCCGTGCAGCTTACAACGGTAACATCGTCTCGGCGCCGATCTCGGCAGGTGGTGTGACACTCGGTTTCGAGACCGGCGGTAACGTTGGCCGTGTCCGCACCGTTACCAGCGACGCCTCTGGCGTCGACTACGGCGTTTCCTCGGACAACGGCAACACCCTCGGTGCGCCGACGCTGACGACGACCGTCCTGCCGATGGTCGGTGGCACCGCAGAGTTCAGCACGACGACCTTCGACGCTGGCGATTTGTCCGCTTCGCTGCTCGTCGGAATCGGCCGCGCTGGCCTCCTGACGCCGTTCGGAACCATCAACGTTGGCCTGATCGTCCTCGATGTTCCGGTTCCAGCGTTCGTTGGTGCAGGCACCTACCAGGTGCCGGTCGCAATTCCGAGCACGCCGGCGCTGATCGGCTCGAATGCTAACTTCCAGGCAATCACGCTGAACCCGCTCGCACCGAGCATCTTCGGCATGTCGAACGGTGCTGAGTGGACCATCGGCTCCTTCTGAGTTGTTGAGAGTCTGAGATCCCGGGATGCTGGGATCACCCGCCGTGCATCGCCCTGCGATGCACGGCGTTTCTGTGTACGCAAGCGTCGTCTCAGGCAGCCTGGAGCCGTCGCTCACCCGGGCTACAGTGAGTGGGCCTTCTTCCGCGCTATGGCGGTGTCCACCTGAACCCCGTGGTGTCCGACAATTCGACGGCACTGCAGCGCCTCAACTTGCGACCTAGCGCCAACCGGCACAATGAGCGCGTTGTGGCCAAGCCCTTCCCTCTCCTACTTCTTCTCGCCGGCTGGGCCAATTGCCATCAAGCCCAGGTCATCGTTAC
>JAAETI010000046.1 GCA_024228555.1 bacterium | reverse complement strand
TGTGTATGCCGAGCAATTCTGTCCGACCCTAACTGCCGAGCGAAGATGTCCGGATGAAGGAGATCATCGCTTTGAGTCAGAAGGAACTGAGTCGGGCCAGAATCCTGGCGTTGGTGGCGGAAGGCCACGTGTCGTTGACCGAGGCAGCCGAGAGCATGGACGTGAGCGAGCGGCAGGCTCGCCGACTGCTGGATCGTTTCAAGGAGGCCGGTGCGGCAGGCTTGGCGCACGGCAACCGAGGTCGTCCAGCGCCGAATCGCCTCGCCGCCAAAACGCGCGAGCGGGTTCTGGAACTAGTGAAGAAGAAGTACGCTGGATTCAACGACACGCACTTGTGCGAAGTGCTGGCGGAGCGCGAGAAGATCGTGCTGGGTCGGGAGACCCTACGTAGCCTTCTGCGCTCGGAGGGGATGGGTCCCAAGCGTAAGCGGCGTGTGCGTCAGCACCGGCGTCGCCGCGATCCTCGGCCGTGTCGCGGCATGATGGTGCAGTGGGATGGCAGTTGGCATCCATGGTTGGGTCCGAAGCATCCGAAATGGACGCTGATGGCAGCGGTCGACGACGCGGACGGCAAGGTGGAATCAGCGTTTTTTACGACGCGAGAGACGAGCGCGGCCTATCTTCGTTTGCTCAAGGGTGTGCTGAAGCGTTCAGGGATCCCTCAGAGCGTCTACCAGGATCGTCACGGGGCACTGCGTCGTAATGACGGCTACTGGAGCCTGGAGGAGCAGCTGGCGGGGGAGCAGACGCCAACGCAGGTGGGTCAGGCGTTGCACGATCTGGGAATCAAGCCGATCTTCGCCCGCAGTGCGCAAGGCAAGGGTCGCATCGAACGGTTCTTCGGTGTGGCGCAGGACCGCTTGGTGGCGGAGCTAGGCTGCCGGGGGATAGAGACCATGGAGGAGGCGAATGCCTACCTTGCCTCGGAGTGGTTGGCCGATTACAACCGCCGCTTCGGGCGAGCGCCGCGCAAGCCGGAGATCGCGTATCGGGGCGTTCGTGGCCTGGATCTGCGCCAGCTTCTGTCGTTCCGCTACACGCGAACGGTGTCGAATGACAACGTCGTTGTGCTTGGCGATGTGGAGATCGCGATTGCTCCCGGTCCCCGTCGCCGGAGCTACGCGAAGGCCCGCGTGGACGTGCGACAGCATCTGGATGGCAGCTGGTCGGTCTACTACCAGGACCGGCGTATTGCGCAGCACGAAGCGACCGTGCTGAGCACGCCGCAACGGGTGCGGGTGAAAACGCGCCGCAGCCGGCCGGCCAAAGGCGCCGACGAAGCGGTGCTGGTGTACTTCCCGGCGCAGGATCTGGACGGGCAACCGGCGGCGGCCAACGGCTGAGGAATATGCTTGTTTAGCAAGAGCCTGCTTGGATGGCGGCCTCCGGTCCGAGTTCCGTCTTCTCTCTTCCAAGACCGGAGGAGTAGGGCCTGTGGGAACTGTGGGAAACGCGGGCCGTTCGTGAAGGCGAGATGGCGCGCTTGGGCGCTAGCGTCGCGTAGGTTCGCGAGCGTTTCGGATCCTCCGCCCGCGTTTTCCAAGCGGCTGTGGGAATCGTGGAGGCGACTTGTCGCCGGAGCGATTTCCAAGGTCCTGTGGGAGGGCTGTGGAAAAGTGGCTCGGCACTTTTCCAAGC
>JAAETI010000045.1 GCA_024228555.1 bacterium | reverse complement strand
TGCCGGTGGAGCGAGTCAGCTGGAGCGACGCTGTGGCGTATTGCACGGCGTTGACAGCACAAGAGATGGCGGCGGGAAACCTGCAGGCAGGTCATGAGTACCGCCTGTCGACGGAAGCTGAATGGGAGTATGCCTGTCGCGCAGGAACGACCACGGAATTCAACGTGGGTTCGGATCTGTTTTGCGGTCAGGCTAGATTCTGGATTAGCTATCACCCGAACAACAACTATTGTGGCGTAACCCCTTTTGCAGGAACGATTGACGTGGGGAGTTATTCAGCAAATGACTTTGGCTTATACGACATGCACGGTAATGTTTGGGAGTGGTGCCTCGATTCCTACGCGAGTTATGGTGCCGCAGCGGTTACCGATCCCTTCGTGACGGGCGGTTCGAACCGGGTCCTCCGTGGCGGCAGCTGGAGCAACAACTCCGGCGTTTGCCGGTCCGCGGTCCGGTACGGCGACAGTCCTGGTATCTCGAGCCGCGACATCGGGTTCCGGGTTGTATTGGCCCCAGTTCTCGTGCCCTAGTCAAGTCAAGAGGCGGGAACCCATTAGCGAAGGCACGCAGGCCCCGGCGGAGCCGGGCCGGAGATGCCGTAGCGGGTGGGTTCCCCCAGTGGCGATTCGATAGGGTCACCACAAACGCTCCTAAAAAAGCAGCCCCCACGAACGGCGACGTTCGTGGGGGCTGCTGTACATGTGGGTGCCTGACACCGTATCCCCGCTGGGCGAGTCGTGGCAGTCGGTGGCATCGTAATGTCGGTGAAGCCCGATCCCGTTCGCCGATCAATGCAAATGCCCGC
>JAAETI010000044.1 GCA_024228555.1 bacterium | reverse complement strand
GAGGAGTTCTCGCTGATCTTTCGGCCGAAGGGTTCTCTGGCCTCGGCCCGGGTGCACATCAATTCCAGCATTCGCTGGGCCATACCAACATTGGTCATGGCGTACTGGAAACGACCGGGGCCGAGACGACCCTGAGCGATGGTGAATCCCTGGCCTTCGCCGAGGATGATGTTGTCGACCGGCACTCGTACGTCCGTGTACCTGAGCTCGCCGTGTCCGCTCGGTGAGTGGTAGTTGCCGAAGACCTCGAGAGCTCGGACTACCTCTAGCCCATCGGTGTCACGCGGCACGAGCACCATCGAGTGTTGTTGGTGTCGGGGAGCGTTGGGGTCGGTGACCCCCATCGTGATCAACACGTCGTTGAGCGGATGCATGATATTGCTGCTCCACCACTTGCGGCCATTGAGCACATACTCGTCACCGTCACGCTCGATGGTGAGCTGCATATTGGTGGCGTCCGACGATGCGACTTGTGGCTCCGTCATGGCGAAGGTGGATCTGATCTCGCCCGCGAGCAACGGCCGGAGCCACTGATCTTGTTGGTCGGCTGAGCCGAACTTGGCCAGGACCTCCATGTTGCCCCGGTCGGGGGCGGAGCAGTTGAAGACCTCGAACGACCAGGGGAGGCGGCCCATGATCTCGGCCAAGGGGGCGAACTCGAGGTTGGTGAAGCCCGGGCTCCACTCGCCGTATTCAGCGGGGAGGAACCAATTCCAGATGCCTGCTTCCTTCGCCTTGGTCTTCAGCTCCTCGACCACAGGCGGCTGCTGCCACAGGTTGGCCTGGTTCGTGACGAAGTCGTGATGCTCACGTTCGCGTGGAAAGACATGTTCGTCCATGAAGGTCCTGAGCTGATCCTGGGCTTCGACCACCTTCGGGCTGTATTCGAAATCCATCTGTTGGGCCTTCCTCTGGAGATTTGCGGATCTTGGCACAATTTGCCGCGGTTCCCGAAAACCTGCCGGGAG
>JAAETI010000043.1 GCA_024228555.1 bacterium | reverse complement strand
CAGCCATGCTGGTCAGAGCCCTCAACCTCACCGCAACCAACGGAACAGACTTTACTGACGACAACAGCTCCATATTCGAGGGCGACATCGAAAAGCTCTCGGCAGCCGGCATCACCAGCGGCTGCAACCCGCCAACCAACAATCAGTACTGCCCTAACGCACGGGTAACCCGTGGCGAGATGGCTGCCTTCCTGGCAAGAGCCCTCGATTCGTAGGGAATCAGGCCCACTTGGGGCCAATTCCAAACTCGATTTGGAGAGTAACGGTTACATCCAGCTCTCCCGACTCGATCGATGTGACCATCGCGGTATCGCGGGCCATGGCCCGCATCGGGGGGCCTCCCCCATGCTGCTCCTGCTCTGACATCGAGACGACGGGCCCCAAGCCGACTGCCGCTAGTTCGGCAAGCTGTGTGGCCTTGGCCCGAGCATCTGCAAAGGCGGCGGCCCGTGCCTGTGCGGCAAGCTCCTTCGGATTCTTGTGGAGGAAACGCAGCCCATTGACGATCGTGTGATCAGAGCCAGCCTCAGCCGCTGCATCAATGATCCGGCCGAGCTCCTCGAGGTTCTCGATCCGCGCCTCGACAATGCTCGAAACCCGGTATCCCCGCAACCGCCTTCCCTCGTGGTGGTCGTACTCGGGATTGATCGAATAGGAGGTCGTAGACAGATCTCGGTCGCCGATTCCACTCCTTCGCAACGATGCAAGGATGTTGGCGATATCGGATGCTGCGGCGGTTTGCGCAGCAGCAACAGATTCGGCGACGACATCAACGCCGATATTGACGATGGCGAGGTCGGGCGGTCCTGGAGCGGATCCCGATCCGGTCACGGCAATCGTCTCCTTCATTCACTTCCGCTTCTGACCAGGATGAACACGGGGATCGTATTGGTGGCATTCCTGCGGTAGTTGGCATATCCGGGGTAGATCTGGTCCGCGGCTGCAAAGACTGTCTCAACCTCGGTTGGAATTGCTGCTCGGGCGACAACATCAACGCTCACGCCCCGCAAAGCAACAGAGGCTGCGGGGTTGGCGAAGAGGTTGTGTGCCCACGACGGGGTCGTGCCGCTCCCAAAGTTGGTGCCTACGAGCGCCAGGTCGTCTTCGAACGGGATCACATTGATGGGGGTCTCCCGCTGCAAGCCGGAGCGAGCACCGGTGGTCGCCAGCACGACGACCGGCATGGCCCCCAACGATCTGCCGAGAGTGAACCGCCCCTTGGACGCTCTGTAGGCAAGACGGTCCAGAGGCGAAATCACCTTCGACATCAGCGCGGTGCCAAGATCGGTTGCGGCGACCCTCTGCAGAGTTCGTTGCACCGCGTTGGGCATGGCGAATGCGATGCCCAGCTCCTTCTGTAATCCCATGGTCCACCTTCTGTCCTGGCACAGAGTAACGGTCGACTGACCGTGGGTGGCGAGTAGCGTTGTCGTGTGAACCGTCACTATCGCCCGTTGCTCATCACAATTGGTCTGCTTGGCCTGTTCTTGGCGAGCGCCGTTCTGGTGGGCCAAAACGGCTGGGGCACACCTGCCGAAAACGAACAGGCAATTGGGGAAGTCTCTCGCTGGTGCGAGCGGGTGAACGGTGGTTTCCTGAGAGAGCCGATGAACACGCTGGGCAATCTGGGCTTTGTGGTGATCGGCCTGGTGATGTTCTGGGTCCTCGCTCGGGACACGGTAAACGGTCGGCCCACCCCCAATCGAATGATTGGACACACCCCCGTTTCGCTTCTGTATGCGGGTGCGGCGGTCTTCCTTGGCCCTGGATCAATGGTGATGCACGGCACTCACACGTTCTTCGGTGCCTGGATAGACAACATCTCGATGGTCGCGTACATCTCGATCCCGTGGTTGCTCAACATCTCAGTCATGGCACGGTGGCGGGATCGGAAGCTCTTCATCACCTACACGGTGATCGTTGCCGCATACGCCATCGGGTACTGGTTCATCTCCCCCGATCTCGGCATCGGGTTCGAGCTCTTCCGGGTCTCGATTCCGCTGTGGATCATCTCCGAGGCCCTCTACCGATGGTGGTCACCAACTATGCGTTGGGCGTCGGGATTCCTAGGTTTCGTGGTCGCAGCGGCATTCGGGATAACACCGGTCACGATGATCCAGAACTTCGGCGAGTACTGGTGGGTCTTCCTGTTCTGGCTGCCCGGCTTGCTGGCCGGCAACGCTCCCCCCGGTCAGCGGTCCTATACGCCGTGGTTCTGGGCCGGCGTCGCCTCATTCCTGATTGCATACGCAATCTGGCAGACAGGCACAGCCGATCATCCCTGGTGTCGGCCGGATTCGCTCATCCAAGCCCATGCGATCTGGCACATGCTCAGCGCGGTGGCCACATGGTGCTTCTTCGTCTTCCTGAGGACCGAGCTGCCTCTGCCATCACCCCATGATGCCGTTCGAGAAGTCCAGACTTAGCTGGGACCGGAACCGGTTCAACAGCAGATCAGCGTGTTCCTCCGCAAAGACCAACGGCGGGCGGATCTTGAGGACGTTCCCAGCTGGGCCGGTTCGCCCGATAAGCACCTGCTTGTTGCGCATCTGATTTTGGATGTACGTGGCGTACTCAGTGGCAGGCCTACCGTCCTCATAGGCGAGATCCACACCGATGAACATGCCGGGACCGCGCACCTCACGAATGACTGGATACTCGGCGGCGAGCGCGGCCAGCCCAGTCTTCAGATACCCAGCCACTTGCTCGACCCGTGAAGGCAGGTTGTGGCGCTCCATGACGTCGAGAACGGCACTACCCACGGCGGCGGAAACTGGATTGCCCGCAAATGTGGAGAAGTAATAGCCGTTGCTGAAGAACTCCTCCGCGATCGATCGCGTGGTGACTACGGCAGCCAATGGATGTCCGTTCCCCATCGGTTTGCCAAGCGTGACGATGTCGGGGACGACACCGCTGCCGGCAAAGCCCCACAGCCGCGAGCCGACTCTGCCGAACCCTGCTTGCACCTCGTCCGCAATACACAGACCCCCGGCGCCGCGCACCTTCTGGTAGATGCTCGGAAGGTAGGCGGGGGGCGGTTCGTAGATCCCGTCGCTTGAGAACACCGTGTCGCAGATGTAGCCGGCCAGCTGCTCGCCAGCCTTGCCGAGCTGCTCAATCCCAAGATCGATCTCGGCTGAATCGACGGCGAAACTCCCAGGGACGGTCACAGTGGCGACCCAGGACTCCAGCCTCTCGATGCCGAGTTCCTCGGGAGAGATCGCCATCGTTAGATAGGTGGAGCCGTGATACGCATTCTCAGAAACCACCATCCCGCGACGACCGGTCACCGATCGAGCCATCCGCAGGGCAAGATCGTTTGCCTCGCTTCCGGAATTGGCGAACAGCACGACTTCCAGCGGATCCGGCAACATCGCCACCAGCCGGTCCGCATAGTCCGCCACACCGTCGACGAGATACCGCGTGTTTGTGTTCAGTCGACCCGCTTGACCGACAAGCGCCGCCACGACGTCGGGTTGGCTGTGACCGACATGGGCAACGTTGTTGTAGGCGTCGAGGTGCCGGACCCCATCGGTATCGGTGAGCCAAACACCCGACCCAGTAGCCACGCGGAGCGGGATGTCATAAGTGAGCCGCATTCCCGATCCCAAGCGGCGGCGCCGTACGGCGAGAGCGTCATCGGTGGTCAGCTTCACTGTCGCCGCAAGACCAGATTCCTTGGTCACCCGGACCACAAGGTCGTCGGTACCTCCTGCGAGTCGCTGGAGCGTCTCCCATACCGGGTCTGCGTGCAGGAGGATGTACTCCCGGTTGTCAGGGTGGACAGCGGATCTCCAGCCGGAGATGATCAATGACTGCACCATTCGACTCATCGCAAGCTCGGGGAGAATCTCGATCTCGGCCACAGTCAACGGGACGATCCGGTGGTAGCTGGATGCGGATTCGGCGATGACCGTCGCAGGATCGTCGGCCCCGAGACACTGGTACGCAAGCGCAATCGCCAGATCGGCGACCAGCGGTCCTGTGGTCATGTCACCAAAGTCGATGACCCCGGCCAACGTGGTCGGTTCCGCCGAGTCGACGATGAGATTCGCCGGGTTGAAGTCCCCGTGGATGACTTGGCGACGCAGTCCAGCAAACCGAGGCAGGACCTCATTCTCGTAGTGGTCCAGCCAGCAGGCGGCAAAGTCATAACGGTCCCCGGTGAGATGCCCTAGGTGGACTCGAAGGTCGGTCAACCGCTCGATCTGCCATAGATCGGGGGCACCAGGGGCGACGGCTGAGAATGAACGGATGGCGAGCCCGAGCCTGGCGAGAAACTGAGTCGAACCACGTCGTAGCTCCGTCGTCCATCCAGCCTCGTCGACGGTGACCCCCTCGATGTAACTGGTAAGCCGAACAGGCAAGGGGAGCCCATCCACTACCGTCGAGCCGACGAGCGATCCCGAGACCGTAGGTATCGGCATGGGGACACACAGATGGGGATCCCATCGACGCACATGCTGGAGGACCCGCTGTTGCTCGGCGAGGACCTCGGCTCGTTCGGCGGGATGTGCGATCTTGAGCATCCACGACTCGTCCGCACCGCGGATCACAAAGTTCCGGTCGCGATCACCCGGCAGCGGAGTGACCTCGCCTGATAGATCGTAGAGATCGGCCATTACTGCGGCCGCATGGGCCGCCGCAACTGGGGGTGGCGCCGCGGCAAGCACGTCTTCCGATGTCATGACGCGACGATAGCCCGATGGAATCCGGCTTAGCCGTCGGTCGACAAGTCCCCTTGGGAAATCGCAGTTGAGGCGTTGTCGGCAGCAGTGCGCACCTGGGCTGGAAGCTGATATCCCGAGTTGTACTCGATGACGATTCCACCGTCGGCAAGCGTCAGGGTGTAGGTCTCCCCGCCCAGGACTCCGAGTTCGATGTCGGCAACGATCTGGCGGAGCGCAACCTCCCAGTGATAGACCTGTGACGCGACCACAAGTTCTGGTGCAAGCTCAGTCTGGTTCGCTTGGTTGCCGAACCAGAGGGCCCCATTTTCGGACGCAACACCGACAGCACCTACCACCATCTGCGCACTACCGGTGAGCACATCCGCTCCAGCGTCTACGTGGGCGGACGCCGCCTCTGCGGCCAATGTGACCTCGCTGAACGAGCCCGTGTAGGTGACGGGGACGCTAATCCCCGAGTCGGTGGCAAGGATGCCGTTGCGGAAGCCGTTGACGAACAATGCGGCGTCACCGACCTCGAGCGGGCCGACCACACCGATCACGTCGCTCTCGGTGAGCAAAGCGGCGACGACACCCATCACGTAGCCACCCTCGTTTGCCGCCACCTCGTAGGCAGAGACATTCGGAATCCCGAAGGTATCGGCAGCTGTTCCCCAAGCAAACGCGGTGCCAGGGAACTCGGGGGCTATGGAGGCAAGCGCAGTGCCATATTGCGAACCATGCGCAATAACAAGGTCATAACCACCGGCGGCGTAGCCACGGATCGCCGCTTCGGCGTCCTCGGGCACAAACAGCCCATCGGAAATGTCTACCGAGACACCGCCGCGTTCTGCCGCAACAATGCTGACCGCATCGACGATGCTCTGGGTGAAGGCCAGGTCGTCGCGAGCACTCGGTGCAACAATCCCGATTCTGAAATCGTCATCGGTCCCGGCGAGAACCGCATAACCGACCTCGAACTCAACCCTTCGCTCTAGGCCGGCAACGGCAGCGGAACCAGAGGCCGTGTCCTCACCGCGACCGTCAACAACCAAGCGTTCGGCGGGCACACCTTGAACAACGAGGTAGTCGCGGACTCGTTCGGCCCGGAGCACACTGATTCGCTTGTTCTCTTCGCTACTTCCACCGGCGTCGGTGTAGCCGACCACGGTGACGACAGGTCCGGGATAGGCCTGGATGATCTCGGCAGCACTATCGAGGATCCGTTCCTGCAGCGGGGTCAGGCTGCTGGCACCGCTCTGAAAAATAATCGGAGTGACGGCGGTGATGCGCTGCAGTTCAGAGTCGAGGGCTGCTGCGCGATCGGATGTCTCGGTCAGGTCGACAACCTGGTTGATCCCGTCGACCGAAATGACCGCCGCAATCAACCCCGCGGAGCCGTCACCAGGAGTCACCCCTGTGAGGGTTGCGACCTCACCCGACACCGATACGTTGATCTTCTCGTATCCGGCGGCAGCGATCGCTTCGAGAGCGGCCACCCGCAGACCCTGGTCTTTCTCTCCCACGCTCACAGCCCCGCTGTCAACCGGCTTGTCACCGGCAAGGGCGACTGTGGCTGCAACAGCTGCGGTTCGGTCATCTTCTGATCCGACAATCCCGGCGAGGTAGATCGTGCCACTGCGTTCTTCAACCATGACTGAGCTGTAGCCGAGACCATCGAGGACGGCCCGGATCTGGTCGACAGTGGAGTCGGTCGCTACCACCCCGGCAGCTGTGGTGGTCGTTGTCGTCTCCTCGGGGGCGGCTTCGGTTGATCCATCGGAGCGGAAGAAGAGAAGCCAGATGACGACAGCCACCGACAGCACTGCCACCAAGATCGCAAAGATCGGGAAAGGCCTTGTGTGCTCGGGTCGAACTCGCGCGAGGTCCTGATACGCCTGATGCGCTGACTCACGCCGCTGTTCCAACGTTCCGTCGTCAACAGGCTGTGGCTCGGGTTCGGGAAGTGGTCTCCGGACAATCGATGACTCGCGACGGCCTCTGGTCGCAGCCAGGTCGGCCTCACGGCTGCTGAAAGGCGTGGCCTCAGGGGCGAGCGATTCGTCTGTCTCCTCTTCCCCTTCTTCGGCTGCCGATGAGACAGCGGCTGGCTCGTCGGCTGCGGCGTTCGGTTCGTCGAGTCCGGGTTCGGTGGGCGACTCAGGGAGCTCGGGTTCGACTGGTGGGTCCTCGACAACCGGCGGAGCGTTGGTCGGTGGAGGTGGAGGCGGTGGCGCCGCCGGAGCCACACCTTCAGCAGGTGTGAGCAGGCTGGCTCGCAGGCTCTCACCGACCGACCGCGGTTCGTCGGTGTCCTCGTCAGGAGGTCGTCTGACCGACGGCGGGGCAGAGGGGGTAGGTTCATCTAGTTGCGAACTGACAATTTCCTTGAGCTTGGCTAGTTCTTCGCGATTGGCCGACAGCTCGTCGAACAGTCGATTTCGCAGGTCATCGTCCTTGGCATCTCGTAGTTCACTCCACAGCTGATGCTGGCGTTCGGTGAGCGCGACTAAACGAGCGACATCATCGTCGCCGTCGTTCTCTCCCGAAGAGATCCCTTCGTTGTCCACTGCCACCCCTTCATTGCCGGCATGTGGGCCTATGAGAGTATCGACCAATCCTGGGATTCCTTGAATACCAGGATGTGGCCAAATGGTAGGCGGATTTTCTCAGTAGCCATCCGCACTAGACACCCCGTCTTGGGTCCCGAGTTGCCAGCTCGGGGCTATTGTCAGGAATCTGCCGTGTAGGAGACCTCCATGACTGCTGACGAAGCCGTTGTCCAGGTGACGGAGTCGTTCATTGCCAACATGATCGTAGAGCATCGCGATCCTTGGGAGTTCTTCGACTGGGCCCACAACACTTGGGGCTTTCACCAAGTTCAGGCGCTCCAGGTGCGGATGCGCGAAGTATTGATGCAAGAGACACCCGACCCCGATCGGATCGAGCATGCGGTTCGAATCACAAAGGCAGTGTTCTCGACTACGGGCGTCCCGTTCAACGAAAGCGCACTTGGGCTTGGCGAAGCCGGCGCCGAAGTATTCCGCAGTGCGCTGCGTGTAATCGTTTAGCCGGACAACCGGCCAAATACGTCTAGCCAGTCTTGTCCAACGCCCGACGGAGAAATGCCGCCATCTGACCACGGGTCACCGGATCGTTTGGACAGAACTCCGTTCCGGCTGCGTTACACCCGGTGGTGATCCCTGCCGTCGCCAGCTTCTCGATGTCGTCTTCAAAGATCGACTGATCATCGTCGACGAAGTCAACGGATCCGACGTCCTTCAGATCCAAGGCGCGCACCAGAAAGGCCGCCATCTGGCCACGAGTCACGCTCTGGTCCGGACAGAATCGGGTACCGGCTGCATTGCACCCGGTGGTGATTGCCGATGCAGCCAGCTTCTCGATGTCGTCCTCAAATACTGAGTTGTCGTCGTCAGAGAAATCGACACTCCCCGTTGCTGTCAGACCCAAGGCGCGGACCAAGAACGCTGCCATTTGGCCACGGGTCACCGATGCTGTTGGGCAGTATCGGTCGCCTGCAGGTGGGTTGCATCCCCGGGTGATCCCTGTCGCGGCCAACCATTCGATGTCATCTTCAAAGACGGAATCACCATCGTCAACAAATGTGTCGCCGCTCGCAGGTGGTGGCGGCGGTGGCGCCGCCCCACTAGGAGTGACGCTTCCCGACCAAGCCGTCCAGGCGCCGGCGCCGGCGCCGGAAACAGCTCGAACCCGGGCCCGATAGGTGTCACCGTTCTCCAACTCGGTGACCGTCACCGACAGCAGCAGCCCCGCATCGCTCACTGCGTTGGACCCGGTCGTCTGGTTGTTGAGTTGAACCTCGTAGCGCACGATCTCCGAACCACCGTCGCTTGGCGAGGCAGTCCACACGACCCCAACCGCGGCATCGAATGCCGTCGCGGTCGGCGTGCCCGGCACCGCCGGCACGGCGCTCGGCTTGAAGTCCGCGGACCACGATGACCAAGCTCCGGGGCCGATCGCGTTGATGGCCCGCACTCTCGCCCGGTAGCTGTTGCCGTTGATCAGATCGTCGATTGTCTCAGTCAGGCCTAACTCGACGTCGGTAACGACGGACCCGCCTGCGGTTTGGTTCTCGATCTGGAGGTCGTAGTTGAGGATGTCCGATCCGCCGTTGCTCGCCGCGTTCCATACGAGATTGGCCGACCCATCGGCAACACCTGCAACCGTGGGCGTCCCCGGTGCGCCGGGAACGGTCGATGCAGCAGGACCATCGATTGCAATCGTGAATCCGGTTCCCACTGAGGCGACAACCTCAATCGTCAACCCCTCGAGAGCAATACTCTCACCAGGAGTGAGGACATGGAGGATCTGTTGCGCACCCGGCGGTTGCTGCAGGTGCTCCCTCCAGATCCCTGGGCAGATTCCACCGAAGGCCGATTCGTCGCACAAGTGGTCAACGAAGTACACCTCGACTCCCTCCCAAGACGCGGGAATTGGATCGAATGAACTGCTGCGGCGGGCGCCAAAGGCGTAGAACTGCCCGGTGGTTGCCGTCTTGACGACCAGTAGCTGCGTACCGGTGGCATCGAATGGCTGCAACGTCAAGGACTGATCGCTGCCATCGGCGACAACAACGTCGGATGCTGTAACCCAGCCTGACTGATAACGATTGAAGGACAGCGTCGAATACGGGTCCGGCTCGGTGATGCGACGCCCAAGTTCTCTCGAGTTGCCGCTCATCACATCGATAGGATTGTCATAGTCGTTGCTGCCGGCCGTCCCTGAGTACGAGTGCGGCCATTGCAGGGTGTGACCAAGCTCGTGGGCAGCCACCGAGGCGTAGTCGAGCAGAACATCCTCGCCGATGACGAGATATCGCCCATTGCTGGGGAACGATGTTCCAATGGTGGGACAGTCCGTGCCGGAGCCCGTGCAGGTGCTTCCCGGTGATGCATATCCGCCGTTCGTGATGTCGTCGACAATCAGAATACCCTCGGGGGTACCCATTGTCGGGTTGGCTCCTGACAGAAACCCATTGACACAAGAACTCGCGCCAATCGAGCCGCCTGCAGTGAAACTCGGTGTGTAGCTTCCGCCGGAAATCGCTTGGAAGTAGTCGACAGTGGCAGCTTCCAACTCATCGACGAGATCGGAGACCGAGGTGGACACCGAACCGCAGCGCCAGACCTCCCAGTGGTCGGTGTCCAGGGAGTATCGCTGCACAAATGGAGTCTTCGGCACGAGACCGTTGGGATCATCGTCAAGGACGCCTTGGATGCCGGTAGCGTCAATATCATCCACGACAACAATCGGCGCTTCCCAGTCATCGTTTGCCAGCACCGGCGATTGAATCGCCGTGGCGGCTGGTACAGCCGCAAACGATGCGGCAACCACGGCAAGGGTCAACAAGGATCTTCGGATGAGCACGGTTTGGTTTCCTCCTCGGCCGATCGAATCCAGACGGTAATTGGCGCCGGGAGCTATATGTCGGCGGATCGGTCTCAGGACTTGAAATCGCCTCTACAGCAGCTTCTGGGACAGCATTTCTGCTGCACCTTCAGGGTCCGTGAGCCAGCGGCTCTGGAAGGCGTCGGTCATCTCCCAGCCGGCCCGCCGCAAGGCCAGATGCTGTTCGATGTGGGTCTCGGCGCCGTCGGGATGGACAATGCATTCGACACCGATAGCGGCTTCCCTATCCCCGATAGCCAAGTCCACCGACCAACCAGCGACTGGATAGCTGGCGATAACAGGGAGCCCATAAGTACCGATCTCGCGATCAACCTCCGCCACCCAGCCGGTGGGAGCCGAGGCGACCTCCGACGGCAGCGGCGCATGCTCGGCGTGGTGCAGATAATCGGCGAGCAGCCCTGCGGGAAGGAGCCCATCCTCAACCGAGGTGATGACGACCATCTCACGTTTCGCCCTGGTGACCATGACATTGAACAGGTTCGGGTTCTGCAAGAACCGCAACGATCCGGGTGCGGTTTCGCCATCGATGGCGAGCGATGCAATCACGACCTCGCGCTCGCTTCCTTGGAAGGCATGCACCGTCCCAATGCGCAACCCGAGTCGAACAACGTCCTGCGGACCGAACGCCTCGAGAACGGCCTCCTCGAGAGCGTCGGCCTGGGCACGAAACGGGCTCACGATCCCGATGGATCGGACCCCTGCCTCTGCCAGTCGCTGCACTTCACCAAGAACAGCGCCGATCTCAACAGCATTGACACCTTCCTCGTTGCGGCGGCCGGAAACCCGGATGGTTCGAATGGCATCCTCAGTAGCCGTCCGCGGATGCTGGGTCATCAATCGCAGATTGCCCCTATAGAAAGCCCTGTCGGAAAAGGCAATGATGTGGGGCACAGATCGAAAATGCTCATCGAGCCACGTGACCGACGAAACGCTCGCCGCAGCATCGAAGAGGCTGTTGCGTCGTACGTCGAGGATCCGAGCCTCGTCCCCCACCAAATTGGCTGCAGCCGCCGCATCGGTCATCGCATCGTCTGAAACGAAGGACACATGGCGCAGCTGCCTCGGGTCACCGACAACGATCGCTCGCTTGGCTCGGGCAAGACCGGGTGCGGCCCGCATTTGATCAATCTGAGAGGCCTCGTCGAAGATGACAACGTCGAACATCCCGGGAGCGACCGGCAGGGTGTCGTCGATGTCCTGCAAAGTACCGATCCAAAGCGGCAAGACATCGAGAAAATCGTTGGCCGACAAATCGCGGAGCATCTGGCGACGTCGCACCCGCCCCGATCTGAGCGCCGAGGCAAGGGCGCCGACCGCCCGCGAGGATCGCCGCTGGCCGTTGCGGCGGGCGCGGCGCTTGGCTTCGACGGCGCGACCGATCGCAGCCCGCCATTCCGCATCGGCGTCCTCGAACTCTGCCCAGGCAGACTCGAGGGCGAGACCTCCACCGGCAAGACCACGCCGCACTGCGCTCTCGCCCATTCCTGCCTCGATGGCAAACCCCAGGTCGTCAAGCGTTGCCCCAGGGTCGGCTGCCGAAATCCGGCGCAACTCTTGCTCGGCCCGACGGCCTCGCCACTGACCAATGAGACCCGACGACGATCTGGCTCGGATGAGTAGCCCCTTCGCCATCTCGAGATTGAACGCCGGTTCAAGCACGCCGGGAGCCTGGGCTGCGACGGTCAGATTGAGATCACGCTGGCGTAGACCCGCTGTGAACTCCGCCTCACGGGTGAGCAGGTTGCTGATCGTGCTCCGCAGCAGACTCGCCCGTTGCTCCTTCACCGCGGCTGTCTTGGTGAGCGAGTCGTATTGAGAGGACAAAAGGGGTTGGGCGAGGCCATCACCCAATTCGGCGGCAACGGTCTCTCGAGATTCCCGGTTCCCGAAGCGTACAAACCGCGGTCCGGGGTGTCGACCCAGCAGATCGGCGATTACCCCCGCCGCATAGTTGGACTGGGTCGCGATAAGGACACTGTTGCCTCGAGCGATCTCAGCGATTGCGACGGCGGCAACCAGGTGACTCTTGCCCGTCCCTGGAGGACCGGACACAACCGTTATCGATTCGTTTCGGGTTCGTGAGATCGCTTCCCGTTGGCTGCGGTTGAGCGGGAGCGGGGTTCGGATCGCCGCTTTCTCTCCCGCCGTAGCGGCAGGGCTTCCATAGAAGACGTCTAGGGCCTTGCGTTGGAACCGTTTCAGTGCGGAATCCACCGCAGCCGACTCACCGGACTGAGCAACTACTGCACCCGGTGCCCTGTCGGTCCGGTACAGCTCAGCGAGCGCGGTGTCGTCCAGTGGTTGGGACATCCAGCCGAGTAACGTCCCCGCCACATTGGGGGCCATGGTGTCACGGACCGTGTAGACCGCAGCTCCGGCTACCACCTTGAGCCCCGGTTGCTTCCTTATCGTCACCGGGTCAAAGCTGGCAGGGACAAGAGTCGCCGAAGGGAGCCCCGCCGCACTCAGCGCCTGTCGCACCCAATTCTGCAGCCTCGGGAGGTTGGCCAGGCGCGCCTCGTCAGGGTCGTCGGCTCCTTCGCCGAACGGATCGGGCTGGTTCTCGAGGCGAAGCCGGGCCTCGTCATCGAAGAAGTCGTCGGCCATCTCGACGTCACCGCGATGGGCGAGGTGATATTGGATTCCGCCGAGGCTTTGCACCTGAACGGGCACCGAGAGCAGCGGAAGACAGAACTGCGTTGTCGTGTCATCAATCTCGACCGATCCGGTCAGAAACAGCCAGCCCAAACGAAGCAGACCCTCTGCCTCATGAAGCGAGTCGATCGATGCCAAACGCCGCAGATCGCTACGCCTCCAAACAACACGTGAGCCCTCGGTATTAGAACCGGTGAGAAGATCCGGCCGCCACCCCAAATGGGCGAACTCGGACTTGCGCTGCACGACATCGGTCGTCCGGCTCCCGGTCGGTGCGAGATCGGCGAGGTAGCCGAGGATCTTCTGGGCGTGCGTCGTCATACGCCTTTCTAACCTCAATCAGCCTGCTGGTCGTGGGATCCGGCGGATTCTCCAAGGAACTAAATCTTCGAGGTTCCCAGGATGACAGCGTAGAGCGACTTAGTGCTAACGCCTGGCCTTCTCAGCCAGCTCGATGAACTCATCGACCGAATACTCGGCGATAGCCTCCCCAATCAGCTCCACCGGGAGATCATCGAGCTTGCGGAAACGCACGCACGACTTGCCGATGTCCATGCGTTTTCCAGTTGCCTTGTAGGCCTCAGTGAATTCCGAGCGGCTCTGGGGGTCGCTGTAGATGCCAGTCAGATACACCGCCATGTGGTTCTTCTGCGACGCCAGCGCCGCCAACATCAATGGCTTCTTGTTGTACGTGTCGGGATAGCGGCTGAGCGGCACCTGATAGGTGATCATTCCCCAGTTCATCGTTTCCTCGAACCCCTCCGGCAGGTTCCCCAGGATGACATCACGAACGGTCTCGATAGCCTCAAGCCGATCATCTGGCAGGTCGGACAGGTACTCATGCACGGTCTTTGCTCTGGATTGCATGCAACGAAGATACCGAATTCCGACGCTCCCCGGATAGAGCGACTCGCTTCTCTGCGGTGGTCCGCCTTAGAGCACTCTCGCCAAGCGGCCGACACCATGTAGATGACTCACCGTTGCCGCCAGCTCAGTCGCCTATGACTATGAAGCATCGTGTGGCGTCATCCCCAATGAGCTCGACGACTTTGCGGAGGTGGTTACGGGAGGCGTGACAACCGGGGTTCTGTGCTGGTCGGTGGTTGGCTCAGACGTTGACAGCTTGGTGCTCATCGTCGACCCAGCGTTCGGGTTCGGCGATGGACGAGTCTTCATGACAGTCCGCTAGGACCAGTGTTCGAGGATCTCCGCAACGTCGGCGAGCCGGCGACCGATGGCATGACGCTGCCGTTCAATGATCGACCCGGCCACAATGAAGACGGTGGCGGTGATGGCGCCGACGACCAGCCAAGTCCCCCCGGTGAGGCCGACCATCAGCCCGTGTAGTGCCGGAATGGCGACTGAAAGGACAATGGCCAGCACCATCGCGGCGACCCCGACGAGTGCCCGTCTCCTCACCTCGGTAAGAGCACCCCACGTTGCGACAGCAAGACCCTCCGCTAGCAAGACGAGGCCGAACCACAACGAGTTGAACACGTCGAACGCTGCCAATGCCAGCGGTG
>JAAETI010000042.1 GCA_024228555.1 bacterium | reverse complement strand
CCGACCGGACGTACTGCTGCTGGACGTCATGATGCCGGAGGTCTCGGGCTTCGATATCCTGAAAATGCTGCGCCAGGATCCCGACTATGCCCACCTGCCGGTCATTATCCTGACCTCCTCATCGGACGCCGAGACAAAACTCACCGCACTCGATCTGGGTGCAACGGACTTTTTATCGAAACCCGTCGACCCCAGCGAACTGGCGCTACGTGTGCGTAACACCCTGGCAGCCAAGGCCTACCAGGATCAGCTGGCTTACTATGATGTTCTCACCAATCTGCCCAATATTCATCTGTTCCGGGATCGCACCAACTGGGCGATCGAGCGGGCCGGGCGCGAACAACTCAAACTTGCACTGATGCGTATCAGCTTTGGTGAGTTCAAAAAGATCAACGATGCCCTCGGCCCTGAGGTCGGTGACGAGCTCCTCATACAGTTGGCCAATCGCTTATCCCAACAGGTGCGGGCGTCCGATGCGGTGGTCCGGGATACACCTGAGGGCAACATCTGGGCCGACGTATTCCGGGTTGACGGTGCTGATTTTTCCGTGCTGCTACCATCGCTCGACAGCATCGCGAATGTGGCTGCCGTGGGTCAGCGGATCTTCGATGTCATGCGAGAACCTCTGCAGATCCTCGGCAACGAAATTTATCTGACACCGAGCATTGGTGTGGCTGGGTTTCCGGACGATGCAACGGATACCGCTAACCTGATCAAGTGCGCATTGAGTGCCAGCGGTCAGGCGGGCGAGCAGGGCGCCGGACGCATGCAGTTCTACTCGGCCGAGATG
>JAAETI010000041.1 GCA_024228555.1 bacterium | reverse complement strand
TCGGTGGCCACTAGAGCAGGCAGATGACACCTCGCCGGCCACAGACACCGTCAATCCAGTCCTGAGTGCAATAGTCCAATCCCCCGAGGGTCCTCTTCGCGTGACCAACCTCCATCTCAGCGCGCCGCTGTCTGCCGATCTCCACTCTCAGCCATGTCGACTTCCGTACGTTCGTCCAACGGATCGGGCACGACGCTCACCGTCGCGCTGGGTGCGGGCCTGGCCTCACATGGTCACCGCTTGGGGCCGGTCCGGCTCTACTTGCGCTTGACCACGTCGTGGTTGGAAACGGTGTCGAAGCCACTGCCCACCAGGTTCATGGATACGCCGGAAGTGACCATCGAGGAGTTACGACCAGGCTCGTGTTCCGTAGCTGAATGCGGGCATCACCGGTGTCTTGCGGGAGACAGTCTCAGAGATCACTGACGGGGACACCCCCCCGTGACGGAAGCTGTGATGAGGGGTCATTGTGCGCCGAGACTCGGCCTGCCCCATCACGGCTTGGGCAATCAGACCGGCGGTTACCCACACGACGAGCCGGTTGGCGTCAGCGATGAGCAGCACCGATGGTGTCGAGATGTCCGGGCGATCGGTGTGAATGACGATCAGGTAGAAACAGCCAGCAATCCCATTGCGGCCGGCAACCCAATGACGCGTGCGGTAGCCCAAGACATTGAATTGGAAGCTTCCCTCACTAGACCTATTCTGCTCGCCCACCACGGCACGTCAAGCGGGGACGATCGGAATACGGCGGAAACCCGACATAGGGATGGTCGTGGGTTGATTTCATCAACGAGCGACGTCATAGGGGCGAATGCTGACCACCGAGGCGTTGGGGTCGGCTTCTACGGCCACCCCCGGATGCTGCTGTTCAGACCGGTCGTTCTCTGCCGCAAGATGTTCCCATCACCCCATCTCGGGGCCGAGCGAGGCTCGAAACGGTGGATCAGATGACGGATCAGGCGGCGTGAGCGCAGCCTCGGCATGGGACGGGCCCATAGTGGGTGACATGCTCGGTCCAGGCTTCGCCGTCGTGGAAGCGAAGCTCGTGCTGGGCCTTGGGGTCGGCGTGCCAGCCCTTCTTGGTTGTGGTGCGGTTGGTGGTTGCCGTGGTCATGAATCCATCTTGAATCCAGAACCCAACCCTCGAATCGGGGATACCCCTATGCCCCGGGGGCCGACTAGGGGGTTGGCTCGATGCCAGGCCCCCAGCGGTA
>JAAETI010000040.1 GCA_024228555.1 bacterium | reverse complement strand
TGCGTCATCTGGGGATGGAGCCCCGGACGATCGCCATCGGCTGCAAGGAGCAAAACGGCGACATCGAAGCGGCGAATGGGGCGTTGAAGCGTCGCCTGGAGCAGCATCTGTTGCTTCGCGGGAGCCGGGACTTTGACAGCCGCGAGGCCTATGAGCAGTGGTTGCGGGGCATCGTGGAGAGGGCGAACCGCCCGCGCCAGAAGCGGCTGCGTGAGGAGCTGGAGCACATGGAACCGCTGCGGGTGGAGCGTTTGGCGGAATTCACCGAGGAGCGGGTGAAGGTGACGTCGTGGAGCACGATCCGGGTCAAGCACAACACCTACTCGGTGCCGTCGCGCCTCACCCGCCAGTGGTTGAATGTCCGGGTCTACGAAGACCGGCTGGAGGTGTACTACGCCCAGCAGCGCCAGCTCGAGGTGGAACGTCTACGGGGGCGCGGGGGGCGGCGCATCAACTACCGCCACATCATCTGGTCGTTGGTCAAGAAGCCCTGGGCGTTTGCCCGCTACCGCTATCGCGAGGAGCTGTTTCCGAGCCTGACCTTCCGCCGTGGCCATGACCGCCTGCACGAAGGCCGGGCGGAACGGGCGGCGGATTTGGAGTACCTGCGCATCCTGCACCTGGCGGCCTCGACGATGGAGTCCGAGGTGGAGACCGCCCTGGAGCTATTGCTCGAGGCCGGGGCAGTGCCTCTATTCGAGCGCGTGCGGTCGTTGCTCGGGCAGTCGAAGCCGGAGGTACCCGAAGTGGCCACGCCACAGGTCGATCTGGCGGTCTATGACAGCTTGCTGGGCCTAGAGGAGGTGGCGTCATGAGCGCGGCCGACAGCGTCGAGATGCTGCTGCGCGAGCTGAAGCTGCCGTCGTTTGTGGCGCACCATCAGGTGTTGGCCGAGCAGGCCGAGCAGGGCGGCTGGGGATTCCAGCAGTACCTCCTGCAGCTGGCAGAGATCGAGGTCAAGGAGCGCCATGAGCGCAAGATCCTGCGGCTGCGGAAGTTTTCTCAGTTGCCGGCGGAGAAGACCCTCGGCACGCTCCAGCTCAAGCGGTTGCCGGCGCGAGTGCGACGTACGCTACCGACGCTGTGCGAAGGTGGCTTCGTCGAGCGCGCGGAGAATCTCCTGGCCTTCGGCCTGCCGGGACGTGGCAAGACGCATCTGGTGTGTGCCATTGGCCACGAGCTCGTCGACCGTGGCTACAAGGTGCTGTTCACGCCGGCCTACCGCCTGGTCCAGCGCCTGCTCGCCGCCAAACGCGAGCTCATGCTGCCGCTGGAGATG
>JAAETI010000039.1 GCA_024228555.1 bacterium | reverse complement strand
GACCGTGGCTGTCAGCGTTTCACCAGTTTCGACACCATCGACACCGTCGACGATCGCCGCGGTCTCGGTCGCGTTGTCTGTTTGGGCCGACGCCGGTGCCGCGGCGAGCGTCGACGCCCCGAGAGTGAGTGTCAACAGAACACACCCAACCCCTATCGGGGAGATCTGTCGCTTCCGGTACCGACGCGTTTGGGGGCGCACAGCCGTTGATCGCTGTGTACTGGTATCCAATAGCGTCCTGGTTGAGGTTGTCATGATGATTGAGTTGTCCCTTCTCGTGGATTGCATCATGGCCCCAGCTACCGGCTACAACCGGACCGAACCCGAATCAGCAATCTGCTTGTCCATGTGTTGACCATGGGCGTCGTTCATGAAACGGGCATGAGACGGGCATGAGAATGTTCTCATCATCGGGGGGATCGCTTCGGCTTTGGGTGGAGTTGAGCCCGTCTTCTGGGTCACGGGTCCGGACGACCCAAACAGAAACGGCGGAACTACACGACCTGAGCCCAACGACGCCACGGGCTCACACCAGAAAGCTCCCACCGAACCGAGCCAGTTCCCAGAATGGCCCCTTGGGCCGGCTCGGTGATGCCCCTCAGAACGGTGACTACCCCACGGCTGGAGGTCCGCGCTCCATCGGCTGGAGCTGGTTGGAGCGAGCCCGGTCCCGTGGGCCGGGGCAGTCACCGTGGCCGGCAAGTACCGTTGCGATCATGAAACATGTGTGGACAAGCATCCGAGGGTTTCTCCGACAGCTCTTCACACAAGGCGATCAGAACCTCCCAAACGACTCGTCCAGATGACTCACCCGAACTTGAGATGGAGCGAGAACGACGCCGAGGTATGCCAGGTGGCGGCGGCATATCCTGAAACGCCCACAGCATCAGAGTCGCATCGATGTAGGAGGGCACCGTTGCGTTGACGGATCGGCTTCCCATCAGCGAGCGTGATCGGGTGAATCGTCCCAGCGCCGTCCCGTCCGAATCGTTTGCCGGCTACCGGTTCCCACCCGAGGTGATCCTGCTGGCCGTGCGCTGGTACCTGCGCTACGGACTGTCCTACCGCGACGTCGAAGAACTCCTCGCAGAACGCGGCATCGACGTCGACCACGTCACCAT
>JAAETI010000038.1 GCA_024228555.1 bacterium | reverse complement strand
CATTGGCCGCCGCTCGCATGGCCCGGTTGTCATCGCCCCAATAGGCCTTCCACATCGCTGGCGTCGCCGGGTCAACGTCGAAGCAATCGACGGGAATGGCCATCGCCCCGTTGCGGCGCACCAGGTGGGGGATGTTGGCGTTGATCGCCCGATCGTTGGTCACGTGAAGATGCCCGACAATGAGTACGGCAGGAAGATCATTGGTCCTGGCGTAGTCAATGGCCTCGTTCCCGATCTCCATCAGGGCGTCCTCATAGCGCGCCTGGGCCGCAGCCGCGGCTGCTACTGCGGAGGCAACCAGGGCTGGATCGGCCCCCAGCTCGGGAGCGACCCGAGTCATCTCCTCGACCAGCTCAGGGGTGTCCAGGCCGTCACCAAATGAGATCCGGGGTCGGACGACCTTTCCCTTCTTGCCGCGGGCGAACAAGGACTGCTCGATCATGTCGGGCATGGCCTGCTCGGTCATACAGGTCTGACCACCCAGGCCGTGGGTGTCAGAGATGCGGAAGAGCTTGGGGAACAGCAACGTTCCCTCGTCAAGATCGCACACAGCGTGGGCGATCTTGACCGGGCCACACGAGTCGAAGCTGTTGCAGAGCTGTTCACCATCGGCAAGCGATTTGGCGGTGGAGCGGAGCAACTTCACTGAGACGCCCATCTCGGCCGCGAACGTCGCCACCCAGGGGATGTGCCCGGCAATGGCGCTGAGATCAGGCACAGCCAGGATCGGTGCCCCCTCGCGTTCGACGATGAAGCTATCGATCAGTGCTTCACGTTGCTCAAAGGGATTGGGGGCATCCTTGGCCAACTTCGGCTGGGTCGCGCTCGAGATCTCGAATTTTGGACACGCCCCGCCCGACAGCGCCTTCCGGCTCTGGCCTCCGATCGTGATCGTCGTACGTTCGATCGGGCACAAGGTCTGGCATTTCGCATCCTGACAGCGGAACTCAGAGCGCTCCGTTATCTCTGCCACCTGGACCTCAGCCAGGTCCAGGGCCGGTGCCGCCAGCAGGGCGTCACGGCCAATCTCGTCGATGGTGCACAGGCCGATGCCCCATGCTCCCATGGCACCGGGATTGGGGGGCACGACAATCTCACGCCCAGTCACCGCAGCCAGGGTCCAAGCCAGCGATGGATTGCTGGCCGGTTTGCCCTGGAAGAAGATCCGGGCCCCCGGGGTCCGCTGGCCCATCACCCGGTTGAGATAGTTGTGAATGACCGAGTACTGGAAGCCGGCGAAGAT
>JAAETI010000037.1 GCA_024228555.1 bacterium | reverse complement strand
GTGCCGTTTCCGAGCACTCGGCGAAGTGCTCGTTTCTGCGACAGATTTGGCGATATGGGCGGTTCGAGCAAGCCGACGCTGATGTGTGATGTCGGCGGGCGTGTTCGTTGCTCTACTCGGTGCAGGCGATGGGATCGCTCGGCAGGTCTAGGCATTCATACGGGCCGAGGATGGTCGGTAGGCACGCCTTCTGACGTGCGATCTGCTCTGCACCCAGAAGCAGTGTTGCCATGTCTGGAGGGTCGATAGGGCCGACTGTCAGGCTCACACCGTCATCGAGACAGGCGAACACGACTACTTGGCTGCCGTCGACGAGACCGACATAGGCGACGCCGTCGCCGAGGTTCACGCCCTCGGGCTGTAGGTCGTCGAAGAGCGTCCTGTGGTCTAGCGGCTCTGTCGGCTCTGTCTCCGTCAGGGGTGGTAGACCCGCTGCCCCATCGATCGGATCGCCGCAGTCGAGCAGCACGATGCGCTTGAATCGGTTGCCGAGAGTAGAGGTGGCTTCGGCTGGTGGCTGCAGCCAAGTTGCGTCGAACTGTCCCCCGGGCCACCCGATCGTGGCTGGTGTGTCAATGTCCACGGCAATCGTGATTCCGTCCAACTCGACCAGACTTGGACCTTGGGCCGGGACAGCTGCCCACGCGAGTTCGTATTCCTCACCAATCCGTTCGCTTGTTTGGATGTACCCGACGCAGGCCTCTTCGCCGTAGATGCTCAACGATTCCGGAGCCACAATCTGGCGGAGGTGAGTCAGCGAGCCCGTGTCGTAGACGTTGTTCCAGGCTTCGACGAATAGCCCGTACGATGCCTCGTAGTCACTGAGTGGTGGAGTTCCGTTCGAAGGCGGGTTGGTTGTCGACGTTGTTGTGGTTGTAGACGTGATTACCACTGGAACGGCAGGGTCTGATGGTTCCCGGGTGTTGCTCCGGAGGGTGAGCAGCACACCGCCAACGAGAGCCAAGCCAGCCACGAAGGCAACCGCCCCAGCCATGGCAGGCACATCTGAGAACCTCCATCGGCGAGAGCGTCGGGGCACATTGCGGGATTCGAACTCATTGAGTCGGTCTCGGACGGGGACCTGCTGAGCGACCGTGTGCAGCGTCTTGGAGATCTGGTTTCCGAGTGGGTCGTATGTCATTGGAGTTGCTTTCGGAGCGTCTCCCGGCCCCTATGAAGAAGCGACTTGACGGTTCCGGGCCGGGTATTCATCAGGTCGGAGATTTCGTCGACAGGTAGGTCCATGTAGTAGCGCAACACGAGGGCAGTTCGGCGTTTGATCGGTAGCTGCTGAAGCAAGGTCCAGGTTTCATCAACGTCTTCAGGCAAGGTCGGCTGCGGAGGCTCAATCGGCGCACTGCGTTCGGTTTTCAGTCTCCGGAGATAGGAACGGCTCCGATTCACCACCGTTTGCCGAACATAGGCTCGGGGATTGTCAATCGAGTCCCAACGCTTCTGGATGGCGATGAACGAGTCGTGTGTGATTTCTTCGGCCACATGTAGCGAACCGGTGATCAGATATGCGAGGCGGACCATGTCCGAGCAGGACGCCCGATACAAACCCTCGAAACTGTCGACCAAAGCTACGTCGTCTCTCATCGGTACAAGTATCTCGCTGTTCATATCCCCGGGGCGCTCCCGCTATTCAGTCTCTACGTAGTAGACGTCTCAGACACGAATCCGGTTGCACCCCAAACTGGGCTGACCATCGACAGGTCGAGGAAAAAGCATCACGCTGGATGGTACGACCGACACGACAGAAACGCGCACCACAACAGATCGCTCAGCACACTGAACGATATGGCCCACTCCGTTCCGAGCCGAACCGACAGACAGAGCACATCCAGCAGTATCCCGATCATCACGGTGAGTGTTCGGCGACCCGCCCGCAGTCGTGCCGATCTGGTGCACTCTCGAGAGCGCTCGTTTGAAAGACCTATTCGGTGATCTGAGCGGGGTGGGTTGCCGGACGTATGGCTAGCAGTGAGGTTGGTTGAAGCACGGCCCATGGCCCGGGTCAGATCACCTTTGTGTGGGATGATGTTGACCTATGGCAACCCCGATACGTTTCTGGATTGAGTTCGAAATCGATCGAGAAGCCAGGCGTGATGGAACCGTTGTGATCGACGACAGGCGGAGCGCCCTGCTCGCGGGTGGCTGTGGCGTCACCGCATGGGATCTCGACGATGC
>JAAETI010000036.1 GCA_024228555.1 bacterium | reverse complement strand
GAGCTTGGTCATCTTCGGCCCGTTTTGGCGCATCACGACGCCGGCCGCCCATTAGGGTGCTGCCGGGCCCGTAGCTCAGTGGTTAGAGCAGGCGACTCATAATCGCTCGGTCACGGGTTCGATCCCCGTCGGGCCCACCACATCTGACCAGGGAGTATGTGCCTAGGGCAGCCTTCCGATCTCAATGCGGTTCGGGCTCACCTCGAGTCGGCCGTGATCGACGACGTCGACTGGAACGACCCGAGAGACTCGTTCGTTGGCATCGACGAACTGGAACAAGCGGTGCGACGGCTTCGGACGACCAAGCCTGAGTACGCGTTTTCCATCGCATCGGAGATCGATCATCATCACGGACGACTCCGGTATCGCTGGGACATGTTCCGCGGCGACCGCACCCTGATGGAAGGGCTCGACATCGTCACGCTCGACCCATCGTCGGGTCGCGTCGGCCGAGTCGATGGATTCCTTGGACACCCGACCCCGATCGTCGATGGCAGCGACATCCCGCTGGGGCTGCGCCGTCAGCCGAACAGCTCCTGATGCCATCCACTCGGTATCGCCGCCCATATTGACGGAGCGAGCCTTCGCCTGCGCGCTGCATCACGGCCCAAGCAGTGCGCTCGATACTGACGGCTCGAGGTGATCGACTTCGCATGGTTCTGCGGCGCGGGCATCGCGTTCGATGGGTGTCGCTGCGACCGGTTGCCGGCGCAACCGAAACACTGATCGAAAGTACCGCGATGCGTGTCGAAGAGGCTTGCGGGTCCGGCGGGACTATGGGCTTCCTCAGTCCCCAATGCGACCGTCGATTGGCTCCCGGAGGAGGTCGGCGTGCCCACTGTGTCGCGCGTACTCCTCGATCATGTGGATCAGGATCCAGCGCAGCGACACGCGGTCGTTGGAATCGCCGCCGGTTGCCAGCGCGTCGAGCGACGGTGCCGGAGCAATGTGGGACCGGCTTCGTTCGCAGGCGACGTCGAAGTCGGCGCGCAGGTCTGCGAAGGTCATGCCGTGCGCTGTGGTCATCTCCCAGTCGCGGTCCGCGTCCCAGTCGGCTGACGCCCAGGGCTCGCGTTCGGGCAGGCCAGCGAACGTTGCGTCGAACCAGTGGTCTTCGACGAGTGTCATGTGGCGGATCAACGCTCCGATCGTCAACGTCGATGCACCGACAGGCGTGGCGAGTTGCTCGGGCGAGAGGCCGCTGGCCTTGCGGAGCAGCACGGAGCGGTAGAAATCGAGGAACTCGGTGAGCATCGTGAGTTCATCGCTGCGGCGCCCCGGATCAATTGGCTCGGCGACGACATCAAAGGACATGGGTCGACACTACATGGTGGATTCCACGTCGAATCAGCTCGGTTCGGAGCGCTGACGCCGCCCTCGTCACGTGCTCTGGAATGCTCGGCTACAAATACCCTACTGCCCGCACCCAGCTGGCAATAGAGCGACCCGCTGATCGCTGGGTCGTCAGAGGCGGTCTGCTCGGTATCGCCAGCGCAGAATCCCGGACGACGGCCAGACGTGCGCATCGCACAACGGCCCAACTGCGCCGCTCGACAATCGCGATGCCTCTGCGCGGTCGTGCCCAGCGGGAATACAACATCCCGAGCACTCGCGTGCGCTCGAGGGACAGGGTCACTGATCCGGCAGCGTTATGGGGATGGTGGCCGGCGGGTCTATGCCCGCGCGTTGGGGGATGCTCCGGCCGCCTGAGGGGCCTGTCCTGTATCGGCACGAGTGGTGCGGGGTCGAGGGCGGTTCCGCGGAACCGTTCTGTCCGGGATTCTCGGTTGTTTTTGGTTGGAATTCCCGGACAGAAGGCCGCTGGGACCTCGCGCGGCCGTAGGATTCGAATGGGGACAATCTACCCATTGATACTTTGTATGTAGTGTATCCCTAGTTCATCGAGTAGTTCATAGTCTTTCCTGTATGCTATTCTAACCTCTTCAAAAAGATCAGCTGAATAGAACTCTTCCAGCCGGTCATCTGCTCCGGTGAAATGGTGGGAAGCATTTCTGAAGAACATGGGCTCCCTACTGCTCACGCCCCACCCGGAAGAACAATAGCCATCCCAAATGCCAAGACTGTTTGACAAGCGCTTAGCATCATCGTATAGGTTGGAAAAGTCACCAACATAGTTAATGCAGGGCAAGAATTTCTCAATATTGGCTGTCATGCCTTGTGGCTTCCAGTGAGGATCAGTGCCGGGATGAAGTCCTACGTATTTTGATACATCGGTATTGCTATCGGTGACACAGTCAATGAATACTTCGAATGAGATCTCCCCGTCGCGAGACCCAAACGTGGTAAGGGGAATGTGGTCACTGTTCACGATCTTGTCCAGATAGGCTGACAACAGACGCACGGTGGGGTCGCGAAAGAAGACTGCTTTGGTCCACGCCGGATCATTTAGATGATCTTCAGCTTCCGCGGCCTCCACTGCGGATAGGAGGGGTATACCATAGCGATGGTGTGGAGGGTCTCGCCAGTCGGGCAGTCCCGCTAATCCCGCAAAGAGGCGTTTCCATTCGGTGCAGGCAACCTTTGGAATAGTGAAGAAGATGAATCTATGTTGATGGTCAATAACAACATGATGGGAAAATGCTTGACGAGCATCTTCGGTAACTTTCGATATTCACAATCTTCCTTGTGGATATGGCGGGCGCTAAGGGTATCGTCCTTGCGACCTACCGACTTGCAGCGGATGAGTGGCCATCAGAGCCCAACTGGGGTTCCACCTGATACGGGAATCGCGGCGCCGGTGATGT
>JAAETI010000035.1 GCA_024228555.1 bacterium | reverse complement strand
GACCGGGGCGAACTCGATGTCGATTGACTCGCTATCGGTTGCTTCCGGAATGTCATCGTCATCGCGGTCGGTGCCGTTGACGGTGACATCGTTGGTGAGCGGATCAGGGGTGGTTGTGGTGACCGTCTCGGTCGCCGTGTAGACCCAGGTCTCAGTGCCGTCGAGCAGGCCGTCGCTGTTGGTGTCACCTGAAGGGCCGCTGAGCGTGAGCCCACGGGAGTCGACAACGGCCACGTTGCTGACTGAAGACAGATCCGATGCCGCGGTGTGGTTAACGGTGTAGGTGTAGTTAATGGTGTCACCGACGACAGCGGGATCGGGCGAGCCGACCTTCTCGACGGTCAGGACGGGGGCGAACTCGACATCAACGGTGTGATCGTCCGTGTCCTCCGGGATGTCCTCGTCGTTGAGGTCGGTGCCGGACACTGTGGCCACGTTAACCAGCGGGTCGGCTGTCGCAACGGGCACGGTGTAGTCAACCGAGTAAATCCAAGTCTCCCCCCCATCGAGGAGACCATCAGCGTCGGTATCGCCGGTGGGAACGACCGCAGAGAGGTCGATGATGTCGTCTATCACAGTGACATCAACCGGTGAGCCGTCGGAGGCTGCGGTGTGGGTCACGGTGTAGGTATAGGTGACGGTGTCGCCTACAGCGATCGGCCCGGCCGGGCCGCCCTTGACGACCTCGAGCTCGGGGGCGAAGTCGATCGGGTCGATGGTGTAGTCGGTGGTGGGCGGAAGCTCGTCGCTGGATACCGTCACATCGTTGACGATCTCGGTGACAACCCCATCAAGGCTGGCATCGACCTGCACCTGATACGTGATCGTCATTGTGGCGCCCAAGGGAAGATCGAGGTCGTCTACCCCGGTCACAAGAACTGGAGGCACGCCGTTGTCGAGGTCGGGACTCACGCCGGCCGGCACGTTGTCGAGGGTGACTGCCTGGGCCGAGGTTGGCACTCCGGCAATGAAGATCTCTGCCTGTCTGAAGGTGCCGTTGCCCGAAGACGGGTACGTGTCGCAGATCTCGAGCGTCCACGTTCCCTGCGATGGCTCACCTGCGAATGAGGCGAGGCCGATCCCAGCAACGGATCGCTCGTAGTCCGGTACCCGGGATTGGTCACGGTCTCCGTCGTTGAGCGGGTTGGTCGAGGTTGCATCGAACAGCACGTCGTAGTTGCGGTTCGAGTCGCTCCGATCACCGGGCATCAGTTGAGTCGTGTTGCCGAGCGGTGAGATGAGATCGAGACGGATATCGCTGCGCCACCCATGCGAGGCAGTGAAGCCAAGAGTGACGTCGCTGACAGCGAAATTGTCGCTGACGCTCAGGCTCACCGTCGTCGGGGCGCTGCAGTCGGTAGAAATGGCGGCATCGGTTGTAGCCAGCGCACTAGTGGAGGAAGGGCCAGCGGCAAACCAGCCGTCGACAACAGTGGAGTCAGCGACGTACGTCGTCCCCGCGGGGAGGGGATCCACAACGCTGAGGTCGGAGATGGCGAAGTTGCCCGTGTTCTCCACGTCGATCGAATACGTGATGACCTGACCGGCCACAACGGGGCCCCCGGCATCACTGCTCTTGGTCACCAGAACCTCGGGCTGGGCGACGGGCGTAACCAGAGACGAGCTGTCTGATACCGAGCCGCCACTCGGCGGGGTCCCTGTGGCTGTCGCGGTGTTGGCCACGAAGCCAGCCGCCTGATCGACGCTGACGACCGTGTAGGTGGCGGTGCACACGAGCGGCTCGCCGGCTGTGAGCGTCGCCGGCATCGACTCTGAGCAACTGAGCGCGCTGAGCCCACTGAGGGGATCGCTGATGGACACATTGTTGAGGACAATGTTGCCGGTGTTGGTAGCCGTCACCTGATAGGTGAGTGTGTCGCCGAGCGATACGTTGCCGGACCCATCCGCGTCATCATTGGCGGCCAAGGCCTTCGTTGTATCGATGTCGGCGAGGGGTGGCGCCACGCAAAACGAACCAGATAGGTCATACAAGCCACGACCGACGTTGTCGCCGGTAGGGGTGAGCTGCCCGGTAGCCAGATTCACGCCATATAGATTGCCGGAGGCGTCGGTACCCCAGGTGTTGCCGTTTAGGTCTGTACCAAGCTGAACGTGGTTGGGAGACTGCTCGTAGGCAATGAAGCTGAGCGTGCCCGAGTTGATGTCGTAGCTCCACCAGTAGCCGCGATTGGATGAGTCAAAAGCGTCAACGATCGACCCGTACATGACGGGTTCACCGTTGATGCTGACCACGGTCATATCGCCGTAATCGGGGCGGGCGTCGATGCCAAGAATTGATTCGAGGCTGTCCTCTGGCTCATTGGGGGCGAGCTCTTCGAGGGAGCCGGGGACAATGCCGGTGCCGCTGAGCGGATCGATCGCGATCCGGTACAAGCCATTGGCGTTGCCGCCTACTTCCGCCGAGAAGTAGTAGAAGTGATCGTGATAGGTCGCACCGGCTGATTCGAGCGTGCCGTTGATCTGCCCGGATAGGTCGACAAGGACACCCTCGGTGTCATCCAGAGAATTCCACCAGTACACGGTGGTCCCCGTCCCCCAGTAGACGATGCCGAGGTCAGAGTTGGAGGCGAGAGCGTTGAGGTTCACGCCCGAGGTCTGTGTTGTTGTGAACTCAGCAGTTGCCGCACCGGTGAGGGTGTTGATCGAGTAGATGGTGTTGGCGGCGATACCGATGATCTCATCGGTGCTACAAACGGCCGGCGGAACTGTCACGATGTTCACCGCGGCGGTGGCAATGTCGTTGCCCGGAACTGGGTCGGGCTGATCAGAGGCCGTTACTGCTGCGGTGTTGATCGCAAGTGCGACGCTCGATGCACGAGCGGTGATGGTGAGTGAGTGGGAGGAACCAGACAACATCGAACCGACTGACCAAACACCGGAAGCCTGATCATATGTGCCGGTCGTTGCTGAGTAAGACTGGAAAGTGAAGTCAGTGGGGAGGACGTCAGTGACGGCGACACCGGTCGTATCCCCAGACCCAAGATTGGAAACCGTAACGGTGAAATCTACGGAGGTTCCGACGAGAGCGGAACTATTGCTAGCGATCTTGGTGACAGCCAAGTCCGCAGGACCGGGGGCAGCCGCGGCAGGAGTAGCGGGCAGAACTCCAAGCACTACGGTCGTCAGAGAGAGTGAGTACGCGGCGAAAGCGGCGATGCCCTTTCGCAAACGAAGGCCAACGCGGCGGGAGCCGTGTTGGCTGTGGGAAGTGTTCATCATGTGTCCCTGTTCTCGGTCTTCCTTGACCCGTCTTGGTTCCGGCCTCGACGGTTCTCTTCACTACCTATTTCATCGACCAGTTCTGGGGTGACTGGAGTCGGATTTCGGTGACCTCACAAGTGACTAGTCACGGGGGATTCGGCAACGAAAATGGGGGTGCCGCAGCCGGACGGCGAGGACTGTACGCGGCGGATTGACACACCCCCTCCTCGACCTAGCCCTTCGGGCTGGACGATGCGGACTAGCAGCGAGGCCGTCTCCCGAAATGTGATGAAGGGCCCCTCCGGTTCTGGCAATCTCGTGTTGTCAGACCCGGCTACCAGAAGGAGGAGCCCGCGTTACATATTGATCTGGATTTCTCTCTTCCGCGTATCGATGTGTGTTGTTGATGAGGTTGGTTCTGTTGTTGAGCAAACAGAGGCGCATAACAGTTTGCGGGGGATGACTGATCTGGCGTGGCAGATCGCTCGTCACGGCGACGGGATTCGGGCTGTTGTCGAATCGATGAACGGCGCCCCGTTTGTGCATGACACCTTGGATGAGTTGGGTTGGGATGTCGAGGTCGCTGATGCAGCCCGGGTAGAAGGGTTTGGACCGGCCGCAACCAAGACTGACCGGATCGATGCGTGGGTATTGGCTGAGCTGTCGCGGAGGGATCTAGTCCCTGCGATTTGGCTGCCTTCTCCTGGAGCTCGCGCTGGCCGTAACCCACGACGAACCACCACAGCGGATCCGGAACCACAAACCCTCCCCAACCCTTGGGGAGGACCTACCTACCTCGGCTTCCTGGGCCTTCCTCGCGCTATATCGACGACCCTCAACCTCTACTTGAGGGTTAATCTTGGGCGAGGTCAAACCCGCTATCGGCGAGCCATTCGTCGTTGTAGACCTTCGAGATGTAGTTGCGACCCGAATCGGGCAGTATCACCACCACCAGGTCGTCCGGCCGTCGGCGGGCAACACGTAGCGCCCCTTCAACGGCCATGCCAGAAGAGCCTCCCGAGAAGACACCCTCGATCTCCATCAGTCGACGGGTCATCGTGAACGACTCTGCGTCGGTGACCATCTCATACTCATCGACAACTGCAGGATCGTACGTTTCCGGCCAGAAATCCTCCCCCACTCCCTCGGTGAGATACGTGGTGACATCAGATTCCGACGCCGCCGTGTAGATGGATCCTTCCGGGTCAACGCCTACGACGTGCAGATCCGGGTTCCGCTCCTTGAGGTAACGCCCGGCACCGGTGACGGTGCCCCCCGTACCAACTCCGACCACCAGGGCGTCGACTTCACCGTCGGTCTGCTCCCAGATCTCGGGTCCGGTCTGGTCATAGTGAGCCTGCGGGTTCTCCGGGTTCGAATACTGGTCAGGTCGATACGAGTTCTGTGTTTCCTCGGTGAGGCGGTCCGCCACCGAGTAATAGGAAGTCGGATCGTCGGGGTCGACATCGGTCGGGCAAACAATGACCTCGGCACCGTGTGCCCGCAGGAGTGCCCGCTTCTCCTCGGACTGCTTGTCCGCCATGACCGCGATCAGTCGGTAGCCGCGCAAGGCGGCGACCATGGCGAGGCCAACACCAGTGTTGCCGCTGGTCGGCTCGATGATCGTGCCCCCAGGTTTGAGCCAGCCATTGCGCTCGGCGCGTTCGATCATCCCCAGTGCGATGCGGTCCTTTATCGAACCCCCAGGGTTCATGTACTCGATCTTGGCAACCAGATTTCCCGGCGGATGCAGCCGGCCCAACCGCACCAACGGTGTATTCCCGATCGCATCAACAATGTCGTTCCGAATATCCATAGGTCGGCAACGTTACAACGTGTCCACACTCTTGGGTCCCAGTACTGACCGGCGTGACCAAGTTCCTCGGCCAGCCCAGGTCTTGTACCCTGTCGATATGAGTTCGATGGCTGAACGCAACCGGGATCAGATGATCCAGAAGATCCAGAACGACCCGCGCCTCGGCGACGGTGTCGTAGAGACGGCAACCGCGCTAATGCGCGTGAGTATCTTCATGCTGATGGGTTCGGGCGTCATCGGGTTAATCGTCGCCCAAGTGATCCTCGGCGAGGGCATGGCCCAGTTCCTCCTAGGGATGGCGGTGGGGTACGGCGGTTACCTCTTGTACTCGATGCGGACCATGGGAGAGCCGCGGGTTATCGGAGTCATGGCGGTACTCACCGACAAAGGGCTGGTGCTTCTCGGATCCCGCAAGGCCGGTGTTGTTGGGGAGTGGACGCACGCCGAGATCGAGAAGCTCGAACTGATTCGCAAAGGCAACCTGTTCATCATGGGCAAGGTGAGCCTGACCCCAGTTGGCAAAGAGCCAATCAACTTCTTCATGTCGAATCGTCGCCTCGGTATGGAGTTCGTGGAGTCGTTCCAGGAGCTACACAGCAGCGACCGATGACGATGCCGTTCGACCTCTACTCACCCCTGCTCCGTCAAGACGAAGACGTCGTCGTTATGGCTCGCGCCACCGCAGGCGGTACCACGACGCATCTCGGACGGTCCGCCTTCATCGGTCTGCTCGGCGGCTGGCTCTATGCGATCTACCTCAACGCTCCCCTACTGCCTTCGCTCGTGCTCGGTGCGATGACGGGTGCCCTTGTCGGGTATGTGATTGCCGAACGTGTGGCGCGTCAGCCTTCGGGCCCCGGAGCTGTTCACCTCATCGTTGTGAGATCGGAGGAGCGCATCGTGACGATCCGCCGCTACCCCACCTTCCGCCAGAACGTCGTCCGCAGCTACCCACTCAGCGAGATGTCTTCGGTGCAGACCACCCCATTTCCCTTCGGCATGTATCGCCGGCTGATGGTTGAGCTTGGCGATGGTAGGCACCTGAATCTCGTCGTCGATGACAGCTTCGAGATCGAAGCCGAAGAACAGAGCAGCGACTTCGGGGTAGATTGAATCCATGGACGCAATACATCGGTTCGCCAAGCCGCAGTTGCGCCGGCCCCGCGCAGTGATCGCATTTGAGGGATGGGGAGATGCGTGCGAAGCGGCTTCGGGCGCAGCCGGCTATCTGCTCGGCACGCTTGATGCGGGCGAGCCGTTTGCGGTCATTGATCCGGAGGAATTCTTCGACTTCCAAGCGCACAGACCGACCGTGACCATCGGCGACGGTGCGACCAGAAAACTCACGTGGCCGACCACCCGCTTTCACGACATATCCCTCCCAGGGCACGACCGCGATCTTGTAGTTGTCTCGGGTGACGAGCCGTCCTACCGCTGGAAGACCTTCAGCCGCTACCTCACCCAGGTTCTGTGCGAGAGCAATGTCGAGGATGTGATTTTGCTCGGCTCGTTCATCGGTCAGGTGGCGCATACCCAAGCTGTCCCCGTGGTCGGTGTTGCCACCGATCCGGCCCTGGTGATCCGCAATGGCCTACTCACCTCCGAGTACGAAGGGCCGACCGGCATCGTCGGTGTTGTGCTCGAAGCTTGTCGGGAGGCCGGCATCCCGGCGCTGGCGCTGTGGGCCGCGACACCCCACTACTTGGCCGCCAACCCCAATCCCAAGGCAATGCTCGCTTTGGCCGTGCGCACCGCAGCCATCTTCGACATCGACGCCGACCTGTCGGAACTCGAGACGGTCACGAGTGAATACCTCGAAAGAGTCGACGCCGCACTTGCGGCCTCGGACGAGTTCTCTGCATATGTATCGGAGCTCGAGCAGAGCGAGCCGACCGCCGACAGCCTCGACCCCGACCAGGCAGAGGGTCTGATGACCGAGATCGAGGACTATCTCCGCTACAACGGTTAGCCCCTCCCCCTCGGTCGATCATCGCCCAAAAACTGGCAAGCCCATGTGCAAAACTCGCACAAGAGCATTAGCGTTACCCCTAACCGGCGGCGTCCATGGGCACGTCGCCCTTCTTACCTAGAACTGGAGAGGTAAATAATGCGTAAACAGCTTTGGCTGTTCAGCGTTGTCCTTGCTTTCGCTCTTATTGCTGCTGCGTGCGGTGGCGATAGCGACGACGACACAACAACAACAACAGCGGCAGCGGGCGACTCTACGGAGACGACTGCGGCTGCAACCGAGACCACCGCCGCAACCGAGACCACCGCCGTACCCGCGGTCGACACCAACGTCGGTCTCGTCTATGACATTGGTGGCCGTGGCGACCAGTCCTTCAACGACTCGGCAGCCGCCGGTCTTGACAAGGCAACTGCTGAGTTGGGTATCACCCCATCTGAGGCATCCGCCAACAACGACGGTTCCAACCGTGAAGAGCTACTGAACCTGCAAGCCGACGAGTCGGACCTTGTGTTCGGTATTGGCTTCCTGTTCGGCGATCCGATGCTTGCGGCCGCGACCGCCAGCCCTGACGTCAACTTTGGAATCGTTGACGGCTTCATCGAGGGTGCTCCCGAGAACGTAGCCATGTTGCTCTTCGCTGAAGAGCAGGGTTCCTTCCTTGTCGGTGTCGCAGCCGCAATGAAGAGCGAAGCCGGTCACGTCGGCTTCATCGGTGGCGTCAATATGGAGTTGATCCAGAAGTTCGAAGCTGGCTTCGTGGCCGGTGTGCACGCTGTTGATGACGCCATCGTCATCGACCGTCAGTACATCACCGAGCCGCCCGACTTCGACGGCTTCAATGACCCGGCCTCCGGGAAGGTCATCGCCCAGTCGATGTTCGAGGGTGGCGCCGACGTCGTCTACCACGCTGCAGGTGGTTCCGGTAACGGGCTGTTCCAGGCTGCCAAGGAGTACTCCGATGCAAACGGCACCAAGGTGTGGGCCATCGGTGTCGACTCTGACCAGTACCTGACCGCTGGCGACGACGTGAAGGACTACATCCTCACCTCGATGCTCAAGCGTGTCGACGTTTCGGTCTACAACACCATCAAGGAACAGGCCGATGGCATGTTCGCTGGTGGCGTCAAGATCTTCGACCTCTCGGTCGATGGTGTCGGCTATTCAGTCACTGGCGGGTTTATCGATGACATCGTCGCCGACCTGGACGATTGGAAGGCAAAGATCGTCTCCGGCGAGGTCGTGGTACCCAGCACCCCGTAGCCGTAGCGACAACTGAATCGAATCCTGTGTGGGATCGGACTAATGTCCGGTCCCACACTGTTTTGTTCAGCGTTTGTTAGGCGGGCACATGGCATCAGCAGTACTCCTTGAAGGAATCACGAAGAGATTCCCGGGGGTGATCGCCAACGATGGGGTCAACCTCGATGTAGCCGAAGGCGAGATCCACGCGATCTGTGGAGAGAACGGGGCGGGGAAATCCACCCTGATGAAAATCCTCTACGGGATGCAACCCGCCGACGAGGGTCGGATGGTGGTCAACGGCCAGGAAGTGAAGTTCTCCTCCCCCAAGGAAGCTATCGCACTCGGTATCGGCATGGTTCACCAACACTTCATGCTCGCCGACAACCTCTCGGTACTGGAGAATGTGATCCTCGGTGCCGAACCCGCAAAGAACGGGATCATCGACTTCCCAGAGGCCCGCCGCCACATCATTGAGCTAGGCGAGGACTACGGCCTCAAGGTCGGCACTCGTGACCTGGTGGAGAGCCTGGAGGTCGGCGAACGACAGCGCATCGAGATCATCAAGGTCCTGTTCCGCGGTGCGAAGATTCTCATTCTGGATGAGCCAACGGCTGTGCTGGTCCCGCAGGAGGTCGAGGAGCTCTTCCGCAACATGCGCGAACTCAAGGCCAACGGGCACACAATCATCTTCATCGACCACAAGCTCGACGAGGTCCTCGAGATTGCCGACACCATCACAGTGATCCGCGCCGGCAAGACAATCGACACAGTCAAACCAGAAGATGTCACCGCCCGCGACCTTGCGGAGTTGATGGTCGGTTCGGAATTGCCCGTTCCAGAGACTCGCGAATCAACCGTCACCGATCATGTCGTTATCGAAGCGGTCGACGCAGCCGCCGACGACGACGCCGGAAGCCCCAAGTTGCGCGCCGTCTCTATGAAGGTACACAAGGGCGAGATACTCGGAATCGCCGGAGTCGAAGGCAACGGCCAGGCCGAGTTCGTCGAGGCACTCATGGGGATGCGGCCGCTGACGAGCGGCTCGATATCGCTCGAGGGCGTGAGGATGAAAGGCTGGGGGACACGCCAGCGCCGCGAAGCTGGAATTGGGTATATCCCAGAGGACCGCACCCGCCGCGGCTTGCTGGCTGGCTTCCCGCTTTGGGAGAACGCCATGTTGGGTCAGCAAAGCATGGAGCCATACGTCAGGAACGGTTTCTGGATCCAGCGGGAGGCGGCTCGCTCCCATACAGGGAAGATCGTCGAGCAATTCGACGTTCGGACCCCGAGCGTCGATGTTGCCGCACATGCTCTGTCGGGCGGTAACCAACAGAAGCTCATCGTCGGTCGCGAGATGTCGGCCGAACTGGTCGCGTTGATCGCCGCCCACCCGACCCGCGGTATCGATGTCGGTGCCCAAGCGGCCGTCTGGGAGGAGCTGCGACAAGCTCGCGCTACCGGCCTGGCGGTGATCCTCATCTCTGCCGATCTCGAGGAGCTAATCGGGCTGTCGGATCGACTCGTTGTGATGCTGCGAGGCGATATCGTCGCCGAACTCGATCCCACCAAGGTGACACCCCGTGACCTTGGCTCCTATATGACCGGTGCCTCTACACAGGGAGGGGAGTCCTGATGGGTAAAAAACTCTTCTACGTGCTGGCGGCTCCGCTCGTTGCAGTTGGTGTGGCCTTGTTCATCTCCTCCATAGTTCTGCTGTTTGCGGGCGCAAATCCGTTGAGCGCCTACCAAAACATGTGGGAGTTCGGCACCCGTCTCGAGACCCTCATCGAAACGCTGAACAGGGCGACCCCCCTGTACCTGTCGGGTATAGCGGTCGCCATCGGTTTCCGGATGAATCTGTTCAATATCGGTATCGAAGGTCAGTACGTGCTTGCGGCCATCATCGCGGCCAAGGTCGGTGCCGAGATCAACTTGCCACCGATTCTCCACGTGACCGTGATAATTGTTGTTGCGATGATCGTTGGCGCCTTCTGGTCAGGGCTAGCTGGCTTCCTCAAGGTCACTAGAAACGTGCATGAGGTCATCTCGACCATCATGCTCAATGCAATCGCCGTGTCTGGCATAGTGTCGTATCTGCTGAGCATCTGGGACGTTCCCGATGCCAGCCTCGACACAGCTCTGAAGGAGATCCCCGAGAGCGGATGGATGCCCTCACTCAACGGATTTGTCGAGATCTTCACCCGTGACATCAAGCGAGTCGAGCTCTGGGGATTCATCCTGGTTGCGGCAGCCGTCGGCGTTGCCTATCACGTCTTGATCAACCGGACTCGCGTCGGGTACGACCTGCGGGCCTCCGGCGAAAACGCTCCCGCGGCTGAAGCCAGCGGTACCGACCCGAAGAAGATGATCATGGCAGCCATGCTTCTAGGTGGTGCCGTCGCCGGTCTCGTCGGCTTGCCCGAACTACTCGGTGACGCCCACGAGTACAACCTCCGCTTCACCCGCGGGCTTGGCTTCGCCGGGATCGCCGTCGCCCTTCTCGGTCGCAACCACGCCGTCGGTATTGCCATCGGTGCGTTTGTGTTCGGCTGGCTAGACAGAGCATCCGGTGTCCTCGAGGTGCGCGGAGATGCCCCACGTGAGATCGTCGCGATCATGCAGGGTGTCATCATTCTGGCTGCAGTTATCGCATATGCGGTGGTCGAACGGAAGCGCCGAGAAGATGAAGCTGCGGCAGCCGCCGCAGCCACGGCACAAGTGCTGGCCGAAAGACAAGCGGCTAAGGAACAAGGAGGTGCGTCATGACCGATCGCGGAAGCTCCTTGCCGGATTTCACAGGCGCCTATCGCAAGATCGTCGGCAAACCCGGCCCAGGAAGAAGTGTCTCCTGGAGAGTGTGGGTCCTTGGTGGCCTCAGCATTGTCTTACTGCTTTCGGTTACCCAGCAGTTCGCCAAGCTGGAAACCAGCGACCTCACCTCTAGCGGTACGTGGCTCATCGCCCTTGCGTGGTCCGTTCCGATTCTCATGGCTGGCCTTGGAGGCATCTTCTCCGAGCGCAGCGGTATTGTGAACATCGGACTCGAAGGCATGCTCATCTTGGGCACGTGGTTTGGGGCCTTCGGCACCATGCTCTACGGGCCGTGGTGGGGAATGGTGATCGCAGCAATCGCAGGTGCCTTCGGTGGTCTGCTCCTGGCCGTGGCGACAGTGACGTACAACGTCGATCACATCATTGCCGGTGTGGCCATCAACATCATGGCGCCGGGTATCACCCGGTTCCTCGCCAGTATCCACTTCCCAGAACGCGGTGGATCGATAACGCAGTCGCCAACCATCGTCGGTGTCAGCAACTTCAGCCTTCCGTTCCTCGCCGGAGGAACGATCGGCGGTTGGAAGACACCCGACACGCTGGGAGCGATCGAGGACTGGGGCTGGTTCTTCATCTCTGACCTTGCCGGCATTCTGCGTGGGTTCTCGTCGATGTCCTGGCTCACCTTGTTGGCGATCCTGATCGTTCCGGCTGCAACTCTCCTACTGTGGAAGACATCATTCGGGCTCCGGCTGCGCAGCTGCGGCGAAGCGCCCCATGCTGCTGATTCGCTCGGTGTAAACGTCTACAAGTACAAGTACTTCGGCGTTGTCATCGGTGGTGCGCTCGCCGGATTCGGTGGAGGCTTCCTCTCGGTCCAGCTATCCGGTCTCTACCGCGAAGGACAGACTCTTGGTAAGGGCTTCATCGGTTTGGCAACCATGATCTTCGGTAACTGGCGCCCGGTCGGCACGGCCCTCGGGGCCTTGCTGTTCGGCTTTGCGGAGACACTGCGGCTCCGTGATCCGAGTGCCGCCCACGGTCTGTTGCTCCTGGTGGTCCTCGGAATGGTTCTTCTGATCCTGCGGGCGCTGTACAAGCGTAGGACTACGGCTGCGGCCTATCTCGGTGTCACGGCTGCGCTGATCTTCTACTGGTACATCACCACTGACTCGGTCCCGAACCAGCTCCCCAAGATCACACCGCATATCGCGGTGTTGGTGATGCTCATATTCGCAACGCAACGTCTGCGGATGCCAGCTGCAGATGGTCAACCGTATAGGAAGGGCGAAGGTGGCTAGAAGCCGCCGCCCGGTTCTGCAATCCCTCCGACTGTCGGGGGGATTGCTGTTTCTGGAGCCACCTAGCGACCGGTGCCGATGAGCTGCCAGTCACCGTCCATGGAGAGCGCTGAGTCGTGTGACAGTTCGAAGGTCGCCACCCTGCGCCAAATGTCCGATTCATTTACCAGCGCTTCGACCACGACGGGAACCGTCGGGCCGGGTTGCCGCAGCGCCGCCACGACCTCGGGTTCACTGGCAGCAAAATCGATCAATGCGTGTTCTGTCTCGTATCCGGTCACCTTGTGACCAATCGGATCCGGAAACGGACCACCGCCGACGTCAGAGACTGAGGTCCACGGGACAACATGTTCCTGCCCGTCAATAGTCAGTAGGAGTCGAGTCTCTCGCACCAGGACGGGATCGGCACGACGGGAGCTGAGAAAACAGGTCAACTGGATTCGGACACCGAGCGTGATCTTCTCTGATCGGCGCAACTGCAGCCACGCAATCGGCGGATCTACACACTTCAGTTTCCAGCCCGGATCGCCAAGTCGCTTGGCAGCCCATCCCAGCACGCATGACCTCCTGGAGGAAACCCCCGGTCTACGACCGGGGGTTCAGCTCACTTCTTCTTATGCCTATTGGCTTTTTGCCGCTTGCGATACTTGTGCTTCGACATCTTCTTGCGGCGTTTCTTGACCAATGAACCCAATTCAAACCTCAGATTTCGGAGTGCGATCAAACGGCCGCGGGACGCGCCCAACGGCCGTAGGACCCATAGGTTCGCAAGATCCGGCGCAAACCGCAAGCCGGACTCCTTCTACAATCGCCTGATGGCGAATCCAATCATTGGAATCACGGCGCAACAATCGCTCGTCAAATCCCCAGCGGGCCCGCTGCCGGCACACGTGGTGAACAAGGTCTACACCGATGCCGTCATCAGGACAGGTGGAACCCCGGTCCTGCTGATCCCGCCAAGTCACCCGACCCAAGCGACCGATATCCTGGAACGTATCGACGGCTTGGTTCTCTCCGGCGGTGGCGATATCGACCCCCGCTTCTACGGAGGCAAGACACACGACACCAACTATTCGCTCGACCCGGATCGTGACGAGTTCGAGATTGCCCTAGCCCGCGGCGCTCAGCAGCGCAGAACGCCGCTGCTGGCAATCTGCCGTGGTCTCCAGGTGCTCAATGTCGCTCTGGGCGGCACTCTCATTGAGGACATTCCATCCGAGATAGGAAGCACCGACCACGAAGTGCGCGGACCGAGCGTCGTCGACTGTCACCAGACGGTGACTATCGAGCCAGATAGTCTCGTGGCCACAGCAATCGATCAGTTCGAGGCCTGCGTGAACTCCATCCATCACCAGGCCGTACGCGATGTCGCCCCCGGGCTGCGTGCCGCAGGATGGACCCCAGATGGAGTGATTGAGGTGCTCGATCCTCTGGATCACGGCTGGCCGCTCCTCGCCATTCAGTGGCATCCCGAGTATCTGTCGGTCAACAACGATGCCGCCGCACTCGCTCTCTTCAGCGCCCACGTTGGCCACGCCAGGACGGCATCAACCGCTATCTAGCTCCAACCGGTTCGAGCTACGTCGAGTACTTCCACGCTGCCGGCGCCGTTCAGCACGCTCTTCATCGCGGCTACCACCGGCTCCGTCTGCGTTGTAACCGCAATGGCCGTTGGACCGGCCCCACTCCAAGCGGCGTGCAACGCACCCGCATCGCGCGCCGCCATCATCATCTCCCCTGTTGCCGGGGACAGATCAGCTCGGTAGACCTCGTGGATCTCATCACCCGCCGCGTTCGCCAGCGAAGTGGCGTCTCCGGTCCGCAACCCATCGAGGAGAAAGGCAACCCTTGCGACATTGCGGGTCGCCGCCTGGCGGGGGATGTCGTCGGGCAGAGCGGAACGCGCCATCTCGGTCTTGAGTGGATCGTCAGGAATCCCGAACACGAACTTCAGCTCAGGGTCAAGATCCAATCTGCGCAACACACCGCCCGACACGGCAACAAGACCTCCGTAGACCGCGGCACCGGCGTTGTCTCCGTGACCCTCAATAGCAGTGACCATTTCGAACAGTTGGCTCGACTCCGGCTCTGTGCCCAGCGCCCGCATCGCTGCTGCCGCCGCCGCCACCATCACTGCCGAGCTCGAACCCAGACCGCGCGATCTTGGAACGTCGTTGTTGATCACGACACGCATGGGGCGCCCGACCGCAGCCTTCACCGCACGCCGCACGTAGTCGTGGGGCGCGGGTTCGAAGGAGTTGCCCAATTCCTCGACGACCCACGAGTCCGAAACGGATGCCGCAACACGGCATCGCAACTCGAGTGCAAGCCCGAGACAGTCAAAACCGGGGCCAAGGTTGGCCGATGATGCTGGAGCGGTCGCAGTTGCGGTGGTCACGTCAGCATTGTACGAGACATCGGCCACCCTCCGTCGGCAACGGTGCCTGGTTATGAATTGCTGGGTATTTAGTTAGCCTGGGCTGTTCATGACACCACCACTGATCCTCGAGAACCTGACGAAGTACTACGGCTCCGTCCGTGGCGTCGAGGACCTCAACCTCGAGGTTCGACAGGGGGAGATCTTTGGGTTCCTCGGGCCAAACGGGGCCGGCAAGAGCACCACGATCTCAACGGTTCTCGACTTCATTCGCCCCACCCGGGGCTCAGCGACCATCCTCGGCATGGACAGCCGCAACAAGAGCGTCGAGATTCACCGGCTCGTCGGTTATCTCCCCGGCGAGCTGGCGATGAACGACCGCATGACCGGCGGGGAATTGCTCGGGTATCTCGCTGCTCTGCGTGGTATCGATGCCAGCAAGGAGATCGCTTCCCTCGCGAGCCGATTTGATCTGGATCTCAGCCGCAGGATTCGGGCCTACAGCAGTGGCAATCGCCAGAAGGTGGGCCTAGTGCAGGCCTTCATGCATCGACCTCAGCTGCTGATTCTGGACGAACCGACCAACGGACTCGATCCAATCGTGCAGCAGGAGTTCTATGCGCTCCTCCACGAAGTGAGCGCCGAGGGTCGCACCGTCTTCTTGTCATCGCACGTCCTCCCCGAGGTCGAGCGGATCACGGATCGGGCCGCGATCATTCGTCAGGGCCGGCTCATGGTGGTCGCCGACATCGAGCAACTGAAGAAGACCACACAGCGTCGGTTGGAGATAACCTTCGCCGACCCGATCGACGTGTCTGCATTTGAGTCCCTCGATACGGCGCAGACAGTCCAAATCAGCGACGATGGATACACTCTCACGGTCACCGTGACCGGTGCGGTTGATCCGGTCATCAAGATCGCGGCCCGGTACGACGTCGAAAGCATCGTCAGCCACGAAGGGGACTTGGAGGAAGCCTTCCTTGCTTTCTACTCGGGAGACACCGATGCTGCGTAGTGTCTTCGGGGAGACCCTCTGGATGAGACGCAGCAGCATGCTGTGGTATTCGATCGGGCTCACCATCCTGGTCGGGCTCACCATCGCCGTCTATCCGACCATTCGAGACGATGCCGATACGTTCACCCAGCTCCTTGAATCAATGCCGAGCGGAATGATGAGCTTCTTCGGCAGCAGCGAGGTCACCGAGCTACTCAGCCCGTCCGGATTCCTCAATAGCCGAGTCAATGCAAGCATCGGCTCGATCGTCCTTGCAGTGTTTGCGATAAGCATCGGCACGGCAGCCATCGCCGGTGAAGAGGATCGGCGCACGATGGATCTGCTGCTGGCAACGCCAACGCCGCGGCACCGCATCGTATTGGAGCGATTTGCGGCGATGACGACTCTCGTCTTGGTTGTTGCTTTCGTCGTTCTCGTAGTGATGACGATCGGGAGTTCCGTCGTCGACATGGAGCTGTCCATCGCCAACATGATCGCTTCCAACTTCATGCTGGCGCTGCTGGCCTTGGTCTTCGGCTCGTTGGCGCTGGCTATCGGCGGCCTCACCGGACGACGCAGCGTGACCGTCGCGGCGGCGGCAGGGGCAACCGTTGCGACCTATTTCATCAACGGGCTTGCTGAACTGGTTGATTCGCTCCAGGGTTTGCAGAAGCTCACACCGTTCTATTGGCTGCAGCGCGCCAATCCCCTCAGGGATGGGTTGTCGATCGAGGATACGATCATCATGTTGTTGGTGATTGCCGTATCCCTCGGCATCGCCGTGTGGGGTTTCCAGCGACGTGACATCGCGGTCAACTAGGTGACGCCTAGAAGTCCCAGTCCGGCTTTGGGATCGGTAGACACAGAACCTTGTCCAGCGCCTCGAGCAGATCGTCAGGACCGCTGAGATCATCGGTAACCGCAAGACCCGTGGCGGGACGTACCCCTAGCCACAGCCGGGTGAATGCTCCGACCCCGGCGGCAAGCGTCGGCAAGGCTGCTTCGCGGCCCGACACTGCGGACGACTCCGAACCAAACGTGATCACATAGTCACCACCGATCCCGCGCCAGGTCGAGTCGGCATCCAGTGCGTCCTCGATGGGATCGGAAAGCGTCAGATTAAACCGAACCGCATCACCCTGAAGCTTCGTTGCCGCCAGACACGCAACAAGATCACAGATTCTGGTCTGCCCATAGGCGGCGGCTTTGATCCGGTTCTCGTATCCGGACTTCTCGGTATTGCGCATACGTCGGAAAGGTTGGTCGATGAGGTCCTGGACCTGGACGGCAACCGGTTCCCGCATCCTCACCAGATGCACCGAATCACCAAGGTTGCTCAGCAATGCCATCAGCTCGAGGAACTGCTCCAATGTCTCGTAGGACATCCACCAGGCATTGATTGGCCCGAACTCCATCTCCTTGGCGCTGAACCAGATGTGGTGAGTCAGTTCTCCGTCGGGGCCATCGGTGTAGCCAAGCCCGAAGCCGTTGGTGGCCCAGTGCATCTCCGCCTGAGTCGCTGCGGTGTTGGTGAGATTGCATGACCCGTGGCCACGGCGTCGGTTGAGACGAGAGCGGTGAATGGCCTCCCAATCGTCCTTGGACAATCGCTGGGGAGTGCGTGCAGTCGCTCTGACCCGGATCGCCGCAGGATCAATCGAGTGCCAGTACTCATAGGCGTTGGTTCCGAAACCCAGCTTGTTGTAGAAACCCTGATCGAACATCCCCAGCGAGCAAACCGCAGCTCCATCGGCGGCATCATCGGCGATTGCCTTGGCTGTGAGACGCTTGGCAAGACCCTGGCGACGGGCCACATGACTGGTCGTGACGGCAGCGACGACCGAGAGCGGAAGGTCCTGCGTGGTGTGCCGTATCGTCCCCGGACCTGTCGCCACGTAACACTCCGCAGCACCATCGATCACGGCGACACGACCGTCGTACTGCTCAGCGAATATGCGAAGCCCTTCAGCGTGATCATCATCACCGGCATCAATCCAACCAACCTCACGCCAGATGCGCTGCACGGCTTCTAGATCCGTTTCGGGGTTGTAGGAACGAGTTTCCACGAGATCTCCTTGCGACCTGTGGATTCTACGGTGGAATACCCCATTGGGGCCAAACTTGAATGACCCTGGACCGATCCACCCTGGTCGGCGACAATGGGGGTGTCGAGTAAGGAGGGTCCGATGACATCCGATGAGTCTCTAGCAAGTGTGGTCCGTCAGCGCTCGCAGCTTGGCGACGCAATGCAGCGGGTCGAGGAGGCTGCGGCCGCACCGGCCGCCAGGGAGTCATGGGCCGCTGATTTGTCGGAGCAGCTCCGCAAACTCGAAACGGCATTCGATCAACACATCATCGAGGTGCAGTCGCCAACAGGCATTCTCAACCAGGTCGTCGATCAGGCCCCCCGGCTCCAGAATGCCGCCGAACATCTGAAGCGGGAAGATGATCGAATCGCCAAATCGATCGACGATGTGATCGCAGCCGCAACCGGATCTGGTGATCTTGTTGTCGACTTGCGCGAGTCCGTCATGGAGGTGTTGGTAGACCTATCGCGGCATCGCCAGCAGGGTGCAGATCTTCTCTACGAGGCCTACGCCGTAGACATCGGCGGGTACTAAGGGAACTGGCCTTCGGCCAGTTCCCTTGGGAGTTCGCTCTGCGAACTCCCAAGGGCAACGGTAACTCCCCTTTGGGGGGTTCCTTGGGAGTTCGGGAACTGGCCGAGGGCCAGTTCCTTGGGAGTCCGCATTGCGGACTCCAAGCCTCGCACCTAGGGCGCTAGGGCTTGGGTTAGGTCGGCTATTAGAGCCTCTGGGCTTTCTAGACCTATGGAGAGCCGGATCAGACCGAGCGGAGCTGTCACATCGCTGCGCCGGCGGTAATCGGCAAGCGACTCCACCCCGCCAAGCGACGTTGCGTCGGTGAACACCTGGAGGCGGGCGATCACCCGCAATGCGGCGTCGGCATCGGCCAGTTCGAACGAGAGAACTCCTCCAAAGGCCGACATCTGTCGCTTGGCTACACCGTGACCGGGCTGCGATTCGAGTCCCGGATACCAAACTTGCGGCACGCGACCGTCGAGAAACCGGGCAACAGCCAAAGCGGTCTCGCTCTGCCGTTCGACCCGGATCGGAAGGGTGCGGACGCCACGCAGTGTGAGCCAAGTCTCCAGCGTCCCCGGAATCGCACCATCGATAGTGCGGGCTTCTCGCATTGCCTCGCTGGTCTTACGATCCCTGGTGCAAACCACTCCGCCCATCGCATCAGAGTGACCGGCAATGAACTTGGTGGTGGCGTGAACCGAATACTCGACGCCACACGCCAATGTCTGCTGTAGGACCGGCGTTGCAAAGGTCGCATCCGCAACTGTTACTACGCCTCGCTCCCCCGCCTCCGCACTTGCTGCCACAAGGTCGGTAACCAGGCATTTTGGATTCGAGGGGGTCTCCAGCCACATGACATCACCCTGGCGCAGATCTGCGGCGGCCACGATGTCCCATGCGCCGCGGTCGGCCTCACTTCTGACAAAATCGGTCACTCCGTGGTACACGTCATCCGGCAGGGAAATACGCGCTGGCCGGATGTGGCGCAGTACCGCAGCAACCGCTGCCGACCCTGACGGGTAGGCAACGCAGTGTCCACCCTCGAGGGCGCCCAGAACCGCTTCAAGACGCTCAGTCGTCTCGTGACTCCCCCTGCGATAGATCCGGTCGCCTGCGGTGTATTCGAATGTCGTGCTGGGGCGCAGCGCAGGTGCGACATCGGTGAGTTCTGCGATGGCATCGTCTGCGTGCAATGCCGCGGTGAAGAGATCGTATTCCATGAGAAGCACTGTACAGGCGAGCACGCAGGCCGGTTGCTGCCACTCAGCTGAACGGGGCGCACGGCTACGCTGCCAAGATGACCCACGGGAGCGGGCCAATGCACGATCCGAATGAAGGCATCACACCCGATGGCACCATCATCACCGGAGCCAGCAGAGCCCGCGTGGCTTCCGCATTCGAGCCGGTGATCGATGCAGCCATCTCCGCCACCGCAAGACATCACGACGTATCCCTGTACCTGTACGGATCCGCAGCGACCGGAGTGGCGGTGATCCCCACCTCAGATGTTGATCTCGTGTCTATTGGGCTGTCGACGGCCGCCGCCTCCGGAGCAAGTACCGCGCTTTCAGCGCGATTCGCAGCCATCTCCCGAGGCGTTGACGTGGGGGCTGCCCAACCGAGTGACTACGAGGGTGACAGCGACGAATCGTACGGGAACCGCGTATTTCTCCGCCATTACTGTGTCTATCTCGCTGGACCTGATCGGCACTCGAGCTTGCCCGCATTTGCCGCCGACGCCAAGGCTGCTCGTGGCTTCAACGGGGACATTGCTCGCTACGCCACACGTTGGCGAGAGAACCTTCTCGGCGGGGCGGACCCACATCCCCTCAGCCGCCACGTGGCAAGAAAGACCCTTCTCGCCGTTGCCGGGCTGGTCAGCATCAACGATCACACCTGGACGACAGACCGAAGCTCCGCTGCACTGCGTTGGGCAACGTTGCGGCCTCAGCTGGCAGAGGATCTTGAAACGCTGGCTCGGTGGAGCACCGGGGATGCAACCGGCGACCAGGAGGCCATCCGCACGATGCTCGACGGAGCGGTGAATACGATCGTCGCAGAGTTTGCCAGCACGATTGGCCTGTGGCGGACACCGGCCTGACTTGGGCCCGCCTAGGTAGCCCGGCGACGTCTGAAGAACTTCTCGATCTCTACTACCCAGAACACAATGGTGGCGGCGACCATAGCTATGCCCAGCTCCAGAAGTGACAGGGCCTCGGTACCAAACACCCTCTGCAGCGGACCCCAATAGATGACGAGCAACTGCAATGCCAGCGTCAGCAGGACGGCACCAAGCAAAGGCAGGTTGCTCCGCAGCCCCAGCTTGAAAAGCGACTCGCGATCCGAGCGCACCGACATTGCCTGACCCATCTGCGACAACGTCAGGACGGTGAAGATCATCGTCTGCCACGCCACGTTGTCGGCGTTGTAGTAGAACAGGCCTGCGAGGAGCGAGACCACACCCATCAACAAGCCAACCCACAAAATGTGTTTGCCCATCCCCCTGCCGAAGATGTTCTCGTCAGGTGCGTACGGCTCTCGCTCCATGACGTTGGGCTCAGACGGCTCGAACGACAGAGCCAGACCGGGGAGACCATCGGTAACCAGATTCACCCACAGGATCTGAATCGCCGTAAGCGGAAGGGGTAGGCCGAGGAATGGTGCCAGCAGCATCGTGTAGATCTCGCCGCTGTTGCTGGTCATGGTGTACTTGATGAACTTGCGGATGTTGTCGTAGATCGTCCGGCCTTCGCGGACGGCCTTGACGATGGTTGCGAAGTTGTCGTCGAGCAGCACCATGCCGCCCGCTTCCTTTGATACATCAGTGCCGGTTATCCCCATGGCCACACCGATATCTGCCTTGCGTAGAGCAGGGGCGTCGTTGACACCATCGCCGGTCATAGCCACAACCTCGCCCTGGTCCTGGAGGGCACCCACGATGCGGAGCTTGTGCTCGGGCGAGACCCTGGCGTATACCGACACCTCGGCAACCAACGCGGCAAGTTCGTCGTCGTCGATCTCGTTGAGCTCGGCGCCGGTGACCGCACGGCCGACCGTATCAATGCCAACGTCGGCGGCGATACGCCGCGCTGTCAGCGGGTGGTCGCCGGTGATCATCACGGGTCGGATGCCGGCACGACGACATGCCTTGACTGCCGCAGGGACTTCCTCACGGGGTGGATCAACCATCGTGATCATCCCCAGGAAGGTCAGATCGCGTTCCAGGTCCTCAATCTCATCATCGGTCGGCAGCGCTTCGAGCGGCCGAAGCGCAACGCCAAGCACCCGCCTGCCCTCACTGGCCAGGTCGGAATTTGCCGCCTGTGCGCCTGACCGCAGCTCGTCGGTCATCGGAACCGGACCCGCATCAACCCAAGTTGCGCTGGCCAGGTCGATGAGTCCGTCGGGGGCGCCCTTGATCATCGCCACCCAACCCGCTCCGAGGGTGGGCTGATGCCGTGCAGGTACTTCGTGGACTGTGGTCATGCGCTTTCGTTCTGAAGTGAACGGCGCCTCTGCCACCCGAGGCCATTCCTGCACCACGGCTGCGGCATCGATGCCGCTAGTGAGGGCGGCGACGGCTAGCGCTATCTCAGTCGGGTCACCGATGTGGCCATCGCCACCGGTGGCATCTAGGACTGTGTCATTGCAGAGAAGCGATCCCAACAGGGCAAGACGAACGGCATCGAGGTCTCCCGATGCATCGAGCTGCAGATCCGACAGAGTGGTGACCGTGCCGTTGGCTGCTAGTTCGGCAGCGATCATGCGATTCTGAGTAATCGTTCCTGTCTTGTCTGAGCAGATGACAGTCACCGATCCCAACGTCTCAACCGCGGGGAGTTTGCGGATCAGAACCTGTCGTCTCAACATGCGTTGCGCACCTAGCGACAACGCAATGGTCACCACGGCCGGGAGCCCTTCCGGGACCGCGGCGACGGCAAGGGCGATGGAGGTCAGGAACATCTCCCGCACCTCTTCGCCTCGGATCAATCCAAGAACGAATACCACGGCAACGATTCCAACCGCGGCCACGGCCAGACCCTTGCCAAGCTGCGCCATCCGTTTCTGCAACGGGGTGGTCGTGCGATCGATGGTTTGCAGCATGTCGGCGATGTGACCCAGTTCGGTCGACATCCCCGTTCCGACGACTACTGCGGCACCCTTGCCATGCGTAACGGCGGTACCCATGAAGACCATGTTGCGTCGATCGCCCAGGCTGAGATCATCACCATCCAACGCACTAGTCGATTTCTCGACTGCATAGGACTCACCGGTGAGCGCAGCTTCTGCAACCTGGAGACTCGTTGCTTCGACGACGCGCCCATCGGCGGGAATAGACGAACCCGCTTCGAGCAGAACGATGTCACCGGGGACGATGGCGCCCGCAGGAATATCCGTGATCGTTCCCCCGTCACGACGCACTCGCACTGTGGGAACCGCAAGCATCTTGAGAGCCTGGATGGCCCGCTCGGCCCGATACTCCTGCACAAAGCCGAGCGCAGCATTGAGAACAACGATGACCAGAATGACGATGGCGTCCTTAACGTCCCCAATCGCAGCTGCAACAGCCGCAGCCACCATCAGCACAATGACCATGACATCGGTAAATTGGCCGACGAAGATCCGCCATGGCGTCGTGCCCCCTCGCTCGACGAGCTCATTGGGACCTACCTCATCCAAGCGGCGGCGGGCCTCATCGCTCTCGAGGCCTGCCGAAGGATCGACACCTAGTTCCTCGAGAACATCAGCAGCGTCATGGGTATGGAACAGGGAGTTAGCGCGGTTATCGGCGTGGTTGGTGTTGCTCACTGCCAGAACGTTACCCAAGTCGTGGGAGATGTCGGCCGTTTAGTTGACGAGTTCGAATGCTTCCGCATAAGTGACCGGCCCGATCGGTCCAACCGCGGGGTCTCCGACGACCAGTGCCATGAAATACGGACCGCTGTAGAAACTTGGATACCGTTCACCGGCAGCGACGGAGAACCCGAATCGGGTGTAATAGGCCGGGTCTCCGACGACCAGGAGCACCGACTCGTCGCTCAGCAATGCAATCCCGGTTTCGATGAGTACCGACCCGACGCCTTCGCGTTGGAAGCGTGGATCGACTCCAACTGGGGCCAGAGCGACACCGCCTACCAAACCGTCCGCCGCGTCGATCACCACGCGGGAAAAGGCGACGTGTCCCACCACGACGCCGTCATGGTGCGCCACCAGAGAAAGCAACAGATCACCGTCACGACGCAAGGCATCGACCAACTCGGCCTCTTCGGTACGCCCATCAAATGCCGCAACGTTGAGTTGATAAATGGCGTCGATATCTTCGGGAGACTCGGGCTCTACGATTGGATTCACCAGTCGAGCTCCAATGGTTCGTCGGTTTCTACCGTGCCTCCAATAGAGGCTGTGTCGCCAGACCAGCGCAGATGGATCCGGCTGGGGTGACCGATCTCTTCGCCTTGATCGATGGTGAGGCGGCCTTCGGTTTCGCCTGCGGCAGCCAGCCGGGTTGCCAGGGCCACCGCGGCGCTGCCGGTTGCCGGATCCTCTGCAATGCCTGCCGCTGGAATGAAGAAGCGCATCCGTACTTTGTCGCCACGACGCGCATAAACCGTGAGCCCATGGACATCGCCAAAGGCGGCTGTATCGGGGGCGATCCCCGAAACGTCATCAACAGTGCTGAGCTCGACGAGCCTGTAGTCGAGTGGCATATCGACACGCCATTCGCTCACCGGCGACAGCAGTCCCACCGTGCTGGCGAAGCCGGTCGAATCGACGCCTGCGTTCTGCGGATCCATCGGAGCATCTACCCACACCACATCGCCATCGCGACGGATCCTCACTTCGCCGATCCCACACAGCAGCCGGTCTTGGGACACCACCGATGCTGCACCGACGAGAGGGTGACCAGCAAAAGGCATCTCCATCCGCGGCGTGAAGATGCGGGCTATCGGAACCTCGCCCTTGCTCATGTCGATGAAGACCGTCTCACTGAACCCAAGTTCGAGGGCAATCTGCTGCATCGCAGCATCGCTCAGGCCGGCAACATCGGTCACCACCCCAAGGTGGTTGCCGCCCGCACCGGCGCGGGTGAACACACGTAGGACGGAACAGTGTCGAGACATGGGGCAAGGCTACTTGCTTGCGGCCCTCTTGGGTCTTCTAAGGCGCATCGATCGGATCCCAACCGGTCGCAAGTCCCTCGTCAAGGTCCTCGAGACAAGCCAAGTCAGCTCCACTCAGCTGGAAGTCGAACACGTCGAAATTCTCTGCAATCCGGTTTGCGTGCACTGACTTGGGCAGAACAACGAAACCCTGGTCGAGACCCCAACGGATCAGCACCTGCGCCGCAGTCTTCCCATAGGCAGAGCCGATCTCCGCCAAAACGGGATCGTCCAACTTCCTGCCCTTGGTCAGCGGGCTATACGCCTCGATAGCAATGCGGTGCTCTCGACACAGCTCGATCGTCTCGAGCCGACTCCGGTAGTTGTATGGAGAAAGCTCGATCTGATTGACCGAGGGCACCACTGCGGCGTAGTCGAGGATCTCAGAGAGGTGGCGAGCCATGTAATTGCTGACCCCGATGTCACGTACCCGCCCGTCGAGAGTGAGACGCTCCAGCGCCCGCCAGGTATCGAGACGCAGGACCGGCACCGGCCAGTGAATGAGATACAGATCGACATACTCGAGGCCGAGCTGATCCAACGAGCGATCAAAGGCGACCAACGTCTTGTCGTATCCCTGGTCCTCGTTCCAAAGCTTGGTAGTGACGAAAAGATCGGCACGGTTGAGCCCGCTATCGCCGATGGCATCTCCGACGTCTGTCTCGTTGTTATAGATCGAAGCGGTGTCGATATGGCGATAGCCGATTGCGAGTGCTTCCCGCACCGCATCCTGCGTTACCGGGCCCGGCTCACTCTTGTAGACGCCAAGACCGATCGCCGGTATCTGGCGCTTTGTTCGCATTGTCAGAGCTGTCACGGCACCTCAATCGCCCAACTGACCTTGACTCTATCCCGATTCCATGATCGTCGCCGCCGCCACTAGCGTCAGGCCTCGAAATGACGATTACAGAGCTGCTCGGCCTCGACGATCTACTTGCCCAACTCATCTTGGCTGTCGGCGCCGCCATGGTGCTGGGCAATGGCTTTGCCATCTACCAAAACCACAAGGGCAAACATCCGAGCGGCGAATCCGGCGCATTCCGAGCGACCCGGGCCTGGTGGCTCCTCGGCGTCGGGGCACTGATCACATTGTGGGGCACGGCCAGTCTCATCGCACGTTGAACTAGCAGTCATCCCAGGCTGTACAATCAACGGTCTTGCGGGTGTAGTTCAATGGCAGAACATCAGCTTCCCAAGCTGAATACGGGAGTTCGATTCTCCTCACCCGCTCCAAGTCGCAGGAAGCACCAATGGAACCCATCGCAACTGTTACGCACATTTCTAACGGCAAGTTTGATGCCGTAACCGCATCTGGCCACACCGTACGTCTCGAAGGTGGAGCCAAGGAAACCGGACCAAGCCCGATGGAGATGGTCTTGGCCGCGCTTGGTGCGTGCAGCACCGTCACCGTCGTCGAGTTCTTGGAGAAGATGCGTCAGCCGGTCACCTCTCTCGAGGTGGAAGTATCCGGTGAACGGGCTCCAGAGCCGCCGAGGGTCTACACCACGATCCACACTCACTATCGCATCGGCGGTGACGTCGACGAAGGACGGGTAGAACGAGCCATCGCCCTCACGGAAGACAAGTACTGCTCCGTCCACACCATGCTCGCCGCCTCCGCCAAAATGACCCGAACCGTAGAGTTCGTCTAG
>JAAETI010000034.1 GCA_024228555.1 bacterium | reverse complement strand
GACAGCGCAGCTCCGTCGGACGTCTTGTAGATGCCATACCAGGCGTACTTGCCGGTCAGCACACCCGAACCGGGCCGGGTTTCTTCGCCCGTTGCCAGGTACTGATCGATATAGAGTGACATGAGGTTGAGCACGCCGTCGGTTGCGGCGACATCGAGGTAGCAACCCACATCGTCACGGGATCGATTCAGCAGGCCGGCAACAATGGCGAGCGCGGCGTGCATACCACCACCGGCACCGTCAGCCACGGTCGCCCCTGGCATTGCCGGGCGGCCTTCACGGTCCTGGCCGCTGCAAGCCAGGAATCCGCCCACGGCGAGATAATTGATGTCGTGACCTGCCCATTGGGCCCAGGGGCCGTCCTGGCCGTAGCCGCTGGTCGAACAGTAGACGATTTGTGGGTTCTGCTCCCGGATCGCGTCGTAGCCCACGCCCAGGCGCTCTGCCACACCGGGCCGGTAGCTTTCGATGAGCACATCCGCGCCCTGCGCCAGGCGATAGAGTGCTTCCTTGCCTTCTTCGACGCGCAGGTCGAGCCGGATTTTCTGCATTCCCCTGCCAGCCCCGTAGGCGTGGAACACGGGCTCGATCTGCTTCGCGCCTCCGGCGGCAGGCCGGCCGACCTTGATTACGTTCATGCCGTAGTCGGCCAGAATTCGCGATGCTCTGGCCGCCGGACCAACGGTTGCCAGGTCGAGCACCGTGAATCCCTGCAGGAAGG
>JAAETI010000033.1 GCA_024228555.1 bacterium | reverse complement strand
TCGGTTAGCTTTGGGATAGGCTTTCCGGAATCGGGTCCGAGAGCGACGCGGGATTGGATCGATGCGGCTTGTAGGAACGGCAGCAGAGAGTCGTGTTCGTCGGTGGGGGGCGAGGGGTCAGAGCCGGGGGAGGGGAGCAGACCGTGGGTTTTTAGAACTCGGTTGACACGGCGATGAATGCTCTGGCGTACGCGTTGGACTTCGTCTTGAGTGAGCGGGGGCGCGGGGTGGAAGAATCTTGGACACGGCCTCGGTCAAGGCGGGCAGGATCTCGGCGGCGTCGCCCACGATGCCGTAATCCGCGACCTTGAAGATCGGTGCGTCGGCGTCCTTATTGATAGCGACGATGGTGCCCGAGGTCTTCATGCCGGCCAGGTGCTGGATCGCGCCGGAGATGCCAACGGCGAAGTACAGCTTGGGGGAGACGGTCTTGCCGGTTTGGCCGACCTGCTCGGAGTGGGGGCGCCATCCGGCGTCGACCACTGCGCGGCTGGCGCCGACGGCTGCGTCACCGAATGCATCGGCCAGATTGTCGAGCATGCCGAAGGTTTCTTCGTCCTTGAGGCCACGGCCTCCGGAGATGACCACGGGGGCTTCCGCCACGTCGAGCTTGGCTTTGGCTGCAGCTTGCAAGCCGGTCACGCGGATCTTGCCAGCGTCGGCCAGGGTTTGCGTTTCCACGGCCGGGGCGCTGCCGCCGCCTTGCGCCAAG
>JAAETI010000032.1 GCA_024228555.1 bacterium | reverse complement strand
TGTGGCGAGGCGCACGATCAGCTGGCGGATCTCGGCAGAGACTGGTGGTCGGCCGGCATGGCGGGTTGGTGGTTGGGTCCAGTGTCGGGCTATTCGTTTGCGGTGCCAGCGCAGTAGCGTCTCGGGCGTGGCGATCCAGCCCTGGCGCAGCGCTTTGGGTAGCGCTGCGGCGATCGCGCCGAGCAGGCTCGGGTCGTCATCGTTGTGCGAGGGTCGGTCGACCTGGCGGCGGAGTACGGCGTTCTCGTGGCGAAGAAGGGTTATCTGTGGGTCCTTGCATCGTCGGGAGCGCACGGCGAGGCCAGCGAGCTGGGCGAGGAAGCGGTAGAGAAGACGAGACATCAGGGTCCAGGATGGCGAGCAAACGTGCTGGTCAGCGCACACGCGCGAGTACTCGAGCGGGACAGGGCCAGGAATCGGTACAGGATGCGAAACATGACCTGCCAGGATGAAGGGCAAACGGCCTGGTCAGACCCCATGACACGATTTTGGGCACCCACACGCTTGTCGGGGCGTCCGCGGGGTCAGTCTGCGGTGCCGCGTTCTGCGACCCACTGGTTTGGCTGGCCTGTGATGGCGCTGACTAGTTCGAAGTCAGCGTCGTAGTGCAACACGGTCAGGTGGCGATTCTCTGCGATCGCGGCCACGAGCGCGTCGACGAGGGAGAGGGCTCTGTGATGGCCGCGGTGGGCGAGGAGCCGTTGTAGCTCTAGGGCGCGCTGGTGGTCACCCTCGGTGGTCGGTGCGGTTTCGAATGCGCCGATGCGGCTCATGAGGGCGTCGTGATCTGCGGCGTTGCGGGCGCTGTAGCCGAGTTCGAATGCGACTGGGGCGCAGAGTGCGATCTGGCCCTCGGCGACCATGGGGGCGATTGCTGCGGCGACGCGAGGTTTGGTGATGCGGGTGAATGCGCTGGTGTCGGCGAGGTAGGTGGCGCGGGCCATTCAGTCTTCTCCGCCCCACGCATTGTTGGCTGCGTCGAAGTCGTAGCGGTCTGGTTCTGCGAGCAGGGCTACGAGTTCGAGGCGGCGCTTTGCGTTGACGATCTCTCGGAGCGACGCGTCGATGGTCTCGCGCAGTGTTGTGGTGCCGAGGATGACAGCGGCCTCCTCGGCGATATCTCGGTCGATCTCCACGGATGTCTTGCTCATGAAGGGAAGATATCACAAGCATAGTGGTTGGTCCAGGGGCGGCGTGGGAAGCAGGACGGCTCACGCTGCAACTCGAGGATCCTCGACAAGATGCAACGCCACCAGACCGCACAGCGAGCAGATGATTGCCAGTCTGTCGGCGTATCCAACATTTCATCCAACATAGGTGGCGTCACCACGGGCCATTGGAGGGCACAGGACGATCAAGTCCCGGCGGGTGTCGTCGGGCGCTTGGTGGTGGATTCCTCTGTGGGGTCGATGGGTGTTGTGGTGGTCGGTGTAGGTGTGTCCTGAAACGGGGTGAGGTTGGTGACGTAGTCACGAAGATCATGACGTGTGCTGTGCCGGTGATGGAGGTAGGTCCTCCGGGTTTGCCGATCAGGCGGAGAATCCAAACCACCGCAAGCTGCTCCGGTTAAGAGTCGGGGTGGTGAGCGTTGCGGAGAAGTCCCGCTGTGAGCGGGGCAGGTGTGCGACGAGAAGACGAATATGTGTGAACCACTGCTGACGCATCGAAACAAACAATGGATGGCATCGAAACCGGGGCCGCTATATCGCTTCGGGATGAAAGCGCGCCGCAGGGCGGGCTGTGAGCCGGGGGGCTGCCTGTGTGCTGCCTCGGCGGTGTCGGGTGTAAAGGTGGGGTGAGCTCGTCGTGGGCGCCGGTATGGAACAGGAGAACCTGTTGACTCGAAACCGTGCGGGCTTTTGCCCGGCGAGAGGGAGACCCCCGAGCGGCGACAATCGTGAGGGGTTGAGTACCGTTGCGAGACGCAGGGGCGGACCGGTTCGTAGTAGCGGGGAAGGCCCGGTAATCGGGTTGGAGCGAAGGAACCGGGCAGGCCGGGCCACCCAGATGTCAACCCTTCGGGGGAGGAACTGATGGGCAGGTCAAGATCAAAGAGCATGAAGTCGTTTGAAATATCGAAGCGCCTGATCTTTCGGGCGTGGGAACAGGTCCGGGCCAATAATGGTGCTCGGGGTGTGGATGGTGTCAGCGTCGTCGAGTTCGAGATCGATCTACAGGACAATCTGTACAAGGTTTGGAACCGGATGTCGTCGGGGAGTTATTGCCCGGCGCCGGTGCGGGCGGCGGAGATACCGAAAGCAGATGGTGGTGTTCGGATGTTCGGTGTGCCAACAGTGGCGGACCGGGTTGCCCAGACTGCGGTTTGCATGTGGTTGGAGGAGCGGCTTGAGCCGATCTTCCATCCTGACAGTTACGGCTACGGGCCCGGGCGCTCTGCGCTCGATGCGGTTGCTGTGTGTCGTCGACGGTGCTGGGAGCGCGACTGGGTGATCGATCTCGACATCCGGGCGTTTGGGAATGTCAACCTGAGTTGGCCCCACTGTGCTCATCTGTTTTGGCCCCATCTGCGGGTCGGGCTCGTCGGCTGGTTTTGAGGCGGTAGGAGTCGGTGCCGGTTTCGATGATGTGGGCGTTGAAGGTGACGCGGTCGACGATGGCGGCGACGAGGCGTGGGTCTGTGATGATTTGGCCCCATTCGCTGAACGGGAGGTTCGACGCTAACGCGATCGAGCTTTTCTCTTCTCGTTCGGTGAGGATCTGGAAGACGAGCTCGGCGCCTCTGGCGTCGAGTTGGACGTAGCCGACTTCGTCGAGGAGTAGGAGATCGATCCGGCCGTAGCGGGCAACGAGCCTGGAGAGGTTCCGTTCGTCGGCGGCTTCGGCGAGTTCGTTCGCGAGTTGAGCGGCGGTGATGTATCGGACCCGGCGGCCTTGCTCGCAAGCGGCTTGTCCGAGCCCGATGAGGAGGTGGCTTTTGCCGGTGCCTGAATCGCCGAGCAACACGACGGGGTCTCCGGTGTTGATGTAGGCACCAGCGGCGAGGGTCGCAATGGTGGCTGGGTTCACGGTTGGTGCTGCGGTGAGATCGAAATCAGCCAGACGCTTGAGTCTGGGGAAGCGGGCTTCTTTGATGCGACGTTGCCGGCGGCGTTCGGAGCGGGCGTCGACTTCGGCTTCGA
>JAAETI010000031.1 GCA_024228555.1 bacterium | reverse complement strand
GTCTTGCCTGTGGGTGTACCTGAGGGATCGATAGAGGACTTCGTCGATATCGAGATGCCGGCGTCGGGAGTGCCGGGCCTTGCGTACGCCGTTGTGGCCGATGGCGAGATCACTGCGGTTGGCGCGCACGGTGTTGTCGAGATCGGAGGCGTCGGGGAAGTCATGCTGGACACGCCGTTTGTGACGGGCTCGATCTCCAAGAGCTTTACGGCGCTGGCCGTTATGCAGCTGGTCGAGGCGGGCGAGGTCGATCTGGATACCGGGGTCTCGCAGTATCTTGACGGTTTCTCGGGCGGGCCCGCCGGCGCGATTACGGTCCGGCAGCTGCTCAGCCACACGAGCGGCTTCTCCACACTGCAAGGGAACACCTCCCATACGGACGGCACCGGCGGGAAGGACGAGCTTGCGCGCCGGGTTGATGGGATTGCTGAGGTGGACCCCGCCTACACACCCGGCGAACGGTGGGAGTACTCCAACACGAACTACGCGATTCTTGGCCGACTGATTGAAGTTGTTGGTGGGCAGGATTATCAGGGCTATGTCGCAGCCAACATCTTGGAGCCGGTCGGTATGGAGCACAGCTTTGTCGCTGACGGCGAGATCCATGAGTCCATGGCGACCGGGCATAGGCCATGGTTCGGCACCAAACGACCGCTGCCAGAGAACGCGACCCACCGCGGAACAGCTCCACAAGGCGGGATCATCGCCAGCGCCAACGATCTGGCGCTCTACATGCAGATGATGATGAACGGCGAGGACGATGTGCTGAGCGCCGAAGGCAAGGCGCTAATGATGCGCCCGGCTAGCAACACATCGCCGTTCTACGGTCTCGGTTGGTTTGTGGATGCTGCCAACCGGACTGTCTGGCATGACGGGTCGAGCCCCGGTTTTGAAACTCTTGCGACCATGGTCGTCGCCGAGAAGCGGGCGGTCGTCGTTTTGGTCAACGCCGGCAGTGGGTTGGGCATTCGAGAAACGGCCCAGCTCCGCAACGGCATCACCGCCAGAGCTCTAGACCTCGGGTACCAGGGTGAGGGGTCCCGCTGGTCCCTTACAGCACTGTTCATCGGGATGGTGCTCCTACCGATCATCTACCTGACCAGCATGATCTGGGCTTGGCGTCGCCGCACCGAGCTTCGCACCAAACTGAAGTCGGGCGCATTTGGCCTGTTCAGCCTGTGGTTCCCCCTGCTCACCACGCTCGTGGCGGCGTGGGCCATCTTCATTCTGGTGCCGAGGCTGGGAGGCGTACCGCTCGGCACACTAAGACTGTTCCAGCCCGATCTCGGGTTGGCACTGATCGCATCCGCCGTAACCGGTGTGCTGTGGGCGGTATTCAGGCTCGGGGTCGCCTACACCGACAAATCC
>JAAETI010000030.1 GCA_024228555.1 bacterium | reverse complement strand
TCCTGGTCGACACCTCGGCATGGGTTGAGTTCGATCGGGCGACCGCAAGCTCGGTTGATGGGCGGCTCACCGAGTTGATCGCTGACACCGACGAGGTTGCTGTGACCGAGCCGGTGACCATGGAGGTTCTCGCGGGAGCGCGAAGCGATCGGCGGGAACAGGACTTGCGTCGACTCATGCAACGTTTCGAGCTCTTGCGGTTTGATGCAGCAGTCGACTTTGACGCTGCGGCGCGGATCTATCGGGTGTGTCGTCGCTCTGGGGTCACTCCAAGGGGAATGGTGGACTGCATGATCGCCGCTGTCGCCCTACGCCCCGGTGTCAGCCTGCTGGCCGCTGACGCAGACCTCGGCCGTGTCGCCGGCATCGTCGGTATCCCGATGGAGCCCAACTAGCCCTATTCGCCATCGCATCACCATCCCGGCTCAGGGTACGCATCAATCAGGGCGTCATCGTTCTCCAGAAATGAACGGCAGTCCTCTTCTCTCGGTCCGCAGAACTCACGCCACCAAGTGCCGATCGCCAACTTCTCATGGCCGCTCAAGTTGGCGCTACGGACTGCCTTCGGCTCCGTATGCGCGTTCCCAATCTCCTCCGAGAGGACCAACTGCCTCAGCTCCGCCACTTGGATCTGGGCCTCATTCAAGACTGGCCTTGCTGGGACATGGTCCTGTGATCGGGAGGATGTGGCGCGTTGGTGGCCACCACGGTCAGAGGTCGGGCCGCCCAGATGCGGTCGTTCCAATACTCTTGATGGACGACTGTCTGGCCGTGTTGCCACATCACGAGAACCATGTTCGCCGACAGGATCGATCGGCACAGACGAGCCTCAGAACCGACGTCACCGACGGCGGTCGGGGGCAGTCTGAGGGCGGGATATCGGGCGGACAATATGGGCATCTGATGGCTCGCCGAAGTCGTGCCTGTCACCTGGGACGCTGGACGCGGGGACGACTGGCCCGTTGGCGGGCGTCGGTAGGGTCGTGCGGCGTCAATCAGCAAGGGAGTGAAGTGGTGGACCCATCAGTGGATCGTTACGTGATCGACGTCGATGCCGCGTTCGGCTAGGAGTTCTTCGACGTCTCGGTAGGAGAGTCGGTATCGGAGATGCCGGCGGACAGCAAGCATGATGAGCTCGGGTGGGAATCGGCAACTAGTGCACGCAGAACGACCAAAGGCGGCGACCGATTCCGGTGACAACTTCCCACACCTTCTCCCGACACCAGGCAAATCCCTCAAGGCAACAGTCCCTTCCGGAACGGGTGCCGGCCATGCGGAGGTACCGCGGTGCTGCACGCTGCTCAAGCGGACTCGCGGTCGGCACCCAGCCAGCGTTTGATTTGGGCGCGTTGTTTGTGGTCACGCTCGCCGATGATGCGCAGGTCGGCCATTCGCTGCAGCGTGAGGTCGGTGAAGTTGCGCGCTATCGCGGCGGCATCGAGTGGGTGTAGGTCACCCTCGTTTGTCAGGAGGGACTTGGCGACGTAGTCCAGGTGACGGCGTGACACCGTGTCGCCGGCTGAGCGCGAGCGGTCGCGTGCTGAGCGCGTGAGGCGATTCACCGAGCGGGCGTTGGGTTCGAGCTTTCCCATTCGACGCCACGCTTCGGAAAGCTGAAGAAAGAGGGTCTCCCAGCGCTGGGCTTCCAGCAACGGGAATCGGGCATCGACGTGACGTAGGGCACGAGCACCACCTGGCACATCGTTTGTGACGATGCTGGTTTCGGGCGCGGCCGTGGCCTGGGTTTGTGCAGGGTGCAAGTACGCCCGGCGTCCGGTGCTGCTTATCTCTGCTTCCGGTATCGACTGCAGCAGGAATCGCTTGAAGCTCGCCGCGCCGAACCACCCGTCGCTGATCTCAGCGCCGAACTCGGTCTGGAGCTCCCAGGCCAGCGATGCGAGCTCGACCGGCCGGTCGAGCTCTGACCAGCGGGTCACGAGGACCGATGCCGCGTCAGCAGATTGTCCGCTCTGGAGATCGAGGGTTGGTGTGTCGGGCAAATCGGGGTCAGCGACGGCAGCCTGGTCGAGTCGGTCGAGCTCGCTGCGCAGGTCCTCGGCGATGTCGTCGAGAGTTGCGAACAGATCCGCCATTCGTTTGCTCAACACCTCGACCAATGGCGGGAGCTCGCCGTCCTTGCTGTAGGTGTCCTCATGGGTGAGTTCACCCCAGCTGTCCTGAAGCAATGTTCGGACCTGGAGTTCAGCGGTTGCCGCGGCAGCATTGCCGTCGACTTCGATGCCGACTTCGAGGTCCACGTGCCAAGCCCGGTAGCCGGACTCCTTTGGCTCGAGCACATAGTCGCGCTCTGACGCGGGATCAAAGCGCAACCCTCTCACTCGGCTGCCGGGCAGCGGTAGCCCGTCGAGCGCGGCCTGGACCATCTCGATGTCTCGCAGATTCGTGCACGTGATGCGAAGGCCGATGAGATCGCCGATCGCGGTAGGTACATCGTCGACGGTCGTGATGGTGCGCTCGCGAAGGAGCCGCTTGAGCTTCCGCCAAGCCCGACGCTTCGACTTGACGCGACCGGAGAGACGACGAATCCGAGTTCGGTCGCGGTCCGACAGAGCGTCGTCAAGAGTGGCATGCATTGATGCCATCGCGACCGACAGGGCCGGATCGAGGACACGGCTTCGATGCTCGTCGTACCAGGCACCGAAATCGGCGTACTCGATCGAAGCCTCAGGTCCCTCAGCAGCCATCGCCGTGATCTTACGGCCTGCAGCTGGCTACCGAGTCGGCGTGGAGTTGCCAGGATCTCGGATGGTCTCGAGCGCGGTCGAGTGGCCTGAGCAGCGTCGGAGGTGCACGACATCGCTGGTTACGGGTGGTCAGTTCGTGGGTACGTGTCGTAGAGCTCATGCGGCCAGTAGCGGACTGGGTCGATGCTGTCCGTTTCGATTAGCTCCGTTCTGATTCGGGCGTAGTCGTAGCAGTTGAGTTCGTACTGATTGCCCCACGGATCGACAAGATCGAACGCCCAGCACATGTCGAAGTCGACGATGTCGCCTGGGGCGAGTGGTTGGTCGTGTGGGTTGTTGATCTCCCCAGGAAGCGACTGCGCGAACAACATGAAGCCCGGCTCGC
>JAAETI010000029.1 GCA_024228555.1 bacterium | reverse complement strand
TCGCCATCCTGTCCATCCGATTGCCAGGTCGCGATGTACCGTCCATCATCGAACGCGGCCATCGCGACATTGGATTGATCCAGCGTGGTGTAGGTATTGACGATCTGCTCGGCGGTCAATTCGCCGGTCGTGAAAATATCCGTCGGCGCGTCGTTGGAGGCGGTCACGCTAATGGTCGCCGTCTCGCTGATGTCGGTATTGGTATCCGCACCTCCGCCGTTGTCGGTGACCGTGTTCAAGGTCACTGTGCGGGCTGTGGTGGATGGATCGTTATCTGCCGCATCGATGCCGTAGGTGATGTCCTCGAGTACCAGCTCGGCCGCTGCCGCACTGGTGCTACCGGCAAAGGTGATCGTTACTACGCCAGTGGCTTGGGTGTAGCTGTAGCTGTGGCCGCCGGTGATCGCGCCACTGCTGTCACTGCCCAGCCCGGTGATGGCCGTGCCATTGATCGTTAAAGTATCGGTGTTTTCAATACCGCCAGCGATGGTCACTTGGGCCGAGGCAATATCATCGCCCGTTTCAATCGGGTCGATGGTGACCGTGCTGAAGACTGCGGCTGAGGTCGTGTCGGTGTTTTCCGTTAGGGTGTCGTTCGCCGCTGTGGCTGCGAGCGTTGGCGTATCGTTGACGGCGGTGATGGTTACTGTAGTCGAGCCAACAACATTCAATGCACCGCCCGTGCCCTGGCTGCCGGTATTGCCGTCATCAAAGGTCCAGTCGATCTGGGCTGAGGCAGGTGGTGTGTCGCTTGAATTGGAGTAGGCAATTGATTGCAGGGTTGAATCAACCAGTGCGCTGGTGGCGTTGGTGTTGAAGGTCAGTACCAGGGTGCCGCCGCTGTTGGTGGTGACTGTTCCGATGGTGGTGCCGTTGTAGACGAGCGCTCCGCTTTCGGTCAGGGCGCCGAGCAGGCCGGAGTCGCCGAACACATCGTCGGCACTGGCGCCGCCGTTGCGTACCAGCGTCAGGCTGGCGCCGTCGTAGTTGCCCAGGCCTCCGTTGAGCATATCGAGTCCGACATCGCTGATATCGACATCCGCATCCAGCACCTGTGCCACGCCGTCTTCGGTGAAGATGGGGGTGCCGTCGAGGTTGGCAAAGACGGGGGTGCTGTTAACCTGCGTGTCGCCAGTAATAGTCCAGCCATCGTCATCAATCAGGGACTGACGATCGGCAGCGGACAGGCTGTATTGCAGACCGTTCGCATCCAGCGTCACGCCGCTTTGCACTGTTTGTGCGGCCCAGCCCGACAGGGTTGCAT
>JAAETI010000028.1 GCA_024228555.1 bacterium | reverse complement strand
ACGCCATCGAAGCAATAGAGGGCGATTCCCACGACATCGACCTCCGACCGGGGGCTCCGAGACCTGCACCCGCGCCGCCAAGCGACCAGGAAATCTCATGAGGTCCCTACGCTCCGGCCAGCGACCAGGAATCACGGTCAACGACTACGCCGGGCATCCGATCTAGCTGAGCGTGACGACTTGCTGGACATCCGTGACCTGTCGACTGGATCGGGCTTCGACAAGTACAACTCCAGGAAACGGCTCCCGGCCGAGACCCGCTACGGCCTCAAGTCAGCCTGGCTGCTGATACGCCAGCGACCAGCGGTGACGGTCCTGTCCAATGTCCCCGTTGTTTCCTTGCTGATAATCCAAGCTGCTGCCTTCGCTAGCCGGACCAGAACCGTCCTCTGGCTACAGGACCTGCAATCGGGGTTGGCCGCCGTTTGGAGAACCGGCTGATCAACACAGCCCGCCGGGTCGGTGTGGACGTGAACACGGTGTCGAGATGGAGGAAACGGTTCTTCGACGGTGTGGCGGATCCTCGACTGCGGCGCCATCCGGCCCTGGTTCCATCGGTAGTGGATCTTCCCACGCGCCCCGGACTTCGCAACCGAAGCCCCAGTCGCGTT
>JAAETI010000027.1 GCA_024228555.1 bacterium | reverse complement strand
CTTGAGATTCGAAGGTGGGCACCCGAACGGCAATCCATTCCGCCGATGCTTGGCCGCTCGTTTGAACGCGGGGTCCAGGGTGCGGGGTGAGCGATAATCGTTGGCGTCGCGTTCTGTAGGCCAGGAGAATCCTCGGCGTGGCGATACGAATGCACGATGAGGAAGTCAATGTCAACGAGGCGCTAGTACGCACCCTTCTCGTTGCACAGATGCCCAACCTCGCTGACCAACCACTCACCAAGGTCGAGCCATGGGGCACCGACAACGCCGTCTGGCGCCTAGGCGACGACCTTGTAGTTCGCCTCCCCCGTATCCATTGGGCCACAGGGCAGATCGACCGGGACGCCACCTGGCTGCCAAGGTTGGCTCTATCGCTTCCGGTACCCATCCCCGAGCCAATAGCGATTGGTGAACCCGGCAGCGGCTACCCATACCGCTGGGCGCTCCACCGGTGGATCCCGGGTGAGGGCGCCAAGCTGAATCGGGTCAGCCACCCTGAGACCT
>JAAETI010000026.1 GCA_024228555.1 bacterium | reverse complement strand
TGATTCGACCGATCGGTCGAATCGATGCCACGCTTGGAGGTCTTCTCTCGCCTCGCTACCCTCGACAATCGAGACATGGGTAGAATAACTACGAGTTTCTCGAGCAGGAGCTGCGGAATTCAAGCATCGCTATGGAGGTCAACAGCGTGGACACCGACTCAGAAATGCCAATCTTCGACGACGATCAACTGGACGCCAAGGGCGAGGAGTCCCGTCGCCTCGTCGGCTCTACGACGATCGAAGGCGTCACGGTCAAGATGAGCGGCGACAAACGGCTGATAGGCGTCCGGATAGCACCGGAGGCGATCCGAGATTGGTCACCGCAGAAGCTCGGAAGCGTCGTCCGGAAGGCCGTTAACCGCTGCCGTGCGATCGTCGACCACCGGGCGTCGACCTTCTGCATGGACGACATGACGGCCAAGACCCGGGCACTCCAAGCGCAGGCCCCGGGAGAAGCCGACGCCGACGAACGAGTCACCGCTGTCCCCGAACTGGTGGCGGGCGTCCGCGCGGCCCTCGCCGAGTGCGGCTGGGAGATCGCGGATCTCGCGGAGCGCTCCGGGCTCGACGAGCTGCTGCTGAGCGATCTCCTGGCCGGCCTCTATTTCCCCATGGAGCACATCAACGGACAATTGAAGGGCCTTGCTTCCGCGATGGACGTGGCCTGCCCGTTGGCCGAGGCATTCGGGCTGTCGCCGGAGGCCCTGTGGGCAAAAGGCGTGAACCGCATCGCGGAGCTGGATCGCCGAGAAAGGACCAAGATCAAGAGGCTGCTGCGCGGAATGAGGCTTTACCGGCGGAAACGAAAGCGCGTCGACAAGAGCCAGGCATCGCTGAAGCTTGGGGAGTTGAAGGCCCAGGGACTGACACATGAGTACGACCTGGAGGTGGCGATCATGCTGGAGAACGCCATCGAGATGATGCGGTGGAAGAGAGATTGGATGCCACGTAAGCCGACGCGGCCCGGGCTCACCGCCGAAGACTTCGGTGCCTTGCTGGCGCCGTCAGGATGGGTGTTGAAGAAGAACGTCACGAGGGAAGAGATTCTGAGATTGTGGGAACTCGACGCCAAGGCGGCGACTGAGCCGGAGTCCGTCTCCGATGACGAGCTCGAGTGGGTCCGCGAGTTACTGGGCCTGAAGAGCCTCGAGCTGGCTTGTACACCGACCTCGGAGCCGTAAGACGGGCTACATCATCTCTAGAGATGTGCGCCGCTTCCTGTGAGCCTGAGCCCGGAAATCGATGGCTTAGGCCATCGTGCTGATCAAGTTCTGCGATGTAGTGGATCAGTCTCCATCAGCAAGCGTGATCAGGGGATCGGCATCATCCGCGCCCGCAGGGCGCGCGCCATCATCTCCCGCCGAAGGCGGGACCCTGGTTTCGCATCCTTAGTATGCGCGCCGCAGGCCATCATCTCCCGCCGAAGGCGGGACCCTGATGCGCATTTGTAGTAGTCGCGCCAGTGGGACCATCATCTCCCGCCGAAGGCGGGACCCTGATGGGCATCTGTAGTAGTCGCGCCAGTGGGACCATCATCTCCCGCCGAAGGCGGGGGACCGGCTATCCTCTGGCGCCGTCGCAAAGAGAGAAGCCCCCCAGGGGCTTGACAGCCGTCTGGAGGGCGCGTCTGCTTTCGTTGTTACCACACGACGAAAGGAGACGATCCCTTGTACCAAAGACTGCTTCAGGATGCGAGTTTCTTCGCGCTGCTGTTACGGATCGACGAGGATCTGGCGGCCGAGGTTCGGGCTGCGGGCTGCCCATGTGGCGGTCCGCTTCACAGTGCGCGGTATCGGCGCAAGCCGCGCGGCGGGCCGGCGAGTCTGGGCAGAGACTACGACCTGCGGGCGAGTTTCTGCTGCGCGGTGGATGGCTGCCGTCGCCGGGCGACTCCGCCCTCGGTGCGGTTCTTGGGGCGCAAGGTGTTCTTCGGGCTGTGGGTGGTGCTGCTGCCCGTGTTACGGGAGGGTCCGAAGGCACAGCGATTGAGCCGGCTGGAGGAGCATTTCTGCGTCAGCCGTCGGACGCTGTTGCGCTGGCGGCGTTGGTGGCGCGAGACGTTTCCGGCAGGTCGGTTCTGGCAGTCAGCGCGGGGCTGCTGGGCTCAGCCGGTGGCGACGGAAGCGTTGCCGGGCTCGTTACTGGAGGCCTTTGCCGGCGTTGAGGGTACGGCTGAGCAGGTGGTAGCGGTGCTGAAATGGCTCGCTCCGCTGAGCAGCAGTCCATGGCTCTGAGCAGGCTGGGGGATGTTCGCTGTAGACCCGCAGAAGATGCGTCTGGATGCCTGCAGGAGGGGCTCTTAGTCTCGTTTCGACGGCGCCACTGACGGCGTCGTGAAAGGAGAGACTGATGAGCAAACCGTCATCGCACGAGCGTTGGGCCCACCTGCGTTTCGCCGTCGTGGGACCTCTGCTGGCTTCGCCGCCAGGGCGTGGTCGGCTGCGCGAAGAACTCCAACAGCTGGCGCAGAAAGTGTGGCAGCACCCGATCACCGGTGAGAGCGTACGCTTCGCTGTCTCCACGATCGAGCGCTGGTACTACGCAGCCCGCTCGGGCCAAGATCCCGTGGGCGTCCTGCGGCGCAAGCCCCGCAGCGACCGCGGCCGGCAGTGGGCGCTGAGCGTGTTGCTGGCCGGGGTGTTGCGCCTGCAATACCGCGACCACCCGAGCTGGAGTTATCAGCTCCATCTCGACAATTTGGCGACTCGGATCTGCCAAAAGCCGGACCTGGGTCGGCTGCCCTCCTACGCCAGCCTACGGCGCTACATGCTCGCTGAGGGGCTGAGCAAGCAGCGCCGAGTGCCGGTCCGCGAGCTGAAGGAAGGCGAGCGTCGCGCCCGCGAGCGCCGCGCCTCGCGGGAGGTGCGCAGCTATGAGGCCGAGTACGTCGGCGGGCTCTGGCACCTGGATTTTCATCACGGGTCTCGCAAGATCCTCAACGAGCAAGGGCAGTGGACCCGGCCGATTCTCCTCGCCATCCTCGACGACCACTCCCGTTTGGTGTGCCAC
>JAAETI010000025.1 GCA_024228555.1 bacterium | reverse complement strand
CTATCAGTCATCCCCGAGGTTTCGCCGACGTTGGTACCTCGCCGCCCCCGACGTGCGCTCGCCGGAGATGAACTCGCTCGCTTGATCGATGCCAGCAGCGGCATCGGACGAGTGCTGATCGATCTCTCAAGTCGTCACGGCCTGCGCCCAGCCGAAGCTCGCGCCTTGCGTTGGTCAAGGGTCGACTTCGACAAACTCACCGTCAGAATCGACACCCAGATCAATCGGGACAACGAGCTGGTGAAGGTCAAGACGAAACGCTCCTTCCGAGCAATCAGAGTCGACCCGGTCACAATCGACCGGCTAGCGGATTGGCGAGGCCAACAGGAAGCGGCAGGGGTCGCCTGGGCTGGCAATGAGCTTGGGCTTGTTGCCACGACAGCACTCGGCACACCCATCAATCAGCGGAACGTGCATCGCACGCTCGCACTAGCCCGCATTGTTCGTAGCCGGTTTGGGTTGGGGGGTTCAGGCGGCGTGTTTGACTGCGGTGGGTGGTGGGATGGGGGTGTCGAGTCGGTCGAGAGCGTTGAGGATGGTTGGGGTCCATGGCCAGTCACGGTCGAGGTGTAGTACCCGGCCAGCGGGACTGGTTTGGGCGGCGGTGTGGAGGAGCCGGTAGCGGAGAGTCTTTGGGGTCGCCGTTTTCAGGTTGCCTTGGAGGGTGAGGTGCCGGGCCCAGGACATGAGGTTCAACGCTGCGGCGGCGAGTTGGGCCCAGATGGTGTTGTTGACGACACAGTCGAAGGGGAGGTTGGTAGCTCCGCAGGCTTTGAGGTCCCGGATGACTGATTCGGCTTTGCCTCGTTGGCGGTGTTCCATCTCCAACACGGGCGGCTCGCCGGTTCGGTCGGTGATGAACGCGGTGTGTCGCCATCCGTCCCAGTCGTCGAACAGGGAGAGTTGAGCCCCGGGGTGGGGTCGTTCTCGACGCATGATCAGGCGGACCCCTTCGGGCCATGACGAGAGGTCGATCAGGTCGGTGAGTTCATAGACGTAGGCGCCGGGCCGGCGGTGACCGTTGGCTTGGACCGCTGGGGTCCAGTCCTCTTCTTGGACCAGTAGCAGGGCGTCACGGACCCGACCGTCGATGAAGTATCCGAGACTGAACCCCAGGTTCCGGGTCCGGCACTCCTCAGCCAACCAATGAGTGGTCCCGCCGGCATCGGAACGAACCCACATGTCGACCTCAACCTCACCGGGATCATCGGCGTGGTTGTGGCCAGCGGCTTCACGCTCAGGCAACGCGTCAATGGCGGCTCCCAGGACGGTGACATGATCAGCGGCGGTGTTCGACCCGGCGTTACCGGGTCGCAGGAGCTGGGCCAGGATCTCGCCTCGTTCGGCGTCGATGGCGAACAACGGGTGATGCCCGTAGGTCCGCTTCCAGGTCGGGGCAGCGTCCTGTTTGTCCGCCTTGGTCGTGATGATCGAGGCATCCAAATCAATGACCATCTCGGGGCGGTCACCCCCAGGATCAGCCCGCCACACCACCGAACGAGCATCAGCGGTCGCAGCATCGATCCCGGCCAGATGCTCTGGCCCCAACCGGTCAAACGACCGCCACGCCGTCGGATGCGAGGCCACCTCACCAAACAGGTTGACCTGACCCCGGATCGCGGAGAGGTCCGACACACAGGTGGCCCCATCGGCCAAGCCCAGCACGATCAACCCCAACGTGTGACCGGGCTGATGCTTACGCCACTCCAGACCAGCAGTCGCGGCCTCCAACCCGGCGCTGAGCCCGACCCGGTCAGCGACCGTTCCCAGCCATACCAGGCCCCCATGAGTGACCAGCCCCTCACCCTCGCCCGTCACTTTCCGTGGCGACACCAGACCAGTAGTATGAGACACGACAAGACCCCCTGTTTCCCAGGCACGATGGCTGCTTCAAGAACACCCATTGTCCCAGGTCAGGGGGTCTTTCGCGAACCCAAACCAGAATCAGCTACGACCAATCCGGGCTAGAGAGTCGGAAGGCTGACATTGATCCCGCTGTGTCCGGATGCGACCTCCGGCACATCGCCATCACGTTCCAGATCGAGAAGGAGATTCCAGTCCACCGAGTCGCTGATTGGGCCGGCACTTCCGAGCGGATGATCTGGGATGTCTATCGCCACTTGCTCAGCGAAGTGACCGACGTGGGTCCAAGCGATGGTTAGGTTAGGTAAGGAATAGATCAGTCAAGCCGGAGCGCAAAGCTCGAGTGCGCTCCCATCGATCGTGGGGAAGTGTTTGATGACGGCAGCAATAGTTGGCATCGCAGCAGGTCTTCTGACTGGAGTGCTGTCGTCAACTCTCGTGTGGTGGCTATTGGCCCACGGCTTTCGGCCGAACGTACAGATTTCTCCACAGTTGGCACGGTTCACCAACAGGTCAGGCCAGACGAGGTGCCAGCCACGAGTTTGGAACCGCGGTCGGCGTCCTATCTACGACCTGCATGTTGTTGCTCGCATGGCGGTTGGTGGGATGTTCAGAGAAGGCGTGACGGAATGGATGACCGTCTTTGATCGCTACATTCCCGTCCTCAATCCTGGTGTTTCACGTCGCTGGAGTGTGAACTCCACAGACATCCCTGATCAAGGGATCATCAAGCTGACGAGGTTCTTGCCAGACGACCAAGGCATACGACTTCGCGACGAAGAGAATCCGCTCTACCTTGATGAACTACTGCACGTACATCCGGACACCCGGCTGTCGCTATCGGTTAGCTGCGTGGACTCGTTCAGTGGTGCGCGTTCGGTTGTCGTCCAGTCATACCGTGCGGACGACATTGTCCAGGGTCGCTTCGCCTCGGGGCCCGACGACATGTTCACGATCGAACCTGAGCCCACCAGGTTGACCGCTCAAGACGATGATGACAGCGAGGCTCCGTGACCAGGCGACCAAGCGAAGCTACGGTTCCACAGCTTGCAGCGGCGGTTGCTGCCACGACGGCTCAGAGCACCCATCAGTCCTGAGAATCTGAAACGCCCTAGCGCTGTGGCCAGGGCGTTTGTGTGTGGGGCTACCAAGAGTTGAACTTGGGACCTCACCCTTATCAGCGTAGCGCAGGTAGTTCAATAGGGTCCGGACTAGGCCAGTGACCAGGAGAGACAAGCCACCGCAGTCCGGAGCCGTTCGGATGAATGCGTACCTTCTGTGTCACAGCTTGGCTCACAGATGCTCCGAGTGGCGTACTCTCTCGGTGCAGCATGGTCGCCACTCCGGGGTTCGAACTCACGCATTACGAATGCCACCCCAGTCGTACAGGCACTGCGATCCAGATGCGTACTACCTGGCCAACGCCCTCGAAGTGTCTGACTGGTTGTGCTGTGTCCAACTGGTCTGAAGATGTTTCACGGTTAAGCGGTCTTGCGGGGCCCATCCCGCACTCCTATGGCGAGCTACCGCAGGTCCTTGAGCTTCACCGCTGTCTTGCGGGCGGCGAGCCCACGAGTTG
>JAAETI010000024.1 GCA_024228555.1 bacterium | reverse complement strand
GTTTGATGGCGTGAAGCTGGTCCTAGAGCTGCTCTGAGGCCGACAGGACGCCCTGTCGACGCTTCAACTCGCGAGAGTGGAGGTTCAGTCAGTCACCTGAAGTGGTCGAACGCGATCCATCCACCTCCGTGAGTGAGACACCGCTACATTTCGTCCATTTGATGGCCGGACCCCAACTACGTCAACACCGGCGACGTCGCAGGTGATCCGACCGGCCGCTTGCTGTCCGACCTGAGTTCCCGAGGCGTGGTGCTTGCGTTCCTGTTGTGGCCCCTCGCCTGGTACCTACTCTTCTTTCTCCCGAGTTCCGCCTACCTCGTCCACAACAACAGCTTCGGTGTCAACGCAAGATCGGTGTTCGAGCCCTACATCTCGATGATCGTGGCCTGGTCGGTCGCTGTCTCCTTCCCGGTCCTCTCAGCCATCGGCGACGACTTCATCGGAGTCGTCGGTGCAGCGCTCGGGTTCCTAGGTGCGGGAGCGGTGTCGCTCGTCGCGATCTACCAGATCCGGCGGTCCGACCTGTCACTACGCACGGGTCCGTGGTCCGGGCCTTCGGCCGACCAACTACCCCCGACCGTGGCTGTCGGCCTGAGTGGTCTGGGACGACTGATCCATCTCGGCTTCGCTGCCTTCTACCTGCTCTTCCTGAGCGTCTTGTTGCTCTTTCTAGCGGTGAACGTCATCCTTCCCTCGGTGGTTGAGGCGTATCTCGTCAGGCCTCAGTGACATGGCGTCAGACGTCGATGACGAGAACCGGCGGAGGGGTGAAGGCGACAACGTCTAGTTGACCTGGTCTCAGCTGTATCTAGGTTCCGGGTAGAGGGGTCTGCTCGTTTTTTGGACAAGATGTCGCGTTTCGAATCACCCAGCGTGGCCGGTCTGAGCGCTACTACCACGCTCGGAGACGGCATCACCGTACCAACGGTCCCTCAGCTCAAGTGGTGGCCAAGTCAAGACCAACGGCCCCCATGATGCTTCACCCTCAAGCACCGAATCGGCTTGAACGTGGCTCTCCGTTCCATCGACAGGCCTACCCGTTGACGTTCAGTGACCATCTGACCACCCTCTGACTGAACGAATGCAACATTCTGTCCAAAAAGGCCCACCGTGACGGATTGGGCTGGTTGGTGGCGTCATAGGGTTTGTGGAACAGCTTGTTGAGATGGGACTGAACCCTGAGGACCTCTTCGGTCGGCGCCGCAGGGCGCTTGGTGGGTTCGTGGCGATGATCGTCGGCCCCTTTGAGAGCGAGGTCGGTGGTGCGTGTGTTGCCTCACGGTTCACCGCTCTGCGTGCTGACAACGGGAGGCTTTGCCTTTGCCGTTCTGTTCTCGATGCCGTGCGGTCACATCTGGGATTGCAGGGCGGGCAAGAAAGCAGAAGAGAGGGTCGGTATGGACCTTCATACACAGAGGAGATGATTTGATATGAGTATCAATAGACGAAGCAACGTTCTTGCTGGCGGGATCACAGTGATCGCTCTGCTTGTTGGGGGCCTAACGGCTGCGGCCTGCGCCTCGGACAGCACCACTGACGAGTCTGGGCTTGCCAACAGCGGCCTAGCTCAAGACGGTGAAACAACCACGCCAACTGAACTCACGGCCTCGACCACGGCCTCGACTTCGACAACCGCGGTTGTGGTTGATGGGTTCGTAGTGGACATGGTCTGCCGTGACGGGCATGTCAGCGAAGTGTCCGTGCCTTACTCGGCCTTTGGTCCGCTCGACTTCAGGCCGATCGATGATGTCATCAACACAATCGACGCCTGTGAAGG
>JAAETI010000023.1 GCA_024228555.1 bacterium | reverse complement strand
CTATCAGTCATCCCCGAGGTTTCGCCGACGTTGGTACCTCGCCGCCCCCGACGTGCGCTCGCCGGAGATGAACTCGCTCGCTTGATCGATGCCAGCAGCGGCATCGGACGAGTGCTGATCGATCTCTCAAGTCGTCACGGCTTACGTCCGGCGGAGGCTCGGGCTCTACGTTGGTCGAGAGTCGACTTCGACCGGCTGACGATGAGAATCGATGCTCAGATCAATCGGGACAACGAGTTGGTGAAGGTGAAGACAAAGCGTTCCTTCCGAACCATCAGGGTTGATCCGATCACGATCGACCGGCTTGTTGACTGGCGCTGCCAGCAGGAATCGGCGGAGCAGGCGGCCGGGGTCGCGTGGGCTGGCAACATACTTGGACTTGTAGCCACGACAGCTCTCGGTACGCCAGTCAACCAACGAAATGTACATCGGACGCTGGCGCTAGCGAGCCGGAACGCTGGCATTGATCCGGCGGCCTCGGGGTACGACCTCCGGCATACGGCAATCACCTTCCAGATCGAGAAGGAAACCCCGGTTCATCGGGTCGCCGACTGGGCCGGTACGTCGGAACGCATGATCTGGGACGTCTACCGGCACCTATTGAGTGAGGTGACCGACGTGGGTCCCAGTGACGGCTAGAGAGGCCCGATTGTCAGACAGCAGACTGGCGGCTCAGACAGCCTGCGGCCGGCTATGGACTGCGCTGCAACTGATCGGCCTTGTCGATGATGAGTTGCAGGGAATCATCACGACTGAGGGCCTTCTCGGTCCCCTCGTCATGAACGAGCTCCATGAACTTCACCGCCTCGTCGTCCTCGGTGATCCTGAGAGAGCGCGCCGACTCTTCCAAGAGAGTGCAGGGCAAATGGGGACTTGCGAAGTCCAGCAAGCCGTAGATTGATGCGCCAACGATGGCGCTCGCTGGCGCCGAAAACGGAATGACGCGGACCTCTAGTGTGGCGGCCAGCTCCCGAATCAAGTCGGCGAGGTGCCGAAGCTGTCTGCAGAGCATGGTTGGTGAACCATATTCGTAGTTCAATACCGCTTCACTCAGTAGAACGTGGAGGTTCAACGGGTCGTCGCCTCGGAGTCGATTCTGTCGTTCCATACGTACTTCGACATACCGGTCACGGTCAGCGCGACTGACGTCGGGATGGTTGCTGATAACCGTGCGGGCGTACTCCTCCGTCTGTAGGTGGCCGACTATCAGAGTCGCAGAGTAGTGCCGCAGCCTTACTGCTCCATGCTCAAGTCCGTAGTAGCGGGCTAACTCGGGACTCAGAAGGTCGCTGACCTTGAGCCACCAAGCGTTTCGTCTCGTGCTGGCTGCGTTCCTTAGCGCTACCAGCTCGTCGATCTCGGCTTGATCGAGGCGGAAGAGGCTGGCGAGTTGGGGTATCGCGCCGGCACCGATCATCGTGTGGTCGTTCTCGATCTGTGACCACCGTGTGCGGGAGATCCCGAGTGCTTCCATGACCTGAGGTACACCAAGGCCCAACTCATGGCGGCGATTCTTCAACCGGAGCGAAAGCTCCCAACGAGCGACTTCCGATGTTGGAGTACGAGCTGCGCTGGATTCAGGGACTACCACGCGGCCAATCGTACCTCACAATCAGGCACGCAGGCATGCTCTTCTTCATGATGGACGACAGGCAGGCTATCAGACTGAAATTGACTCCTAACCGTTAGCCAACCGATACTGGTGTGAGAAGGGAGGCGTCATGGTTGAAGAGGACGTTCCGACTCCAGGAAGGTGGCCGATGTTGTCGAGAGGTAGCCACGCTCGGCTGGTGCAGCTAGCTAGGCGGCGGTTGGGTGGCCACACGTCCGCTGCTGAAGACATCGTGCAGCAGGCGTTCATCAAGTGGACATCGATCGACGAGTCCAGGGCAGATCGGGCAAGGCTCGAGCAGGTTGTCAAGACAGAGGCAGCGTCGTACCTCCGCTCAGAGGGACGACGAAAGGCTCGCGAGATCCGCTACGCGACAGACCGAGCCCGCGGCTACCAACACTCTGACGATGAATCGGCCGCTGTCGACTTGAGGCTTGCTGCTGGGCTCCTGGCATCACTTGCCCGCCAGCGAGACATTTCGATCACGACGATCGATGTGCGGATCCTGACCCAGCTATTGAACGGAGAGACGATCTCGGGCATCGCTCGGGACCTAGATGTAACACGGCGGGTCGTGAAACAATCACGCCAGCGGTGGCAACTAGTGGCGAGGCTGGGAGGCATCGACGGATCCACCGCCAGCACCCACCGAACCGAAGTCGCCGGCACTGAATCCGTTCCGGAATGCGGTGACCTCGGCTGAGTCAAACATTAGCTTGACCGATGTTTGAGGCGATTGAAAGCGGACCTTGTCATCGCCAAGTTTGGATACATCCAAAGAGTGCACGGACGGGAATGCGACGCCGCTTGCGAATTGCTCACCAAGTCCGCGGAAATCAGGTCCTGATACCTCGATGACGGCATAGCCATCAGGGTCGGTCAAGACCTCCTTGCTATCTCGTAGAAGGACGAGGTCGGCGTCGTCGACATGACAGACCTCTACGCACGTCGTGTTCCCACCCCCGCAGAACCGTGAGCGCTTCCAAAGAAGAGAGCGGTGAGATCGGGCTCCGCTCATTGGGCCATCATCTCGGCTGCCGAGTCGATCGGGGGCCCGGAGTGATACCGCCGTATCCGCTTGGCTTGATCTGTTCTAGTCAATGGACAGGGAGTTCTAACGGAGCGTGCACGCTGGATGACAGTAGCAGCACAGACTGGCCCCGAGACGGTCCACTTGCGATCGAGCAGGTGGTGCTGGACTGGGATGGGACTTCGGCTCGCATGATCCAAGGTTCATTCATCCGGTTGCTCGTGCGATACCGGTTGCTGTCACGGTTGCTGTCATCCGTGCCCAGAGCGCCCATCAGCCCGGAGAATCTGAAACGCCCTAGCGCTGTGGCCAGGGCGTTTGTGTGTGGGGCTACCAAGAGTTGAACTTGGGACCTCACCCTTATCAGCGTAGCGCAGGTAGTTCAATGGGGGCCGGTATAGGCCAGTGATCAGGCGAGACAGGCCACCGCAGTCCGGAGCCGTTCGGCTGAATGCGTACCCTCTGTGTCACAACATGGCTCACAGATCTCCACAGCTCAGACGACCAAACAGTGGTTGTACCTGGCGGACTTGGCCAAGACTCACGTGCACCAGGGCCGCTCACAACGAAGCTCGGATACACAGGCACCGCGGATCTAGCGCTCCTTGCCGTGCTAGATGCAGACCACGATGTTTAGAAGTACGCCGGCGGCGGAAACCAAGAGGGCACAGACAGCGATCCACGTCGCTGTCCGACTCGACCGTTCTGCGTGACGTAGGAGATCGTGATCGAGGAGCACCTGCCGTCCGGCCATAGACAGGACATGTTCCCACTCACCCTCGTTGTTCCGTCCAACGCGCCAGAGGTGTCGTCCTCCCGTGTCCGCCTCCTCATTTACCCAAGCGAGAGACTCCGGGTCGACGTCGAGCTGTTCGGCTAGGTCGTTGATAGAGATCGGTTGGTCGCTGTCTAGGACACACCGAAGGATCTTGATATGGATGCCTGTCTGATCCGGGCTACCACTCGACATAAGCCCAATAACGTACCCCTTTCCCAACGGTGCGGGGTGTCCAGCCTGAAGTTAGCGTGGAGAGATGTCAGTGGGCTCTCCCGCCTTCAAAGCAGATCCCGTCACGCTCTACAACGCTGTAGGCCGCTCGACGGGCGAGACGTAGCGCCGTGGAGTGCCCGTCGACGCTGGTGTGCACTCATGGGTGTGGTTAGCAATACGGTTAGCAGAGCCTCAGCATCGTTGAGCACTTCACTCGGCCGGCCACCAGAGCGGGCCTCCTGCGGCCGGAGCCGACCGAGGCCAGCGGACCGACTGGGATTATGCAGCGGACACTCCAGGCCAGTACGCGGGTACCCGGGCGAGGTGTTGACCGGTCTAAGGCGTTATCGAGCTGGGGTCTATTCGCTGGTGACAGT
>JAAETI010000022.1 GCA_024228555.1 bacterium | reverse complement strand
TCGGCGGCTATGATGAGGAGATGCGTGGCTTCGAGGACTGGGAGTTCTGGATCCGAGCCGGTAGTTGCGGGTGGCGCTTCCGGCACCTCTCGATGCCTGCACTGGACTATCGCGTGCGCCCCGACTCACTTGTTGAGCAATGCCTGCGGGGGGAGACCCGCCGCAAGCTGTGTGAACACGTTCGCACGAAGCACCTCGACCTCTTTCACTCGCATGTGCCACCGTATTGGCGCTGCGCATCACGAGCTTTGTCGTTGTTTGCCAAGCCGGAAAGGCTCAGTAAGCTGCGCGAGGCGGAGTCCCGCAGCTTCTGGAGCTGCCTTTGGTTCCTGGTCGGTCCCGGGGGCATTATCGCCAAGGACAAGACGCGCAAGCGAGCGCTTCCATTGTCTACTGGCCAGTCAGGCCAGGATTCCCACTCAACTCCACTCCAGTGATACTCCCCGGCCTGAGCTGTGACAATCACAAGCCACCACGGGTCATCCACGAACACGGCAGCGGCTCATAGGCTCAAGTTCGGGGATGCCCGGCCGACCGCGCTCATGGTCGCCCGACTCTTAGATGCTGTTGCTACCGAGACCGCAAGCGATCTGTGACCAATGCTAACGAGAGCGGGCCGACCCTTTTGGAATTCCTGCCCACCGAGTCGACACGGTTCTTTCGAACTGAGCGGCTGACGCACCGTGCGCAGGAACGACCGGCCTAAACCTGCCGTGGGCCGTCAGACCCAAGGAGGTGCCGCTCTCATCGGGCACGACTGTGAGGTTCTTGGGCTGAAGTGGCTCTCACGGCAGCGCTCGGCATCACCGTCTATTGGCCTGTCGCGTGTTTGTGGACCATCCGTCCCACCCAGAGTACAAGAAGCTGGGATTTACCTAAGGAGGAGCAGTACTGGGTAGTTCTTCCAATTGTCGCCCCCTGAGGGCACT
>JAAETI010000021.1 GCA_024228555.1 bacterium | reverse complement strand
CGTTGGCGCTGAAACGTGGGATCAATTGCTATCGGATGCTCGCAACGGTTGCGAGTCCGCTGCCTATGCCGATCTGTCGTTAGTTGTTGGCGACCATGATAGTGCTATCTTGAGTTCCAGGAGTGGCGAGATCCAGTTGAGATTTACTGCTCAGGAATGGAAGGCGTTCGCCTTAGGTGTTGCTGAAGGTGAGCTTGGACTAGCCGATCTTGAGGCCGCACTGATCAGGTAAGCGGTTTCCGGCGGAGCCCAATACCGGTGGTCTTCTTCTCGGTTTCCTGTCTAGGAGTCTCACGTCAAACTTAGTCCTATTAACGGTGCGCTTGCCCAGGCCCCGTCTACGCGGGATTGGTCGCCATTGTCGGTACATCGATTGGCGAGAATGTTGACGTTTGGGCTGATCTCGCGGCGAAGTAGGTTGAGGACTTCGAGTAGTCCACCGCTCTCGAACGCGATCGGGACCTCCGCTGAGAGAAGAGACCGGCTCGCGTGGATGCGGTCGTAGAGACCGCCCGTGAAGTGCAGCACCGACGGGCCGTCCTGCTCGACTGCGGCCAAGTCCTCGTCCGAGATGTCCGTGGTGACTGGTTTGCCGTACCAGGCGACGAGCTCCTTGGAGACTCGGAGCATGCGTCGGCCCTTGGTCGCTTCGACGTATTCCTTCCAGGCTCGGATGTCTCGAGCGTCGCTGGTCTCGGCTGCGTCCATGCCTACTTGCCAGGCGGAGCGTGAGCCCCAGCGGCCTCGTTTGAGGTCGCCCCTGGTCATCTCGTAGTGGACCTTGCTCATGTAGGCGGCGATGCCGGCCTCGCCGCTGATCGGGATGACGTCACATCCGACTCGGCCCAGAGCTGTCCGGTCGGTGTGCTTGTCGACCATGTAGGTCCAGCGATCGCGGAGGTCGCCGGCCAGGTCCATGTCTGAGCCGGCCCGTCCCATGGGCTTCCAGTGGAACAGGAGCACGTGGAGGTGGGGGTGCCAGCCGTTGCATCCGCAGGTCACTTCGACGGCCACGATTGGGCCGAGGATGCCGTACTGCTCGACGAGCCTGGTCCACGGTCGGCCACTCGTGGTCTTGGCCCAGGCCCTTTGAACATCGTCGTAGACGTCGACCAGATTCTCGGCCCAGCTGTGCGAGGTGGTGAGGCTGACCAGTGTGACGTAGCCACCTCGGTCGAGGTGGTGCTCGATGTAGAAGCGGACCTCGTCGCCCCGAGCCGCTCGGACCTTGCTGGCGCAGATGGGGCATGCCCAGATGCTGCCGCAGGTCTCGATTCCGGACCATGACACCCCTTGACCTTTGGAGGACCGTTGGAGGCTGACTGTTTGGCCCCGACGCCGGCCGCAGGTGCCGACTCGTTCCTTGGGCCAGAGGTACCGGTTCAGTTGCCGGAGCCGGGTGCCGGCTCGGTACCGATCGTGGCGACTGAGCGTCTTCTCCACCGCCTGGCGGGCCATGGCGACCAGGTCGGGGCCGTCGTCGACGGAAGAGTTCGCCCTGCTGGCCTTACCAAGAGCCGCCGCCGTCACTGGTGTTCCGCCTGGTCAGGGTGGGCCGGAAGAGTATCTTGCGTCTTACCCAGGCACATACGGCCGGAGATGGAGGGGCTCAGCGACGCCGGAGTCTTGGACGTGATCTCACCGTCGACGGTGATAGCCGAGCATCGAAAGCTCATCACTCAATCGGTCCGCGATGATCTGGCTGACCCGGACTTCGTAGCTGTTTGCGAGGAATCCGGTCGGTCGGGTTGGCTAGTTGGCCTGTCGAAGATCCCGGGCACTGAACGGGACCACGCTCGCGCAGCTGCCTCGACCGATCCAGCTACCCGATCCAGCTACGCGAACCAACAACGCCGAGGCCAACCGCGAGACCTTCCTCTTCGGGGCGGAGGACGGACACTGGAACATCTCCCGTTACATGTTCAACAAAGCCGACTGACGAACACTACCGATCAGCCTGACCCCCGAAGACCGCCGATTCTTCACTTGGGCGGATAGCGGTAGACATCTTGCGGATCCTCGGGGAACCATTCGCAGCCGAGGGCGGCCTTCACGACCTCGCTCAGCTCGCTCGGCAAAAAGGCGACGCCTTCGAACACACCTCGCGCCTCGGTGGCGTCCAACTGTGCCTGGAAGTCGATACACACCTGCTTGCCCTCGGCGATCGACGCCCGATAGGCGGCCACCTCAGGACTGTCGGACAGCGCCGTCCAGCCCGCCTCGGTGTGGGGCGTCGCCCCTACCCGCTGTGCGAGTGTGGTTTCGACCCTGATCAGATCAGCATGCCAGCTCCACAACAACGTATGTAGCTCGGCCACCTGCTCGGGAGGGTCGACGGCGTCGACCGACTCCTGGAGTGGGATACGGATCTCCTCGATAGCCCTCTCGATCCCGGCCTCCACCTCCTGGGGTGTGTCGCCCTTGTTGAGAATTCCCTGGTCCGTGAGTTGTTGCGCCGTATCACCAGCCTGGTCCGCGGCGTCATTGACCAGATCCACGTACTCGGTGAGCGACATCTCACCACCGCCACACGCCGTCACGGCGAGGGCAAGACACAGCGTGACGGCGACGTGCCGGACGGGCCGGCGCGAGCGGAGCCACCTCAGGTTATGTATTACGCGAATCATCGAAATCCGTTCGGAATCATCCCAAGGATGGCTACTGCCACGACAAGGACCGGACCGGGAAAGGTGCACTCTTACTTGGCTCATATTGGCAACTTGCTCGGTGGAATGGCGTCGCCAGTAGTGTCAAACATGATTGATACTATGCACGCCAGCTCACTTCAAGCTCTCTGAATCGCCTCGGGCATTATGTAGCACGTGGTAAGTGCCGAGTGGGCGGCATCGGGCCGGTGGGACGGTGATTCCTGGTCCCGGTCGAGGAGTGTTCCGAGGTGTCGTGATTGTTCGGTCGTGTTCAGGGTGTGAGGCCTCGGAGGGTGGTGTCGAGGGCGTGGTGGAGGAAGGTGTTGGCGGCTTGTTCGGTGTCGAGGAATGAGCCGGGTCGTGGGCTGCGGGCGGTGTGGACGAGGCTGAGGCTGATGGCTCCGTGGGTGGTGGCCCAGATGATGTAGGCGGCGTTGATGGGGTCGATGTCGACGAGGAGGCCTTGCTTGATGGCTTGTTGTGCAGTGTCGACGACGATTCCGAGGGTTGCTTGGGTTGTCTCGGTCCGGAGTTGGTCTGGTGGGTCGAACCCGACGAGGTGTTCGAACATCAGCGAGTAGAGAGCGGGGTTGTCGACGGCGAAGCGTCGGTAGGCCTCGACGAGCCCTCGTAGACGGTTCAGGGGGTCGGCGTTGTCGGCGGCGTTCATGGTTTCAGCGAGGAGTTCGAATCCTCGGCGGTAGACGGCGTTGAGGAGGGCGGCCTTGTTCCCGAATCGGGAGTAGACGGCCATTGTGGTCAGGCCAGCGTGGCTGGCGACCTTTCTAACGCTGAGCGCCCCCGGTCCCTGATCGGCGAGTAGTGAGATCGCTCCCTCGACGAGGGCGGTCGTTGTGCTGTCGGCGGAGGCGAACGGATCGGGGGTAGCCACGCCCACAATCGTATGCTATATCTAATGTTATTACAAACGTTATAGACAAGACAGGAGAACCCGATGAGGAAACAGATGCGAATACCGGCCCTGGTGATGGCAGTCGGGATGGCCGCTGCAGCATGTGGCGACGAGGTCGCCGACGACTTCGGCCCTACCGACCCAGGCCCAACCGAACCAGAAGCCGAAGCGACCACCGACACCTCCGAAACAACCGTCGAATCACAACCGACCGCAAACGCAGAGAAGGTGCTCGACCAGGCGGCGCTCAATGACATCGCGCAGCAGGTGATCGACCAATTCGAGCTTCCCGGCACGGCAATACAGATCAGACTCGACGGCAACGAACCGACCACGGCCGTGGCTGGCGTGGCCAACCTCGAGACCCAGCAAGCCCTCACCGGTAAAGATCAGTTGCGGATCTACAGCGTGACCAAAGCCGTCACCGCTGTCATCGTCCTCCAGCTGGCCGACGAAGGCATCCTGGCCCTCGACGACCCAATCGTCGACTGGCTACCACCATCGATCATCGGTGGCATCCCAAACAGCGACCAGATGACCGTCCGCCACCTTCTGAACCACTCCAGCGGAGTCGCCGACCACCACGACACCATCCGGCCCGGAGAACAACAGCCCGCCTTCATCGGCGAACTGTTCGCCCAAGCCCAAACCGGTCAGTACCACTGGTACACACCCCAAGAACTGATCGACTTCTCAACCCAGTTCGAACCCCCCTTCGCCCCCGGTGAAGCCACCGGGTACTCCAATACCGGCTACGTCATCCTCGGCCTCATAGTCGAGTCCGCAACCGGAAACGCACTCGAGGACGAGATCGAGACCCGCGTGGTCGAACCCTTGAGCCTCACCTCTACCTACCTCGAAACCCCAGCCACCGCCAACGACTACGCCCCCGGCTACCAACTCGTCGGAGAAGGCCAACTCCTCAGCGTCGCTGGCTCCAACAGCTCCTTTGCCTGGGCTGCCGGTGGCCTAATCACCAACATCCACGACCTCGGACGCCTGACCGACGCCGTCTTCACCGGTGAACTCCTCACACCAGAAGCACACGAAACCATGTTCACCTTCACCCCAGACCCCAAAAACGACATCGTCGAATGGGGAATGGGCGTCTACCGACTCAACACTAAATGGGGCCCAATCGACGTGGCCGAGGGCGGCGCAGCCGGCTACTCCGCAATCGCCTTCCGATTCCCCGAACACGAAGCCACCATCATCGGGATGTTCAACCGCAACGACGCAGCACCCGCCTTCGAACTCGCCGTCGAACGCAGCCTCGAACTCATCACCCCATGACAACCCGCAGCCAAGCACCACCCGACCATGTCGTGGCACATCCACGACGGTGTGGTCGGCGTGGTAGCTGGCGTGGCCATTGGGCTGACAGCGGCGTGTGTTGACAGTCGGTCTGCTTGCGACCTCACACACCGACAGCCACGTTGCGATCGCGGCTGCCTCGATGGCCATCGCCATTACGGCGCTGCAATGGGAACGGACTCAACGCCACAGGATCGGTCACCTTCTTGACCTGGATGGCACTACTGAGGGCACTCGGCTTCCTCACCACGCTCTTGCCGCCCCACGCAACTCCACCTGAATATCAGCGCAGCCAACACCAGGAACACCAGCACCCAAGCAAGCGCACCGAAGCTGAAGAGTGGTCGCAGGGCCAGCACAAGGATCGACCATGCCGCCGTTAGGGGTCGAAAGAGAGCGAGGCCTGCGCTGATAGACCGGCGTGTTGTCCCGGGCCGGGTGTCCCAGTACGACGGCGCACTGCGTTCGCCCTGGTGGCGTCAGTGTTTCTACGCTGTGAGTGGTGCCGTCCTCGGGCACTGCAAGGAGCGGCCATCGGGCAGCTGCGCTCATAGCCGGGTGTATTCCTTAGGGGCCGGGAGTGATGCCTTGGTACTGCGCTCCCATGCTCGTCGCTGGTGAGTATCGTCGGGCAAACCTCGTCTTGCGTTCAGTGCCGGCGTGTCACCAATCAGGTGGCAGGAGCTCTTCGGCGGAATCCATGTCCTTCGCGTGCTCCATCGGCTGTATCGGTCCGCTAGTCGAAGTCGTTCGCCAGCTCATCCTCCACTGGGTCAGGTGGCGGGAGAGGAAAAGCGGCGACCTCATCGGACACCTCGCCGAAGTCGTTCGCCAGCTCATCCTCCACTGGGTCAGGTGGCGGGAGAGGAAAAGCGGCGACCTCATCGGACACCACGTCGAAGTCGTTCGCCAGCTCATCCTCCACTGGGTCAGGCAGTGGGATAGGAGAGGTGTCGACTTCATCGAACACCTCGGCAGGGTCAGGCAGCGGTGTAGGAATGGTTCCAATTTCTTCGACCGTTACCGCTGGGTCCTCGTGGTTGCCCGTCTGGTCACTCATCGCTGCTCACTCCCATCACGCACCTGCTGCCAGGGTGTGCGATGCG
>JAAETI010000020.1 GCA_024228555.1 bacterium | reverse complement strand
TCGATGTTCGTGTACTCGATGAGGTCCCGCTGCTCCGCCTCCACTGCTCGCAGGGTGACTTGAGCGTCCGTTGTGTCATCGGAATCCGATGAGGAGCTGAGTGACACGATGACGACGGCAGCGAGGATGGCAGCCACTAGCGCAGCGGCCAGAAGCTTCAGCCAGGGCGGCGCGGACGTGTCATTGGACGGCTGCCATTCTGATGTCGGCGGTTGGCCGTTGGTTTGCGTGGGTGCTTCTGGGCCGTCAGTGTTGGACCCTCGTGTAAGAACTGGCATTAGTTGTTCCCTCCAAATGGACCGCCCGCACCGAACGCTGCCTGGCACTCCTGGACGGCGTCAGCATTCGCGGGGTCGGTCGGGTCGAAATTGTCGCCGAAGATCGCGGCGGGGCCGCCGGTGAATCCGCCGCTGAGATCAGGGTCATCGACATCGAATCCCAGGTCTCGGAGACATTGAGCGAAACCGAGAAGCGTGTCTTCGATTTCGGATTGATCCAATCCAGCACCGGGGAGGAAGCTCGCCCCGGCAATGAGGTCACCGCAGATCTCAACTGCGTTGGCTACGGCCGGGTCGTTCGGGTCGATGTTGCTGTTCGCTCCGGGCTGGAGCAGTTGGATCGATCCATCGGCGTTGACGGTCGGATCTGCGAGATCGACGCCTTCGCCTCGCATGCACTGCGTGAATGCGAGGGCGAGTTCTTCATCGGTCTGGTCAGCGGCTGTATCGGTGGCGTCGGGTTCGGCGTCTGGGGCTTGGGTGCCTTCGACAACGATCAAGGGCGCAGCCTCGACCGTGCCTTCTCCGTCCGATCCGCATGCAGCAGCGCCGAGCGCCAAGGCGAGGAGGAGGATGAGTAGATTTCGCGACTTCATACGGGTTTCCTTCATGTCGAAGCGGAGGCGGTTTCCGCGTTGATGAAGAGCAGCGTGAACCGTCAACCTGTCGACCCGTTGAATTCCACCTCGGGACTTCCTGTGGATCGCCGTCCGGCTCCTCAGGAAATCCACAGGATTTGTTCGATCAACCCACAGGAACTTGGACCATGCTGTCTGGGTATGAGCGCAGCGAAGGTTCTGGTGGTGGATGACGAGGAGAACATCTCGTTCCTGGTGGCCTCCGCCTTGCGAATGGCCGGAATGGACGTCGAGACGGCCGAGACCGGTAGCTCCGCTCTGAGCCTTGCGGACAGTTTCAGGCCAGACGTTCTTGTCTTGGACATCATGTTGGGTGATGTCGATGGTCTCGATGTTCTTCGAATTCTCCGTTCTCGCGGTCACACTGCCCCGGTCCTGTTCTTGACTGCGAAGACCTCAACCGCAGACCGGGTGAAGGGTCTGACCGCTGGCGGTGATGACTACATCACCAAACCGTTTGCGTTGGAGGAACTCGTGGCTCGGGTGCAGGTGGCGCTGCGCAGAACCGGACTTGTTGACTCGTCCGCGATTCTGGCGGCTGGCGATGTCGAGCTCGACGACGATGCGCATCAAGTCACCAAGGATGGAGAAGTTGTCCACCTGACTCCGACCGAATACAAACTCTGTCGCCTGTTGTTGACCAACGCCGGCCGGGTCGTGTCACGCGGCCAAATCCTGGACCACGTCTGGGAATACGACTTCGACGGCGAATCGGCCATCGTCGAGACGTTCATCTCGTCGCTCCGCAAGAAGCTCGACGACTCCGAGCAACGGCTCATCGAGACCGTGCGAGGCGTCGGATACACGATTCGTCGCCAAACGTGACGCTGCGATCCCGACTGCTACTCGCGGCCCTTGTCGTCACGATCACCGTCGTTGCCGCGCTGGCATATGTGTCGGCCCGTCAACGAAGCGTGCTCACCAACCAGCTTGATGCTCAGCTCGAGGTGGTTTCGAACAACGTCGACAGAGGTGTCGAGAGGTTGGCGGGGAGGTCGATTGTGAACCCGCAAGCGAGACCCGACGAGCTTCTGGTGACCGGAGAGCTCTACGTTGGCTTCCTCGGAGACGGCGAACCCCAGGTCTTGGCCCGTCCAGTTTCCGAACCCGATCTGGTCCCGGACCTAGAAGATGTTGACCTCGTGCAAGCGGCGCAGACGCGCGAGCCCTTCTCCGCGGGTGCTTTCGGGAGTGACGCGCAGGCGCGAGTAGTTGTGGCCGACATCGGCCCGGGGTTCGTCGTGTTTGCCGCGTCGACGACCGCCGTCGACGATGCCCAAAACCAGTTGCTGATCACGGCGGCGATCGCTCTGGGCGTTGTTCTGTCAACCTTG
>JAAETI010000019.1 GCA_024228555.1 bacterium | reverse complement strand
GCACCGGCATTCGCCGCTGGGTGTTGTAGCTGTAGTGAACCTTCTGCTGGCCGGTATAGGGCAGCAGATGGCCGTCGGTAAACCAGAGCCACCCCCCGACCAGTCCAGCCCGAATCTGGTAGCGGCAATAATCGTCCAGCAATGCCTTGGCCAAACCCTGCCGGGCCACCGTATAAAACCAGTCCCAGACCTGGGTCCTGCCACCCAGCCCGGCGAGCCCCAGCACCCGCGCGGCCTCCTTCGAGCGTACATTCTTGAGCTGCTCGATCGAGCGGATATCCAGCCCCGCCATGAGCATAAACACGGCGAATATCCGCCAGCCCCCACCGAAGTACCCCATCACCAACTCCAGCCAGCGCCACTGGGCAATGAGCGTCGGCCAGTACACAAAGCAGCCGGCGTAGCGGCTCGCCTCCCAGTCGTGCTCTTTGTTGAAGGGATGGTCCTGACGCGCCACCTCCTCGGCACGCCCCTCCTCCCCGAAGGAGAAATTCAATGTCTCCTGAGCCGCCTCGCTGCACACCCGGTCCTCGGCCCGAAGCGCCGCCACCTGTTGCGCCTTGTTCCCCGGCGGGTGTTGATCTTCATGGCGCACCCGCTGCTCCTTCGCATCCGTCCCGTCGGCCATCCGATAGCCGTCGATCAAGCCCACTACCCCGAAACGGTCCTTGATCTCTCGGTAGTTGTGCAGCGTCTGACGGCTCACATCCAGGGCCTCGGCCAGGCGCGACTGGGTGGCGCCGAGCTCCATCGCCTCGGTGAGAAACAGCTTTCTGGCTACCTTGTCGCCGAGATCCACCGTCTTGATCGGAAAGTCGCCGCGATAGAGCACGGCCCGACCTTCGCGGGCGTTCTCCAACTCCAATCGCAGCCCTTTGCCCAGGGCGGTGGAGTGACGCCGGCGCTCCGAGACCTCGGTGGCATCTTCGAGCGCGAGCGACTGTTGCATGGGTGCGGACCGAGAAATTTTAGAGAAACATAGAATAACCTGACAACTGATCAATTACAACCAATAACTGCTCTTAATTACAATATGTTGAAAATTACGAATGTCCAATTTATTG
>JAAETI010000018.1 GCA_024228555.1 bacterium | reverse complement strand
GTCGGTAGTTGGCTTCCCCGTGGCGTCGGCGACGGTCCCGGTCGTTCTTGGTGGATGCCGGCCCACCGTCGATCACTGCGAAGTGATCGTCGAGGACCGACAAGGCAATGTTCGCCAGAAGCGGTGAGAGGATCCCCCCTTGCGGGGTTCCCGTGACCGTGTCCCTCTCGACGCCATCCTCACCGAGGACGCCGGCTTTGAGGAACGCCTTGACCAATCCCAGGACTCGTTTATCTCCGATCCGATGTCGCACCCGTCCCATCAGGGCTGGATGCGAGATTTCGTCGAAGCACGCTTTGATGTCACCTTCGAGCACCCACTCATAGGAGTGAGAGCCCATGTGGTGGATCTCAGCGATCGCGTCTTGGGCTCGGCGCTTCGGACGGAACCCGTAGGAACACGGGCGAAAGTCCGCCTCGAAGACAGGTTCGAGCACGAGTTTGAGGGAGGCCTGGACCACCCGGTCGCGAGCAGCCGGTATCCCCAGGCGACGGAGCTTGCCGTCGGATTTGGGGATCATCTGCTCACGCACGGGCAACGGTACGAACGTTCGGGCTTTGAGCTGTGCTCGCAGCCCGCCCATGAGCGCCGTGCCGAAAACGATCGAGCGGGGAACCACTCCATCGACCCCAGCAGACCGTGCCCCCCTGTTGCCCCGCACCCGAGCCCACGCCACCGTAAGGAACGTGGGATCAGCTACGAGGTTGTAGAGGTCATCAAACCGGCGATCAGGTTCGCTGATCGCCCACTGGTGTAGCTTGGTCTGGATCTTCAGTACCCTCGCCTCAGCTTCTTCAAGCGTCGGCCATAGATCATCGGTATTCACCAACGGACTCCTGACATTCCAATCCCTTCACTACAAACACGCTGAACCCCTTCGCCATGCACGACACTTTCTGCCGCTCGGACTACTACGGGTTCTCCGTCCCACCTGTCGCCAACAGTCGACAACGGACCTGCCCAACCACCGACCTGGCTGGTCGGGGTGAGGGCGACAACAGATGGTTCCCACGTTCACCATGCACCGGTCGACGGGGGAGGTGCCCAGCTATGCCCCTGCAACATCGCCACACCTACACCGCAGGCATTCGATGTGGCCTCACCACTGGCACTATCAACCAGCTACGGAGTCACCCCAGCTGGGGTGTGCGTTGCAACCCGGCCCCGATCCGTCAGATTCGAGCCGGTGGAACTCTTGAGGGGCTTTTCACACTGGTTCCTTGCGTACACCTTCCCATCTTGTTAGCCGGACCCACACCATCTGACAGTTCTGGCGTGTCCCGTCGTTGTCGGGGCTGCTTTCCGTCCTTGCCTGCGCTCCCAGACTCAGACTGCCCCCAACTTCACCGATGCGCTGCGACGCACCAGCGGCGGAGCCCTTTCATCTCCGCCCGGTTTCATGGCGCCTCGTGGCGCACGATGGTGTAGTTCCATTCGCCGTGCCAGTCGTGTGGGTGGAGGGGTAGGTCGGCGAGTTCGGTGTCGCTGATCTTGATGCCGGTCGGGTACCAGTTGGGGTCGTAGCTGGCTTGGATCGTGAGTCCGGTGTCGGTGGTGGTAGCGGCGATGAGTTCGATGATGGTGCGGAGGTCGGTCAGGGGTTTGGCCCGCCAGTTCATGGTGATGAAGCTGAACACGCGGTGCTCGATCCGGTTCCATTTCGATGTGCCGGGCGGGTAGTGACAGACCGTGATGTCCAGACCGGTCTCGGCCGCGAGGTCAGCGAGGTGTTTCTT
>JAAETI010000017.1 GCA_024228555.1 bacterium | reverse complement strand
TAGGATAGCTGCTCTGAGGCCGAAGAATCACTCAGCTCGACAAGGGTAGTCATTTGCATGAGATTCAAAGTCTAGAGGCGGAAATCCACCAGGCGATTCTCGAGGGCGAAGAGGAGTTGGCCGCCCAGATCGCGGAGCGAGCCCTCGAGCAAGGGCGTGAACCTCTGGACTTCGTCGAAAACGGTTGTGTTCCTGCGATTCGAGAGGCCGGCGAGCTCTTCGACGAAGGAGAGTATTTCCTTCCTGAGTTGGTCACTGCAGCGCAGGCCATGAAGGCCGCAATGGCTGTCCTCGAAAAGGAAGTCGGAGCCTCGGACTCGGGCCGGGCTCGTCGCCGTGCGGTGATCGGCACGGTCGCTGGAGACATTCACGATATCGGCAAGACCCTGGTGGGCACCCTGCTCTCCGCCAACGGCTTCGAGGTCTTCGACGAAGGGGTCGGTGTCACCGTGGAACGTTTCGTCGAGCGGGCCCGTGAGCTCGATGCGAACATGATCTGTGCCTCCGCCTTGCTGACCACGACGATGGTTGAACAGCGCCAACTCGTCGAGGCCGTTCGAAAGGCTGGACTCGAGGTCAAGGTCATGGTCGGGGGAGCCCCGGTGAGACAATCCTGGGCTGACGAAATCGGTGCCGATGGTTACGCGGAAAGCGCCGTGGCGGCAGTGAGTGTCGCCAGGCAGCTGCTTGCCGATGCCGAGCTCTGAACAGCTCTGGTGTCGACTGAAAAAGCGTGCCCTGCTCCTCGATGGGGGCATGGGATCGATGCTCATCGCGCAAGGGCTGGAAGCCGGCCAGGCACCGGAGCGATGGAACCTCGAGTACCCCGATCGTGTCGCCGCGGTGCACCGCGCCTACTCGGAGGCTGGCTGCGAGATCGTGCACACCAATACCTTCGGAGCCAGCCCTGCGAAACTGGCCGAGGTCGGGCTCGAGGGACGCTGCCGGGAAGTCTGCTCGATCGCGGTGCAGCTTGCACGGGATGCGGTCGGCCCAGAGACATTCGTTGCCGGAGACATCGGACCGACCGGTCTGCTCTTTCCCCCGATGGGAAAGACGGACGAAGCCGAGATCGAGCGGTCCCTGACCGAGCAGGTCGAGGCCCTGGTAGATGCCGGGGTCGACCTGCTTTCGATCGAAACGATGTTCGATCTCCGTGAGGCCCAGGTCGCCGTGCGCACCGCCTCACAATCTGGCCTTCCGGTATTCGCCTCGATGACGTTCAACCGCAAGAAGAGAGGATTCTTCACTCTGGTGGGAAATCCCTTGTCGGCTTCGCTCCAGGCCTTGGTCGACACGGGTGCAGACGTGGTCGGAAGCAACTGTACCCTGGTACCCGATGACATGATCGATCTCGTCGCGCAGGCTGTGCAGAGCGTCGAGGTCCCGATCGTGGCGCAGCCCAATGCCGGCGAGCCCATCGTGGGAACCGCGGGAGTGCACTACGATACCCAGCCTTCCGACTTCGCGGCCGGGCTCGCTCGCCTTGTCGAGAAGGGAGCGCGCCTGGTAGGCGGTTGTTGCGGTACCGAGCCCCCTCACCTCCAGGCTACCCGGCTAGCCCTCGAGATCTCCCAAAGATGATCTTTCGAGATCTCAAGATCGCGGTCGATCCGGACGAAGTGACGAGGCGACTGGGCTACCGCCGCGGCGCCGAACCCAGGGCTCACCTGGCACCGAGGATCGAGCGTCTCTGGCAGCAGGGCCTCGAGCTGCTGCATCCCCGAGGTGGATTCGTCATCGTCCAGGCCGATCGGGCCGAGAGCCTCGGCGTTCCCGGAGCTGAGGACGAAGTCGCTCTCGCGGCCTGCACCATCGGAATCGAGCTCGAGGGCGAAGCACAGCTTCGCGGGCAACAGGGAGGCGCCCTGGATTCCCTGGTTCTCGATGCCCTGGGCTCGGCGGCGGCCGAAGCGACCGCCGATGCCCTCAACCGAGCGATCTGCTCGCATGCTTTCGCAAACGGACGATTCGCCAAACCCCGGATCAGCCCAGGCTACGGCAGCTGGAACGTCGGCAGACAGAGCGAAATGCTTTCGACCTTGCCGACCCACGAGCTCGGCATCTCGCTGACGGACAGGGGGATGATGGTTCCCCAGAAGTCCGTGAGCTTCGCCGTCCGCTTCGATTCGATTTCGAGAGAGCCCGAAGAGGCCTGGCAGGTCTGCGCCCGATGCGGCCTGCTCGACTGCGACTACCGCCAGACCCGAAACAAGGGTGGCGGGCAATAGAGGAGCCAGGATAATGAAGACCTTGTACAGAGTCTTATCCGATGAAGAACGTCATCGGGTGCATGAGGAGTCGCTCAATATCCTCGAGAATACGGGTGTCCGGGTCGAGACACCCCTGGGTCGAAAGATCTTGAGGGATGTGGGCGGGGTTGTAGCTGACGGCAATAGGTTGGTGAAACTCCCGAGAGCTCTAGTGGAGTCCTCTCTGGAGTCAATATGCAGAGACTTTACGTTGAGCGCACGGAGACCTGGTGCGGATTTGGTTTTCAAGGATGGAATGCTGGATGGAGGTGAGAGCGTTCTTCTTCCGGATGGAGCTGGCCTACTGGTTCTGGATAGTAGGACCGGTGAAAGGAGAACTGCCACC
>JAAETI010000016.1 GCA_024228555.1 bacterium | reverse complement strand
GACGGGAACCGCCAGCACCAACCAGAACGTTTAGCTCACGGTCACATCCGCCCCCTCACCAACAACCGACCTGTGGGGGCCGGATGACGCGATTATTCATTATTCCGAGTCCGGGGTTATGCCGAGTAGCGGCCGGTGGTGGTGTGTTGGCCCTGGTCACGGGGGTGAGAGACTGTCAGATTCTTTGTGTAAGTAAGTTGAGTCGGTTCCTACGTTTACTTACTTGATAGCCTGAGTGACACGGTCACCGTATGCAACAACTAGTGCGTTAAGAATCTTGCCCCATCTTACCACTTTCCCGGTGGGGTTGCTACGGTTCTTCTCCCTCCTTCTCGCACACAGATACAACACTTTCATAGCAGCTTGCTCATTGGGGAAATGACCCCGCTGACGGACCGCCTTCCGGAACCGGGCGTTCAAGCTTTCTATGGCATTCGTGGTGTACATCAGTTTCCGAAGCTCGGGCGGATGCGCCAGGAACGGGATGAACTGCTCCCACGCGGAGGTCCACACCGCCGTCGCTGCTGGGTACCGGGTACCCCAGGCGTCGTCGAACTCCAACAGGCGGGCCTCGGCCGCCTCCGCGGTGGGGGCGGTATATACCTTGCGGAGATCGTCACAGACCGCCTTGTAGTCCGCTCTCGACACGAACTTCAAACTGTTCCGGATGAGGTGCACTACGCACAACTGCACCGTGGTCTGGGGCCACACCGCCTCGATCGCCTCGGGTAGACCCTTCAGCCCGTCGCAGCACACGACCATGATGTCGTTCACCCCACGGTTGCGGAGCTCAGTCATGTACGTGCCCCACTGCTTGGCGCCCTCGTTGCCGTCCCCGGCCCACAACCCGAGCACGTCCCGCTCGCCGGTCATCGTCACTCCCAACGCGACGTAGATCGGCCGGTTGGAGACCTGCCCATCGCGGATCTTGACGTAGAGGGCGTCGATGAACACCACCGGGTACACCGCATCGAGGGGCCGGTTCAACCATTCGTTCATCTCGCCCACCACCGCGTCGGTCACCTTGGAGACCAGGTCCCGAGACACCTGAGCCCCGTAGATCTCGGCCACATGCTCGACAATGTCGCCCGTGGTGAACCCTTTCGCGTACAACGACAACACATGCTCGTTGAAACCTGACAAGCGGCGGGCGTGCTTGGGGACCACGACCGGGTCAAACGATCCGTCCCGATCCCGGGGCACCTCGAGCTCCACCGGCCCAATGTCTGTCTGCACCGTTTTCGGGGTTGTCCCGTTCCTCGCGTTCGCTTGACCCTCAGGGCGGCGCTCGTGAGCCCCGTACCCCAAATGATCCTCCAGCTCGACCCCGAGAGCGGTCTCCAAGATCTGGGCCACCAACCCCGACAACAACCCGTCCGGGCCGGTCAACGCTGCCACCCCGCCAGCCTCGCGAGCATCAGCCACCAACCGGTCAACCACGTCCTGATCCAACCGAGGCAACACCAAACCAGCGCTACCCTTGCCGTTACTTGTCGATACTTCTTTGCTGTTCTTTCCCATCAAAGTGATCCAATCCGGTCCCCACCACAAGGTGGTGGACCCTCATGACTCACCCACATACACAATCTTCCTGACAGACCCCTGACGCAGGACACTAGCCGTGGCTGATGCGGCGGTGACCGTCATTGACGAGTGGCAGGGCCGAGGGGTCGGCACCGAACTCCTCGCGTCATTGATCAACGAGGCCCTGAAGTAGGGGATCG
>JAAETI010000015.1 GCA_024228555.1 bacterium | reverse complement strand
GGTGACTAGGGAGCAGATGGCTTCGTTTTTGGTGAGGGCGTTGGATCTTCCTGCTGGTTCGTCTTCGTTTACTGATATTGATTCGTCGATTCATAAGGCTGATATTGCGGCGTTGGCTTCGGCGGGGATTACCGCTGGGTGTAATCCGCCTGCCAATACGTTGTATTGCCCTACGGATCCAGTGACTCGAGAGCAGATGGCCTCATTCCTGTCCAGGGCTCTGGATCTGGACCCGATAACACCACCCCCGCCGCTTCCTGCGGTAAGCCCGACCTCGGATGTTGTCATCGGTCAGGACTATTGGCTGTATCTGACCGAAACGCTTGACCAGACGTGCAACGCGCCGAGCGTCTATGAGCGACTCATCGTCGAGATTGATAAGACACGAGATGTTGTTGATGCGTCGGGGCGGGGTTTTGCCTACACCGTTCCTCCGAACAAGGCCACGATCTATCCCGACACCGTCCCCGTCGGCACTTGGGCCGCTTCCTGCGCCGATGAGAACTCGGCTGCCCTCTACGGCGCACTCGCTACCGCCGGTCACGCCGACTATGCCGACCTCCTGGTTCCCTTCCGGGCCGCTACCGAACGGTTGTACTACAAGCACGACACGCATTGGAATGTGAATGGCACTGTGTTCGGATCCGAGCTCATCAGCGACTGGGTGGCAACCGGTATATGGGATCAAGCAGACCTCGTCGCATCGAGCGCTTCCCGGGCTGGTGATCTTGCCGGTCTTGTCGGGGTGAACTGGGTGATCGATTACGAAGAGCTGACGCCGACCTTTGCCGGCGTAACGACGACCGACACCGTCGAGGCTGCGACGATCGCCGGTCGTCCGCTCGTCAGCTACACCGGCACTTCGGGCATGGGTCTGTCGACGGAATCGACCGCGATCATCCACGACTCAATGGGGTTGTTCTTCCGCAACAAGCTGGGACCGTTGTTCGAAGAGGCAGTGTTTGTACCTAACTTCTCCCACCCCATAACCGACGCCGCTCGCCCCTTTGTTGTCGGTAGTGAGCAGATATTGTTCGAGGTTGTGGAACGCAACGTGTTGCGCGACTTCATCGGGACCGGAACTGCGGGGCACCTTGCGGCAGCGCTTGCCGATGACTTTGACCAGACCTCGGTTCCTTTCAGCCGGGTCGGCCAAGAGGTCGACTTCACGATTCCTGCCGGTGACCCAACAGACCTCCGCTATCTCATCGTCGTCACGGATGCTGCAAAGACGGAGATCATTCGAGACCTGAATGACGTAGCTATCGCAGCTTCAGCGGGTGCGTGGCCGAACGAGATCACGCCCGACGCCAGTCGTTACGGATTCGAGATCGTCGTTTCCGGGGGGAGCATGCGGTTACCGTTGCCCACCTCGGTGGACGTTACCGATGCCTTTGTCATTGTTATCGAATAGGAGACGCTAGATGCGAACACGGACAGTGCTGACAGTTTTCTTGCTGGTCATGGGGATGCTGGCCGTGGGGACGGCAAACGCAACCGGTTTCTTCACCGATGACGACACCTCTGTCCATGTCAGGGCGATCGAGGCGATTGCTGATGAGGGGATTACGTTGGGGTGTAATCCGCCTGCCAATACGTTGTATTGCCCTTCGTCGACGGTGACTAGGGAGCAGATGGCTTCGTTTTTGGTGAGGGCGTTGGATCTTCCTGCTGGTTCGTCTTCGTTTGCTGATATTGATTCGTCGATTCATAAGGCTGATATTGCGGCGTTGGCTTCGGCGGGGATTACCGCTGGGTGTAATCCGCCTGCTAATTCGTTGTATTGCCCTTCGTCGCGGGTGACTAGGGAGCAGATGGCTTCGTTTTTGGTGAGGGCGTTGGATCTTCCTGCTGGTTCGTCTTCGTTTACTGATATTGATTCGTCGATTCATAAGGCTGATATTGCGGCGTTGGCTTC
>JAAETI010000014.1 GCA_024228555.1 bacterium | reverse complement strand
GTGCAGAGTGACGGGAAGATCATCCTCGCCGGGAAGGGCAGCAACGACTTTGCGCTCGTCCGCTACAACACGGATGGCTCGCTGGACACGAGCTTCGATAGCGACGGCGTGGCAACGACGGGTATCGGCGCCGGCACGGACGTTGGCTTCAGCGTTCAATTGCAATCCGACGACAAGATCGTGGTCGCGGGCTTTAGTCACAACGGCTCGAACTATGACTTCGCGGTGGCCCGCTTCGATGCGAACGGGTCGCTAGATACGGGCTTCGGTGGCGATGGCACCGTCACTACTGCAGTTGGAACTGGCGACGACTCCGGGTACGGAGTCGTGATTCAGAACGATGGCAAGATCGTGGTGGGCGGCGAGAGCTGGAACGGGAGCGCCTGGGACTTCGCCCTGGTTCGCTACGACACCGATGGCACGCTGGATGCCACCTTCGATTCTGTCAACACCCTCGACGGCACCCCCTCCTTCATCGAAGGTGGCGCTGCGGTGGTACTGGACAGCGATGTTAATGTCAGCGATGCCGAACTCGATGCCTTGAACGGTGGCGTCGGCAACTATGACGGCGCCAGTCTGACCCTGGTGCGCAACGGCGGCGCCAGTTCTGAAGATGTGTTTTCTGAAACGGGAACTCTCTCAGCCCTCACCGAAAGTGGCAATGTTGTCGTTGGTGGCACCATCATCGGCACGGTCACCACCAATAGTGGCGGCACACTGTTGCTGACCTTCAACACCGATGCGACAACAGCACGGGTCAACTCTGCCCTGCAGCAGATTGCCTACTCCAATTCATCCGACACCCCACCAGCTACCGCCCAGATCGACTGGAGCTTCGACGACGGCAACACCGGCAGCCAGGGTACCGGCGGTGCATTGCAGGCGGTTGGCAGTACCACGGTGACCATCACCCAGATCAACGACGATCCGACGAATGCAGGATCATTGCCAACCGACATCTCAGTCACTGAAGATGTGGCGAGTAACGTCGATCTCTCCGCCATTGACCTGAGTGATGTCGATGCGGCTGGTGGCAGCTTGACGGTGACACTCACCACCAGCACCGGCGGCAACTTAACCGCCGCAGCCGGAACCGGCATCACAATCGGCGGCACCAGTACCGCACGCACCCTGACCGGCACGCTGACCGATCTGAACAACTACCTCAACACCGCCAGCAACATCACCTACCTGCATGGCACAACCAACACCAACGGCGACAACGCCGACACCATCCAGATCAACGTCAACGACAACGGCAACACCGGCGGCAGCGGCACGGATATCGATCTGGGAACCACGAACGTCGACATCAGCGCCGTCAACGATCTGCCGACTGCGGCGAACAACACCGTCACCACCAACGAAGACACCACCTACACCTTCACCGCCGCCGACTTCAACTACAGTGATCTCGATCTCGACGTGATGGCCAGCGTTGAGATCACCACGCTGGAGACCGCTGGTGCGTTGCAACTGAGTGGTGTTGACGTCACCCTGAACCAGGTCATCAGCAAGGCCGATATTGACGCCGGTAATGTAAAATTCGTTCCGGTGACCGATGCCAACGGGACGAGCTACGACAGCTTTGCATTCAGCGTCAACGACGGCACCGCCGACAGCGCCAGCAGTTACACCATGACCGTGGATGTCACCGCTTACAACGATGCACCAGTTGTGAACGCACCGGGTGCCGCTCTTGCGGCGACCGAACAAGTTGGCCTCGCGATTCATGGCAGCGGGTTCAGTGTCAGTGATGTCGACGAAGCAGGCAGCGGCGCGACCGCCACACTGAGCGTCGGCGAAGGTGCGATCACCGTCGCCGTCGGCGACAGCGGCGCGACGATCAGTTCCGGCAACGGTACCGGCAGCGTCGTCGTCACCGGCACCATCGCTCAGCTCAACACCCTGTTGACCGCCGGCGGCACCGGCACCATCACCTACCTCAACGGTAGCGATACACCGAGCGCTTCAACCACCTTCACGGTCACCGTCAACGACACCGGCAACACCGGCACCGATCCAGGACTGACCGGCGACGGAACCAGCGAAGAAGGGACCAACAGCCAGACCATCAACCTGACCGCCACCAACGACGATCCAACATTTCTGTCGAGCTCTGGTACGCCCGACTTCACCCTCCACACCATCACTACAGCAGCCGATGGCGCTTACTCGGTGAGCACGGCGGATGTGGACGGCGATGGTGATCTGGACGTGCTATCGGCATCATTTATTGACGACAAGATCGCCTGGTATGAGAACGACGGAGCTGAGAACTTCACCGCCCACACCATCACTACAGCAGCCGATGCCGCTTACTCAGTCACCACAGCGGATGTGGACGGCGATGGCGATCTGGACGTGCTATCGGCATCATATTCAGACGACAAGATCGCCTGGTATGAGAACGACGGAGCCGGGAACTTCACC
>JAAETI010000013.1 GCA_024228555.1 bacterium | reverse complement strand
GCTGATGGCCAACTCACACCGTACATCTCGACCACGGAACGTGACCGCACCGTGAGGGCGTAGAGCGCCACAAGATGTCGGATCTCGAGCGCTTCGGGACGTCGATTGCGAGGCGGGCATCCGATATTTTCCGGTGCTCAGCAAGTGCCTGGTATCGGGCGCGCACTGGTTGACGGTGGTGGGCCGGTGGACGGCTGTTGCCTTCTCTGGCTTGGAGGGTTCGGTCGGTGACCTATGCTAATCGGATGCGAGCTTCTGCTGCCCAGGGCCGGTCTCGTTCGGTAGGGCTGACGGTCCTTGTTGTGTTGCTACTCACGGCCGGTGCCTGTGGTGTGAACAGCGAGCCTCCTAGTGAAGCAAGCGAGCCTGACGTGCCCCGCCAGCCTCGCTTCGCTCTACCTTCCTGCTTGCGTAGGTCCGAGCCGACGTTGGGTAAAGGAACCGACACCGTGACGCTTCTATCTGCCCAGGAGGACGCAGCGTACGCTGATACATGGCGGCGACTGGTGACTGTGAGTAGTGGGGTGGATGATGAAGCCTTTGAAGATCAGGTTGAGATACTTCACGCCCGGGCGTCGGTTCTCAACGATGCCCTGGTCTTCCAGGTTTGGTTTCGGTACCGGATTGGCTGGGCCGTGGTCGATGGTGCAAATCAGTTCCTGCTGGAACGCGCTGAGACAAGGTACATCCCACGGGTTCAGGCCGACTTTCGAGAGACTCGTCTATTGCCGCCAGGGACCGTAGAGGCGGAGATTGATCAGATGCTCTACAACGGCCAACTGTTGGAAATCGATCCTGAAATTCAGGTGCGGTTTGAGGACTGCGAAACCGCAGCAGCCTTTGCCGGATCGGTGACCGAGACAGACTTCGAACCATTTGGTATCACGACGTCTCCGCCGTATGGCGTCAGTGCTGTGGGGTCTCATCTGTATCTAAGTGGATTCGGTCAGCCACTTGATCAACCCGGTTCCTGCAAGCGGGTTCATCTTGACTTGGTCACTGGGGAGACCTACGTGGATCTGGACCCCTCCTCTGGGTGTGAGGAGGCGTCGGCGTCGGCGTTGGCGTCGGAGCGTCGTGCTCGCTACGACGGATGCACGCTCCTCATCTACCATTGTCCAGTCATGTCATGGGACTAGAAACTGGGTTCAGTGAGCGATGGAGCACATGGTCGAGGTCTCCGGAAGACCAGCCGGTCGAGCAGCTTCCTCGAAACGAACGGTTCGGTCGCCACACCAGTCCCCTGTCTGTCAGGGTGGGGTGAGACACCTGCGGTAGTCCGCGCCTGCCGATCGATCAACGCAACGGTGCCCTCTAGGGTTGGACGAATGTGCCCGTGTCGATCCAGCCGTTCTCGCCGTCGAAGATGGCGAGTTCACTCTGCTCGAGCCGCGCTCCACCAGCCCCGATGACGATTCGGCCATGGAGGATCGGGTGATCGAAGGCGAGTTCGAAGTCGGTGGATGTCAAGGCGCTGCTCACCGCCGCCGGGTGCCAGCCGACGGATCGCAGCAACTCGAGGAGGGTGATCCCCTGACCGACCCCGAGCTGGAACGAAGCTGCGTGCTGATCGAGGACCCGAGCCTCTTCGGCGGTGAGCTGGGCCGCGAAGTCCAACCACCAAGGGCTCGGTTCTTGTTGGGCTGAGGTCTGGGGTCTGGTCCATGTCAGGACGTTGGCCCCGTCGGCCCGGGCCGGTTGGTGCTCGACGATGCCCGGGAATTGGCACTCGTTGGAGGCGAGGAAGAGCATCTCCCCATCGGGCGGGTTTCCTCGCTGGTCGATCCAGGTGATGCAGTCCACCCCGGCTCCCAGAGCGACAATGGCACGCGGCTCACGTCGGAGTGCCTCGGTCACGCTGTCAACGGCGAACGTCTCCTCGAAATGGGCGTCGACGTCCTGGACGAAAAGGTCGAGCGTGTGGGTGTCGTAGAGTAGCTGGGCCGTCTCGCCGCTGATGATGGCGACCGGGCCTCGCTGGTCCAGGTCCTGGCGGAGGTAGCGCTCCACATGCTCTAGCTCCCCGAGGGAGGCGAAGTTCCAACGGAGGAGATCGTCGTCGGCAGGCCGGATGGCCAGGCTGACGGGGTCCAGCAGCTCGGCGGCGCACTCGACATCGGGCCTGGGACCGACTGCGACCGGCACGACGATGTCGACGTCATCCGCTGACAGGTCGCGGGTGATCTCGACATCGATACCGTGCGTGGCGCCGGCTTCGACGAGGAGTCGGGTGTAGGCGGCCAGGCCGGCCGCAACCCAGTCGGCATCTCGGCCGTCGCCCACCAGCAATACTCGGATCCGATCGTCGGACTCGGTGGCACACGCTGATCGGTCGTCGACGTCCCAGCTCCCGCGGACCGCCTGCCGCGACTCCACCCAACCCCGCCAATCGTGGCGCGATCGAGGATTGGTCGTCATAGTGGTGGCTGTGGATGCGGTGCGAGCGCCCTTGTGCGCTGCGGTGTCAGTACTCGGGGCCGGATCAGCCTCGGGCTGTGCCTCTGTGCACGATGCTGCCGCGAGAAGTACGACCATGACCACGACGATCGGACTCCAACGGCGGCATCTCACCAAGAGTCATTGTTGCAGCATGCGGTGGCCGTCGTGGCCCCGAGCGACGCCTCCACCGATGAGACGTTGAAGAACAGGGCACTGTCGTGTCGCAGATTGTTGTTCTGGTCACGCTCAAGGGCCGTGAACATCCCTCGGATCTTGGCCTTGCTCCCGGACAGGCGGTTGTACATCGCTGCGCCGGAGTCTCCGTTCTGGGCGATGAACGATCCTGGCTTCTCCGCCTTGCGGAGGAACCAGCACACCCCCGGCACCGATTCGGCACAGGTGTAGACGGTGTAGGTCCGCACGGTCAGTCCACACCGAGCCCCGGTGTTCGCTCCGTTCACGCAGATCGAGCTGTTCGAGCTCGCATTGCCCTTGGAGGACACCAGTCGAGTGCAAGGCGAGCACGGATCCACCCACATGACCCGGGAGTACTGGTCGTTGCCGTCGCCGACGAGCAGCGCATCCACCCCCGGCCAGGCGGAGGGAGCGAGGGAGAAGTTCGTCTGACCGTAGTAGGTGCTGCCCGAGGTCCAAGTGTTGGAGTAGCCGAACAGGCAGTGATATGCGCTAGCCATCCACCGACCGCCGGAGCGGTCCATGGCAAAGCCGGCCGTGCAGTGGGCTGGGTAACTGTTGCCGATGTGGGCGCCGCCGTCATGGGCCGACCCGTTGTTGTATCTGCCGGCCAACTCGATCGTTCCATATTCGATCAAGATGTTGTCCCTGCCGAATCTGGCCTCCACCTGCTCAGCCAGACCCTTCTCGTCCGGTGGCAGTACGACAGTCACTCGACCGACCGACGGGTCGGTGTAGAACGAATAGGAGATGTCGTTCGCACGTTTGTGCCATTCACGCTTGACCAACTCACCCTCGATCTCTCGGAGCGTCTCGAGCGGGCGACAGGAAACCCGATAGTCGATCGCAATCGGTGCAGGGTCCTTCAAGAGCCGCTTCACGGAATCGGTCTTGCCGGCGCCGACGACGATCACGTGAGTCTGTGTCAGGTCGTCGACAAAGGTCCCGAGCACATTGGGGGAGTCCGCCAATTGCGCATCGACCTTCTCGAACCACTCCTGGACCTCTGGCCCGGCTCGCCAAACGTCTTTGGGGTGGGTCTCTTTGTCACCAACCACAGGTCGACCCAGCAGTTCATGAACGGCCTGCCCATCAGCCCCGACCGGACGTTCGCATTGGTGGTCCCCTGTGTCCCCGACTTCCGTGCCGTCCGGGGACACGTCTGTCTGTGCGTCGGCCGGAGACGTGGCGGGAATTATGGCGAGGAGTAGGATCAGCACGAACGCCGATTTGACCCAAAACACCCGCCGGCCGGTGGTTGACTCATCCGTGGTTGCCCCCAACTAGATCAAATACGACGGACAGTCGCCTTGGAATTGTGTATATGAGGCTAGCTTCGCTCACCGTTACGGGTCAAGGGGCCCCAGATATGGAGAGAGGATAGCCCTGCGGTCCTTGCCGAACTTGAGTCAAGCCGACGAGAGATAGCTAGCCAAAGGTCGCCGTGTACGCCGTACCGCATTACTGGGCCCGCCGTGACGGTGGCTGCCGTAATGGGGCAGGTGGAAGCATAATCCCTGGTCAGGAGCCTCTTCGGTCAAGCTGTCTGGACTCGTACTACCGCCTATGTTGCAGTTCAATGCAGTTGCAAACTGAGGCGTTTCTGATTCTTCCGCGGAGATTGGCTTGGTAATGAACCAAGTCATGGTGTCTCCTCGGGGTTGTTGTTGGTTCGGCAGTTTGTGGTTGAGTCGGCGTTGCCGGGCTCGTTCGAGGCCTTGGCGGCGGGCCTGGCGAATGCGTTCTCCTTGTCCGTGGTGTTCGTCGTTGGGGGTGACGTAGCCAATTGCTTCGTGCAACCTGATCTCGTTGTACTCGATCCGGATGCGGTTCAGCTCGGTTTCGAGCTCAACAGGGTCGGTGATCGTGTTCAGGTGTGGCCATTCGCCTTTGATGTGGCCGAAGAAGCTCTCGATCCAGGCTTGACCGGTTGGGGTATGAGGCCGCCCGTGATGCTGGGTTATGGCAAGCGCGGCCATGTACGCCTTGGTGTCACCAGAGGTCATAGCTGGCCCGTTGTCCAACACTGCCAACAGGATCGGCCGTTGCGGGTCATCGAGGTCGAGGTCGAGGCGTTCATCAGTCAACAGGGCGTCAAGGCCTTCAGTGATGAGGGCTTGGTCGAACACGACCCGGACCTGGGTTGAGGTTTCCTCGGGTGAGACCAGGGTCGAGATCCACCGGCGTGAGACCATGTCCTCGATGGCGAACACGCACCGTTTCGCTCTCGTGAAATGCGTGTAGGGGTCGGACCGCAGCGCCCTATCAGCGTTTCTGCTGGTGGGTTTCTGCGGCCCGCCCTCCGAACCGGACAAGCGACTTTCACCGCATCCGGCTCTCCATGTGTCATGCCGCTGTGGCGGGCGGTCCTGCCGTTTCGCTTGGCCATGGTGTGGGGATTCGACTGCCCCGGTATCGGTATCGCTCGATGGCGATCTCTCGTGGCCGGAACATCTCGATGTTGCCGTCGCGGACCTGCCACCGTGGCAAGAAGCGACGGACTAGCTTCCCCTTACTGAGACCACGGTCTCGTTTCCGCAACCAACCGAAAATCCTCCACCACGTGAAGTGATCGAGGTAGCCGAAGGTTTTGGATGACACACCGTGACGGAAGTAGTTACACCATCCCCGCAGAACCCGGTTCACCGAG
>JAAETI010000012.1 GCA_024228555.1 bacterium | reverse complement strand
GCGACCGGTAGCGCGGAGGGAGCCGAGAGTGGAGTCTAATGGCCGAGTCCACGTGCCACGCCAGTCCATCTTCCCCTCCGAGTCCCGATGTCGAACCAGGTACACTTTCACACGCTTCGGCCCGGACCGCAGGCGAAGCCTGCGGTTCGGGCCGAAGTGTGTGAAAGTGTACCTGGTTCGACATCGGGACTCGGGGGGGAAGATGGACTGGGTTGGCAAGTGGACTCACCCATTAGAGACCAGGTGTGGTTCCGTGGGTGCTACGGGGCGGTCCATGTTGAAGATGGACGCTCTGACCGCCAAAGCCAAGGTGATGCATGCCCTGCGCGGTCGCTACTGCGCGAATGTCACGATCCCCCTTCCCTAGAGCCCCGTTTGGCCAGCAATTGCCTACAATCCACCCCATGCTCACCTCACACCCCACCGTTCTCCCGAAACTGCCCCCTTGGAACGTCTATCCACCCCACATGCCTAGGAAGACGTCGATGCGGGCAACGGGCTCAACCTGGAGGGCGCTGGTTCTGGCGTCGCTCTCAGCTTTGGGGGGCTGCAGCAGCGTGGACGAGCCGAGAACGGCCACGCTGCTGCGACGTCCGTTCCGCGACTTGCTCGATCCGGGTCGGATTCCCATCGATCACGGTCCGGGTGTGAGCCGCCCCAGCGAGCAGGAAACCGTGCCGAATGCACCGACCCATCTTGGGGTGGGCCTCAGGACGACGCGGCGTGCGGAGATCGGTTGGATTGATCAGTCCGAGGTCGAGGACGGCTATCGTATCGAGCGTCGCCTCGCTGACTTGGGCGATGACTGGATTGAGGTCGGGACGGTTGGGCCCGTCACGAATCTCGGCGGACGATTCGTCGATGGCCCCGGGGCGGTCTTTGGCTCTGGGCCACGATCGGGCACTCGTTACTGCTACCGGGTGATTCCCTTCAACGAGCTCGGGAGTCCCGACGTCGTCCCGGTCCGCTGCGTGCGACTCAACGTCGATCTAAAGGAGACGAACCTGGATGAGGTCGTGATTCAGCCCGGCAGCCAGCACGGTTGGGGCCAGTATGCGATCCCCGACCTGAAGGGATTCGACGAAGCTGTATTGGTCTTCGAGACCGCAGGGCTGTTGCCCGAGCTGGCGGCGGTCGGTCCAGGACAGGAAGACCTCGAGGTCGGTTGGGAGGGACGCAAGCTCGTCTACGTCGCCGACGAGGCCGTGATCAATCTGTCCAACCAGGGGCCGATCGAGCTTCCAGGGAACCTCACGTTGATGAGCGGTCGGCGGGGCGTCGTGGAGGGCGCCCTGATCATCAAGAACTTCGTGTCCTACGCGGAT
>JAAETI010000011.1 GCA_024228555.1 bacterium | reverse complement strand
GGGTTGACGCAGCTCGATCAGGTTGAGCCCGCCGTCGCCGCCGCCGAAGAGGCCAAAGGCACCTTCCACGTCGCCGTCGCCAAAGGTCACGATCTGCGTATCGTCGGAGCCCACCTTGTACAAAGTACGCACACCGAGCCCGCCGCGGAACTCACCCGCGCCCGCTGAATCGGTCAGATACTCATGCTCGATCAGAGTGTGCGGCGTCTGCTGCTCGAACATCTCGTAGTCCTGGTCGAGCAGTCCACCGGAGGCGTCGATCATGCCGATGTGGTCGTAACCGTCGCAGTCGCACATGGCGCCGGAGCCTCCCTTGAGGCCCATGAACAGGATGTCCACGTAGGCGTCACCCTTGCGCGGATCTTCGCCCGAAGAGAGCGAGCAGAGCAGGTTGTTCCAACCCGCGGTCACACGCTCGGGGATCACCGGCGCCAGGGCGCGGATGATCGCGTCGGCGTTGGGCGGGCAGAGGTGGTTGCCGAAGGTCGTCGCCGCGGGGTACGCGGCGTTCAGCAGCGTGCCCTCCGGGATGATCATGCGAATCGGCTCGGTCATGCCGTGGTTGTGGGGGATGTCGGGGTTGACCATCTGCAGGAAGGTCAGCAGGGTGGCGGATGCGCTGGAGGTGTAGGTGCCATTCACAAACCCCTTGGTCTGCGCATCGGTGTCGGAGTAATCGAATAGCACCTCTTCATCTTCGACGGTGATCTTGACGCGGATCGTGAACTCGCTGCCTGGGTGCTTGCCGTCGAAGTACACCATGCCTTCGCCGCTGTAGGTGCCGTTGGGGATCGAACGGATCTCAGCCAGCATCATCTTGCGCGAGGCTTCGAAGAGCGCCAGCTTGTGGGCTTCGAAGACGTCGAGTCCGTACTTGTCGATCAAGCCGTTGAGCAGGCGCTCACCCACGGTGCAGGCGCCGATTTCAGCGCGCATGTCTTCCTGCACGATGTCGAGGCGTACGTTGGCAAAGATCAGGTCCCAAACGTCCTCGCGCAGCACTCCGCGCTCGACAACCTTGACGGCCGGGATGCGCAGGGCTTCCTGCCAGACCTCGGTTGCGTTGGGGTTGTACCCGCCGCGCACGTTGCCCCCGATGTCGGCCATGTGACCCTTGGCTGCGGCCCAACCCACCAGGATCTCCCCATGGAAGATCGGTTTGAAGGCCGCCACGTCGTTGTTCTGGTTGCCCAGGGAAAACACGTCGTTGTGGAAGAACACGTCGCCGGGGAATATGTTGCCGGCGAATTTCTTGGCGATGTGCTCGCATACCGGGCTCAATGAGAAGCTCAGGATCGGCAGGTTTTCGGTCTGCTCGAGCATGCGCCCTTCGGCGTCGTACAGGCCGGTGACAAAGTCCTTGGCCTCGCACAGGATTGGCGAGCGCGTCGTCTTTTCCATGCACAGGCTCATCTCATCGGTGAAGGCCTTGAGAGCGCGGCCGATGATCGAGACGAGGATCTTGTCGATCTTCACGTTGGATACGGGGCTCATTGCTGACCTCCTTTTTGACGCAGCACGTAGCTGCCGTGGATGTCGACCTCAGCGGCGTAGGATTCGCTTACGAGGATCGTCGTGTCGATGCGCTCGATGAGAGCGGGGCCGGAAAATAGGTTGCCAGGGCGCAGCTTGTGCCCGTCGTAGACAGCGATGTCGCCGAAGCAATCGCTCTCCGGCAGGAAGGCTCGGCGCGAACCCTTGAGCGCTCCGGAAGCGTCGGCTTGCCCTTCTGGGAACTTGGGCGGGGACGGCTTGTCGGTCACGCCGGTCACCCGCACGCGCACGTTGATCAGTTCGAGCTCGGTGCCTTCCTTTTGCAATTCGTACCCGTAGAGTCGGTCGTGCTCGGCGTGGAAGGCAGTACAGGCTGCATCCAAGCTGTCGGGGGTCGCGGTGCCGGGGGGGACCGAAACTGTGACCTCGTGGTATTGCTTCATGTAGCGCAAGTCGAAGAACACCTGGCGTTCGATGCGGTCCGCAGCGACGCCCTCGGCTTTCAATTGGCCTTCGCCTTCCTTCAGCATTTCGCCGATCAGTCCATCGAGGCGCGCGCGGTCGATCGAACCCAGGCGTGTCACGTAGGAGCGCACGAAGTCATGGCGCAGGTCGGAGTAGAGCATGCCCGCCGCGCACAGGATCGAGGCGGTTTGCGGAACGATCAGGGTGGGCATGTCGAGCTCGCGCGCGATCATGCAGGCGTGCAGGGAGCCAGCACCGCCCGCGACCACCATGGGGAACTCGCGCGGATCCAGACCGCGCTTGACCGTGATCTCGCGCACGCCGTGGGCCATGTTGGCGTTGATCATGCGGTACATGCCGGCGGCGGCTGCTTCCGCGTCCATGTCGAGTGGTTTGCCAACATGTTCCAATACCGCGGTCGTTGCCGCTTCTGCGTCGAGCTCCATCTTGCCGCCCGCAAAGAAGGCCGGATCCAGGTAACCGAGCACCACGTTGGCGTCGGTGCATGCGGGGCGTGTGCCGCCGCGTCCGTAACAGGCGGGCCCGGGCAAGGCTCCAGCGGACTCGGGGCCCATGCGCAACAGGCCTCCATCATCGATCCAGCCGATGCTGCCGCCACCCGCACCGATGGTGGTGATCGCGAGCATGGGCAGGGCGATGCGCAGGCGCTCGATGTCGCTCTCGTTGTACATGGCCGCTTCGCCGTCTTGCACTAGGGAAGCGTCGAAGCTCGTGCCGCCCATGTCGACCACGATCGCGCTGTTGTAGTCGAGAGGCCGTGAGCAGGCCACGGCCGCGCCGGGGCCTCCGGCGGGTCCCGACAGCAGGGTCGTCGCGGGCCGCTCGCGCGCCACCTCGGGCGGCGCCACGCCACCGTTGGATTGCATCACGTGCAGGACGCCGTCGAAACCAGCGTCGGCCAGGCGTCCCGTCAAGCTCGACAGGTAGTTCTCGAGGATCGGACCCACGTAGGCGTTGAGCACGGTGGTGGAGATGCGGTTGTAGAAGCGCACCGTGGGCAAGAGTTGCGAGGAAACGCTCAGGTAGGCGTCCGGCATCTGCTTGCGCACCAATTCCGCTGCGGCGGCCTCATGGGCCGGGTTGGCGAAGGAGTTCATGAAGCAGATCGCGATCGCTTCGACGCCTTCCGCTTTGAAGAACTCCAGGGCTTCGAGCACTTCTCGTTCGGAGAGCGCTTCGATCTCGGCCCCGGTGCTGTCGAGTCTTCCACCGATGCCGCAGCGCAGGGCGCGCGGCACCAGGGGCTCCACGTTTGTGAAGCGGTTGTTGTACTGCTCTTCGCGCACTCCCCGGCGCATTTCCAGGGCGTCGCGCACTCCGCGAGTCGTGAGCAAACCGGTTTTGGCTCCGCCGCGCGTCAGGGTCGCGTTGGTGGTCACCGTAGTGCCGTGCACGATCGTGCCTAGCTGCGGAGCGAACTGCGCCAGACTCAAACCCTTCGTTTCGCCCAGTTGCTCGATACCGGTGAGCACGCCCACCGACGGATCCTTGGGGGTGGAGAGTGTCTTGTGGCTTTGCAGCTCCCCGTCGGGTGACCACAGGTAAAGGTCGGTGAAGGTTCCACCGACATCGATGCCGATCTTGTAACTCATTGATCTTGTCCTTGCGGAGCGTTTTGGGTGCCGCTTGTGACCCCTGGGGGGCTCAGATTCTTGCAGGCGTTTTGGCCCGCGTGGAAAGCGGCCAGGGTGCTGGCACGCCGGGCTCCGCTGGTGAACTTACCTAGGCTTTGTTCGAGATGATCAGCGTCGAAGGGTAGGCGGCCAAGTTCGGCGAGCACCCCGAGCAGCACGATGTTGATGGTTTTTTCCTCGCCCACTTCGCGTGCGATGGCAGCGGCGTCGAGCACGATCACCTGGCCCGCGTGTTCACGCAGGTTGGAGAGCAGGCCTTCGACTTCGGGAAAGGCCTTTCCATTGCTGGTCAGGCTGAAAGGAACCAGAGGCGTGCTGTTCACGATCGCGAGGGTGCGCTCGGTAACACGGGGCAGGGCGCGCGCGGCTTCGAGCGGCTCCATGGCCACCAGGATGTCGACCTCGCCCGGGGAGATGAAGGCGGTTTGACCCTTGCCGAGCACGATGGTGCTCTCGAGGCTACCACCCCGTTGCGCCATGCCGTGCAGCTGCCCGACGCGCGCCTCCAGACCCGCTGCCAATGCTGCCTGTCCAAGGAAACGTGCTGCGGTCAGCACGCCCTGCCCACCAACACCGACCAGAAGCAATCCTTGTGAAGAACTCATACGGGAGTTTCCTGGGTCTTGGTGACAACGAGGGGCTGAATGGCCCCGTTGGGACAAAACTGGGCGCACACGCCGCAGGCGGTGCAAAGCGCGGGATCGATGCCGGCTTGATGGCCGACCGAGAGGAAAGCGGGGCAGCCGAAGAGGTCCAGGCAGGAGCGGCAGTTGCCGCACAAGCCGCAAGCCTCACAGCGCGCGCCTTCGATGCGCGCGTCTTCGTCGGAGAGCGTTCCGATCACTTCGCCATAGTGCTTGGCGCGCTCGGCCGGGTTGAGTTCGGGTGGATGTCGCCGGGTCTTGCCGGGGGAGCAGCTGGGAGCTGGGGAGCCCGGGGTCAAACCGGCGGGGGGGATCGGCGGGGGCAAGCGCAGGTTGGCTTGCTCGGCGCCGCGCAGCTCCACGTCGAGTCCCCAAGCGGCCCGGCGTCCCGCGGCCATGGCACCGGT
>JAAETI010000010.1 GCA_024228555.1 bacterium | reverse complement strand
CAGCGAAAGGCTTCGCTCACCGCGCTCGTACGCACCCAGGACCGCAGCTTTGAATTCCTGGTCCGATAGCTTCTGCACATCCTGGAGCGACAAACCTCTTTGTCGTCGGATGGACCTCAGCCGATTTCCCACCATCTCGTTATATGTCGACATCAATAGTCTCTCCTAGGCCCTCCACAGAGCTTACACATCGCGAATGCTCTGCGTAGCCAACATCATAACCCAGGGTAACCAATCTGTCTTGTTTTGATTGGATTGGGCTGCCCCATTTCGGACTTAACTGGCTAGCTAGTCCCCTACCGTAGTCCCCCAGCAACGATCCAAGCGTTATTGCGAAGTCCCGCTCACCAACAAGGCCGCACCAACCACGGCGGCGGTTTCCACCCGCAGGATCGTGGTGCCAAGAGCAAGACGAATAGCATCATCGGGAATTTCGCCCGCAGCAAACCCGCCCTCGGGTCCTACACACAGCACCGGGTCGGCAATCAAATGCAAATCATCGACCACACCACCGCCATGGTCGGCGAAGAGCGGCGTACCGAGACCGTCCAAGTCGGCAATCGTGAGCGGGCCGGAAATGCTCATAAGCCAAGCCCCACGAGACTGTTCCAAGGCCGCTTGCGACCAGGCGGCTGCCTTTTCGGGACGGGGTGGTCGACCCTCGGAGTACTCCGTGACCAGCCAGACCAAATGCGCCACACCAAGCTCAGCCAGCTTCTCGACGACAAAGCGCAGCCTGGAGTTGTTCTTGGGAGGCGAGACGGCGACGGTCAATTCGTTCTGCCGGTCCAGCGGCCGCTCCGAGCCGCGCTCGATCACATCACCATCGAACACGCCGGCTCCAACACGGCCAGCCCCGTCGGTGTAGGTGACGGCAGCTCCCCGCTCCAACCGAAGCACTTTCTCGAGGTGACGACGGTCTTGTTCCCCGAGCTCAATCTGGCCGCCGCTCCACGGACCAGTCAGGTACAGGTGAGGGGTGTGGCGGGGCACGAGGCTACCGGCCCCGTCGTTTCCGCTTTCGCCGCTTGCCGGCGGCTGGCTCCTCGCCCCGCAACTGGGCAAAACTACGCAATGCCTCTTCCTGCTCGGAAGACAACTCGGTCGGAATGACTACGTCGACCTCAATGAGAAGGTCTCCCCGCCCCCTCCGTTGTAGCCGAGGCATGCCCTCCCGACCGAGGCGGAATACCGTGGCCGCTTGCGTTCCAGGCGGAATGTCTATCTCCGTCTCGGACCCGTCGACCAGCGGAACGCTGATCTCTTTTCCGAGAGTCGCCTCGGCGATGCCGATCTGAACCTGGTGGTGGAGGTCGCTGCCCACCCTGGTGAAGTTCGGATCTGGAGCGATTCTCACCTGGACATAGACGTCACCCGGCGGTGCTCCCCTCTCTCCCACTCCACCACGGCCCGACAACCGCAGCCGGGTGCCGTCGTCGACACCAGCTGGTATCTCAACGCTCATCGATCGCTCCGCCTCGATGCGACCTTGACCAGAGCAGACCTTGCACGGATTGTCGATGATCTCGCCGCGCCCCCGGCAAGTCGAGCAATCGGTGACGGTCATCATTGACCCGAGCATGGTCTGGCGGGCCACCTGGACCTGGCCCGCACCATTGCAAGTCGGGCAGCGCCGCGGATCGTGACCGGGCTCGGAACCGCCACCGCCACAGGCGGGACATCGTTCCGGTGCGCCTATCTCGATCTTGCGGCTCGCCCCGATCGCCGCCTCCGCCAGGGTGAGGTCGACAACTACGCCGACATCACCACCGCGGGCAGGCCCGCGTCTTCCGGCTCCCCCAAAACCGCCAAAGCCTCCACCAAAGAACTGCTGAAGAATGTCGTCGAGACCGCCAAAGTTGCTGAACAGGTCGCCCGCACCAAACTGCTCACCACGATCGAACGCGGCCCGTCGTTGCGGATCGGACAGGATCTCGTAGGCCTCGGCGATCTCACGGAACCGTTCCTCCGCCGCCGGATCGTCCGGATTGGCGTCAGGATGTGTGTCTCGGGCCAACTTGCGAAAGGCCTTCTTGATCTCGTCCGGGCTGGCCTCGCGGGCAACACCCAGGATGTCGTAATAGTCCTTCATGTGCCGAGGCTATCCCCGAGGCCGTCGCCGACTTCCTCGACAATCCTCATGGCCCGGCGGTAGTCCATACGCATCGGTCCAAGAACGCCGACACGGCCGGTGCCCCGTCCCCCTGCGCTAAATGCTGTCGAAACGACAGCAAAATCGGCATCGGCCACGTCAGTCTCCGTACCGAGCCGAACTGAGGTGCCCTCGGCGTCGTCATCAAGTAGCTGACGGACGTGATGGTGTTGCTCGAGAAGCTCCAACATCGTATGAACCTGGGCGAGGTCTTCCCATAGTGACGCCAATTGGCTGGTACCACCGACGTAGAGCTCGCGGGTGGCATCAACGGTCGCCCCGGTTGTGGCAGCGACCGACCGAGCGATCTTCATCACGCGGTCCGGAGCCCGATCACCAGGCAGGGCATTCACCACCTCGCCACCTTCGGTCAGCGTCGACCCCTCAAAAGCCGCCGCCAGAAGCACCTCAGCATCGGCCAACTCGTTGTCGGTTGGGTTGAAGCGGAGCCGCACTACCTCCTGCCCGACTCGGCCCGTCGCACCGATCGATACGGCCATGATCACAGGGCCACCCAGACGCACAAGATGAAGTCCTTGGACGATCTCATCCCCGAACCCTGGGCCGATCACGATGGCCGGGTAGTGGGTGATTTCGGTGAGTAGCCCGCTCGTCTGTTTCAGGAGCTTGCTGAGCTCTTCATGGAAGCCGGTAAAGAACGACTCGATGCGATCCCTGGTGGCATTGCGCAGCTTGGTTGGGGAGCAATGGTCGACGTAGTAGCGATAGCCGGCAGCGGTCGGTACCCGGCCCGCAGACGTGTGCGGCTGCATCACAAACCCATAGGACTCGAGTTTTGCCAGGTCGTTGCGAACCGTCGCACTCGACACGTCGACGGAGCAGTGTTCAAGCACCGAGCGCGAGCTCACCGGCTGTCCGGTTCGGATGTATTCCTCCACTAAGGCCTGGAGAATGACGGAGCGACGATCATCGAGCATCCGCCGAATTTAGCACTCGTGCGGTGAGACTGATAAGACATCGGTCAGAACGGCTGAGATTCAGGGCGATTCCAACCCAAGAACCTCGCGAGCCACGGCATCCGTCAGCAGAGGTTTGTTGACTATCAGCCGGTCGCCAACCAGCGTCACGACACCTGCCTCAGCAAACCGACGCCCCGCCACGCTTGCCATCAGCACAGCTCCAGCCTGCCCGGCGACAACTCCAGAACGACGACGGAGACCGAGGAATACCCTCTCTCTTTCACGCTCCCAATCATTGAGACACTCCGACCCAATCTCGGGGCGAGTCCCGCTCTCCACCTGATCCAAATACGCGTCGAGACGCCGGGTGTTGCGCCGCCGGGTGCGGTTGCGGTGCCCGTGAGCGCCAAGCCCAAACGCCAGGTACTCACCCTGCGCCCACGTGGTTTGGTTGTAGCGGCACTCCTGTCCCTGCGCTGCCCAGTTCGACACCTCGTAGTGATGAAGTCGCGGGGCGGCCAGCTCCGCAAGCATCTCGTACTTGTCTGCTTGGTCATCATCGTCCGGTCCGGCCGCACCGTCGTGAACCCGCCGCGACAGCTCCGTCCCCAGCTCTACGGTCAGTGCATAGGCCGACAGATGCTCCGTTCGCAGCTCGAGCGCCGTTGCCACGGTCTCCCTCCACGACTGCAACGTCTCGCCCGGTGTTCCCAAGATCAAGTCGAGACTCACCGTCTCGATGCCCGCGGTGTGGGCGTTGGCGACGGCCTTGCTTGCCTGTGCAGCAGTGTGGCTGCGCCCCAACGATCGCAAGACGTCATCGTCAAACGACTGCACCCCCAGCGAGACCCTGTTGACCCCCACGTCGCGTAGCGCACCGGCATAGTCACGAGTGATGTCCTCGGGATTGGCTTCGAGGCTGACCTCCGCACCAGGGGCGATGCCGAATCGGTTGCGCAACGCTCTGAGAATCGCATCAATCTGCTTGGAGTCGAGCACTGAGGGCGTCCCTCCCCCGAAGTTCACTGAATGAAGCTGATCCCAGGGTTCCTCCATCTGAATCTCGGCGACCACCGCGGCGACATAGCGTTGAATCGGGCCTTCGTCGTTCTCGAGGTCGACAACCGCAAAGTCGCAATACGGGCAGCGTCGATGACAAAAAGGGATGTGAACGTAGCCACTCCGCTCCAAAGCGGCAGCGTCTACGAGTTCACTCATCGATTCGCAGCGCAGAGATGAAGGCTTCTTGCGGCACCTCGACTTGCCCCACCATCTTCATACGCCGCTTGCCTTCTTTTTGGCGTTCCAGCAGCTTGCGCTTCCGGGTGATGTCACCGCCATAACACTTGGCAGTCACGTCCTTGCGTTGCGCCCTAATCGTCTCCCTGGCGATGATCCGGCTACCGACCCCGGCCTGCACTGGAATATCGAACAGTTGCCGTGGGATGAGCTTGCGAAGGCGTTCCACCATCGCCCGCCCATACCGGTAGGAACGATCCTTGTGGACGATCGAGGAGAAAGCATCCACAGCAACGCCATTTAGCAAGATGTTGACGCGGACCAGATCTGAGCGGCGGTACTCGCCCGGCTCGTAGTCCATAGACGCATAACCCCGAGTTCGTGACTTGAGCTGATCGAAGAAATCGAACACGATCTCGGCGAGCGGAACCTGATAGTGCAGCTCGACACGCTCGGGGGTCAGGTACGTCATCTCGCCCATTTCGCCACGGCGCTCCTGAATGAGCTCCATGACAGTTCCGACGTACTGTTTTGGCGTAATCACCATCACTTTGACGTACGGCTCAGCGATGCTCTCGAGGACCTGTGGTCCTGGGAGATCCTGAGGCGAGCGAACTTGGAGTGTCGACCCGTCTGTCAGATGTGCTTCGTATTCAACGGAGGGGGCGGTGGCGACTAGATCGAGGTCGTATTCCCGTTCCAGCCTTTCTCGGACGATCTCCATGTGGAGCAGACCGAGGAACCCGCAGCGGAATCCAAAACCGAGGGCCCGCGAGGTCTCCGGCTCATAAACGAGCGAAGAATCGTTGAGACGAAGTTTGTCGAGCGCTTCTCGCAGCCTCTCGAACTCGTCGCCGTCGGTCGGGAACAGACCCGAGAACACCATCGGCTTTGGCTCGGCGTAGCCGGGAAGCGCTGAAGAAGCTGGAGCCGCGTGATCGGTCACAGTATCGCCGACTCGGATCAGGTCGATCTCCTTGATCCCGGTAATCAGATAGCCGACCTCCCCGGTATCAAGACACGGCACAGGATCAGCATCTGGGCGGAGAACACCAATCTCGTCGGCCGTCTCCTCTAGGGCTGTGGCCATGAAGCGCACCTGCTGATTGGCCTCGATGTGGCCATCAACCACCCGGATAGAGCAGATGACGCCTCGATAGGTGTCGTAGTAGCTGTCGAACACGAGTGCCCGCGTTGGTGCCTCGGCGACCCCCTCTGGCGGTGGCAGTTGTGTAACGATGGCCTCGAGAAGTTCGGTGACACCCACACCGCTCTTGGCCGAAACGTGGATGACATCTTCTGGAGAACCGCCAACGATCCCGAGCAGTTCCTCCGACACCCTCTCCGGTTCCGCCGAGGGCAAGTCGATTTTGTTGACGACGGGAATGATCTCGAGACCGTTCTCGATGGCTAGGTAGGCGTTGGCGAGTGTCTGTGCCTCAACGCCTTGCGCCGCGTCGACCAGAAGCAAAGCCCCTTCGCAAGCCTCGAGACTCCGGGACACTTCGTAGGAAAAGTCAACGTGACCAGGGGTGTCGATGAGGTTGAGCGTATAGAGCTCACCGTCCTGCGCCTTGTACTCCAGACGAACGGCGTTGGCCTTGATGGTGATCCCGCGTTCTCTCTCGATGTCCATCGTGTCGAGCAACTGCTCCCGCATATCACGCTGTTCAACGGCACCGGTTGCCTCGAGCAGGCGATCGGCGAGGGTCGACTTGCCATGGTCGATGTGCGCAAT
>JAAETI010000009.1 GCA_024228555.1 bacterium | reverse complement strand
GATGTGTAGACCAATGTCGCGGGATTCTGATGTTCGATGCTGGCCGCGCGGCGGTCGAGCTCGTCGTCACCAACCCCGTCACCGAGGGCCTTCAGTTCGGTGAGCCCAACATCGTCCATCGTGAAAACGTTGCCTAGCGCTGGCGCCTCGCTGCGGACATCCTCGAGAACCTTCACCATCTCGGCGTTCTCGACCACCGCGGTAGTTGCCCCACTGTTGCGCAGAATCCATTCCACCTGGTCGGGCGACGATGTCTCGTAGATGGTGACGCTGACGGCGCCCGCCTGCCACACCGCATAGTCAACCAGCGCCCATGCAACGCTTGCGTGCCCAAATATGACGACTCGGTCGCCGGTCTCGACGCCGGCTCCGACGAGTCCTGCTCCGATGGCCCGCACTTCCCCGATCATCGCTTCCACGGAGATGGAACGGAATCCGGCGCCATCGCGAACCATCAGCGCGGTGGCTGAGCCGTCGTCCCGCCCTCGATCGTACAACGCTTGCAGGACGTTGTCGTCGGGCGGTACGTCAATAGCGACCTCGGTGAGACTGGTAGCCATGCTGGGCTCCTTCGAATTTGTACCCGGCAACAGTACCGTCGTCGGCTGAGAGGATCATTATCGGCTGTCTTCTCGAGCTTGTGCGCGCTTGTTTGCGGCTGAGGTAGCGCCCCT
>JAAETI010000008.1 GCA_024228555.1 bacterium | reverse complement strand
TCCGACGAGCCGACACCTGGAACAAGGCGGGCCGCGCCATCGGCAACGTGTACGCCATGCCCAAGCTGCTGGAGTCCATCCACGAGCGCGGCCACGTCCGCTACATCGGATCGTGGGCCGGGTGTGACTCATGAGCATCCCTGATCGCCCCATGCCGCAAGCCATCGAGGCTGAGCGCTCTCTGCTCGGCGGGCTCATGCAGGACCCCGATCGGCTGCCCGAGATCGCGATCAAGCCGGAGGCGTTCTACCGCCTGGAGCATGCGCGGCTGTTCGAGCTCCTCGTCGCGATGGCGGGCTCACAAGCGTCCATCGACATGGTGACGGTCGTTGACCGGGTGCGCGTCATGGGCCCGGACCGCTTCGGCGGCATCGGCTACGTCGTCGAGCTCCCGGACGCGGTGCCGTCCACGGCGAACCTGCCGTATTATGCCCGACTGATCCAGGACAAGGCAGATCGCAGACGCATCATCGAGTTGGGCGAGCAGGCGTGCCGAGCGGCCTACGGCGAATACGTGTCCGGACTCGAGGCAGACGACGCTGGGAAGCTCGCCGGGCGCGTAGGGCGCATGCTGGGCGAGGTGGGGACGACTGCGGTGGAGTACACGTCCACCATCGGTGAAGCCGCACGGGAGGCGTACCAGCACATCGTTGACGTGCGGGCCGGCAAGGTCGCTCCGGCCATCGCTACGGACTTCCGCGACCTGGACGATATGACATCGGGCGGAATCCGACGGGGTGACCTGTGGGTCCTCGGTGGGCGGCCAGGGATGGGCAAGACAGGGCTCGCGATGCGGATAGTTGAGCACATGTCGCTACTCCCCAATGTCCGTGTGGGTGTGTGGTCTGGCGAGATGAGCCGAAAGCAGCTCGCCGCTCGGATGCTGTCCGGAATGACCGACGTGCATCTGCGCCGGCTGCGAAACCCGCTGCTGCTGGACGAGGACGCCCGGACGCAGGACAGGGATAAGGACGGCTTGGGGCCCCAGCAGCGCGCGGTGCGGTCCTGGTCCCAAGATCTTGATCAGTGGCCGATCGTGCTCAATACGCAGCCAGGGATCACCGTTGAGGAGCTCGGCATGTGGGTGCGGCGGATGCAGATGACGGGCGGCCTGGACGTGCTCGCCGTGGATTACCTGCAGCTTATGGGCGCGTCGGACCGGCGCGCCTCCGTAGAGCAGCAGATCGCGCACATCTCGAGGCATCTCAAGACCTCCATCGCTCGGGCCCTCGACGTTGGCGTAATCGCGCTGTCGCAACTCAACCGCAAGTGCGAAGACCGGGCGGACAAGCGCCCGGTCATCAGTGACCTACGTGCGAGCGGGCAGATCGAGCAGGACTCGGACTGGATCGGCTTCGTTTACCGCGAGGTGGAATACGACGACGCTGCGGATCCGAAGGACGCCGAGTTGATCGTCAGGAAGCAGCGCAGCGGCCCTACGGGCACAATCCCACTGCGCTTCGACGGACCCACGACTAAATTCTATGATGCGCCCATCGACGGGCGCAGGGAGTTGCTGTGAACAGCGAGCAAGTTGAGACAGCGCGTGCCCTTGTGGCGTTGCCGGGGTTCGAGTGGGCGGATGGGATGCGGGACCATGTCTCCGGCGATCGAGTTCGGGAGGTCAACGCTCCAATGTCGCTACTCATGGACAATGGGTCGACCCTCGATCCGCGTTGCGGCGCCCGGCTCTGGTACGACAGCGACCTCAGCAGGACGATGCACGGGAGTCAGCCGGTGCCGATACTGGACCTCTGTGACGACGCTACCGGCGGGATCCTGTGGGAGCGCCTCCGCAGCGTAGTGCCGGGCATGCGCTTCTACGTGTGCCGCTACGTGGGCGGTGTGTCGGTGCGTTGGGACACCGGAGGGCCAGCGTCCGACGATAAGAGCGACTGGATCCGCGGGGGGTCGCTCGGGGAAGTGTGCGCGCTGGCGCTCATCGAGCTCTCGGGGACAGATGCGCCCATCGAAGGGCGGAGGGACAAGGCGGCAGAGGCGCTGGTGGCGCATCCGCGATGGAAGGGCCCTATGCCCGACCTCGCTGACCCGGTCATGACTGGCGTGTTGCTGGGGATGCTCGTTGAAGAGCTCGGAGCATGGACGCTGGCCATGGAGCACCTGCTAGAGGCAAGCATAGACCGGCTGCTCGAAGGGTTCCCGCCGGACACCCTCGGCGAAGCATGCGCCCATGCGCTGCTCGAGCTGTGGGGCAAGCCATGAATACCTGCGGCATTGACAACGGCAACACCGGGGCGCTCGTGCTGCTGTCGCCCTCATCGAGGGTACTGGGTGCGGTCACCATGCCCGTGCTGGACGTCGGCAAGGGGAGGACCAAGGCGGGCAAGAAGCGTCACAAGTGGGTACTGGACAAAGCGCTCATGCTGGCGACGCTCGAGGTGTGGAGCCAGCGTGGACCCATGTTCGTGGTGCTCGAGAAGGCGCAGGCGATGCCTAGACAGGGCGTCTCGTCCACGTTCAAGACGGGGCGGGACTTCGGATCTGCCGAGATGGCGCTTCTGGCCCTCGAGCTCCGCCACGCTGTCGTGCATCCGCGCACGTGGCAGACGGCGGTGTGCAAGGGCATCGAGGGCGGAGACACCAAGGCGCGCGCGGTCATCGCGTGTCAGCGCCTCGTACCGGGCCTGGACCTGTACCCAGGACGGAAGCGCAGACCCCATGACGGGCTAGCTGATGCGGCGTGTATGGCTGTCTATGGGCAGCGATTCGTGGGTGAGATGATGGGCGCTGTGGCGCCGAAGGAGGGCGAGTGAGCAAGGATCTGGGGAAGCTGCAGGTGGCGGATGCGTCGTGGATGCGCGATGGACGGATCAAGAAGACCTGGCAGCAAATCGCCGCTGAGTGCGACGTCCTGGTCACCAAGCCAGGCGCGCACGGTGAGGTGGGGCAAGTGTTGGATCGGGCGAGGTGGCGGGACACGCTCACCGAGTCTCCTGAGCGCCCGGTCGCTGTGTGGGGCTGCTTCGTGGGCGTGCCGAACCCTGTCCCGGTCAGGCTTTCCGGCGGCACCTGGCTCTCCAAGGGTGGAGGGCCCACGCGTGCTCCGTACGCGTGGCGGCCCATGGACCCGATGCCCAAGCCGCCCTGTGCGCACCTGACGCTGAGGTTCCCAGGGACGCGCTCTGAGAGCGATGAGCTCGTGTGTCGGGACTGTGGTGTGATCGTGCGTGTGGTTGAGCTCGGGAAACTTACCCCAGGGCCCTCCCACGGTGTTACTGTATAGACAGAAAGAGGGAGCGACACCATGACACAGACCGACACCGACACCACCGCGCCCAACCCCATGGAACCATATCAGCAGCGCGTTGTTGCCGAACTCGAGGAACTACAGGCCAGGATCGACAAGCTGATCGCCTTCTTGCCCAGTCCTATTGGCGTCGGGTTGGATGCCGCAGATCGGGTGCTGCTCGAACAGCAGCTCGTCATGATGAACG
>JAAETI010000007.1 GCA_024228555.1 bacterium | reverse complement strand
GATCAGATCTGTGTCGAGAAGTCCGGCGGCGAGGTAGCCGGGGATCTTGAGCAGATTCATGGCCGCAAACAGTGCAGTGGTGGTTGCTACCAGCGGCCGGGGTCGAAGGTCAGTCGTCATTAGGTACGCCATAATCGGGGGACCACCGAGGTGGGCCAGCGTCGAAGTGACGCCGCCGACCAATCCGGCCGGCCAGGCGTGGCGTCGCGCCGTGCCCTCCCCGGATCGTGGATTTCTGCTCCAGAAGTAGTACGCAACGAAGCCCAGCATCGCAGCGGCGATGATGCGACGTAGCATTGGTTCGCTGATGCTGGATATCACGAGGCTGCCGACGATGATGCCGACAGTTGCCGCAGCCAGCAACCGGATCAGGATTCCCCGGTGCCATTGACCCCAATGGGTGGCGACGGCAAAAAGATCCGCGACCACGAGCATCGGGAGAAGCAGGCCTATCGCCTCGTCTGCAGGCATGGCCAGGGCGACGAAGACGGTTACGAGGGGTCCGAGAGTTCCCCCAATCCCGGCCTTGTTGAAGCCGATCAGGAATGCCGCGCAGGCCATGACGAGAATCACCTCGGTAGTCACCGACTTTCTGAGAAGACCTCGTTGGAACGTTCCAACGCGACCAATATACTGGAGTTCGGAGGAGGAACGCGAGCGCGGGAGGCATGATGGATCGATTCGGCGGCAAAGTCGCTCTTGTCACAGGAAGCACCCAGGGGATCGGGGAGGCTGTCGCCCGGCGCATGGCGTCGGAGGGCGCAGCCGGGCTCGTGGTGTGCGGACGCAACCATGAGCGCGGCGAAACGGTCGCGGCCTCGCTTCGGGATATGGGCACCGACGCCCACTTTGTCCCTGTCGAACTAGGCGACGCCGACAGCTGCAAGGCTCTTATCGCACGGACTGACGAGCTCTATGGCAGGATCGATGTGCTGGTCAACGCAGCCGGGTTGTCGCTGCGCGGTTCCATCGTCGACACCAGCGTCGAACTCTGGGACACGTTGATGAACGTCAACGTGCGGGCGCCATTCCTGCTCATGCAGGGCGCCATCGAGATCATGCGCCGCGAAGGGGGAGGAGGGGCGATCGTGAGCGTCGGCTCGGTCGCCGCATACGGCAGTGTGCCCTTCCTCACCCCGTACGCTGTTTCCAAGGGTGCGCTAGTCACGTTGACCAAGAACGTCGCCTACTCCGTCGGCTGGGACAGGATCCGGGTCAACGTGCTCAATCCCGGATGGATGGATACACCCGGAGAAGATGCCATCCAGCGCAGGTTTCATAGCGATGGTCAGGATTGGCTGGAGGACGCCGAAGCACGCCAACCCTTCGGTCAGCTCATCAAACCGGATGAGGTTGCCAACGCCATTGCGTTCCTGGCTTCAGATGATGCCGGCGTAATGACCGGGTCGAGTGTTGACTATGACCAGTCGATCATGGGTGGCGGGTCACAGCCGATCCCGAGCTCGGAGGAAACTCCGTGACCTATGACCTGGTGACCGTCGGCAGGGTGAACATGGATCTGTTCGCCCAAGACATCGGCGCAGACTTCGCCGACGTAACCGGCTTCGATGCAGCCGTCGGCGGAAGCCCCACAAACGTGGCCATGGGAACGAGCCGGCTCGGCCTTTCCAGCGTGGCCTTCACCGGCGTCGGCGATGACATCGTCGGCGACTTCGTGCTCCGCTATCTCGCCGACACCGGGGTTGTGACCAATTGTGTCGTACGCAAGCCGGGGAAGCGCACTTCGTTGGCCCTCGTGGGGGTGCAGCCGCCGAGCCGCTTCCCGCTCACCTTGAACCGCGATGATCCCGCCGATATCTACCTCACCATCGACGACGCCAAGGGGTTGCCGCTGGCGGAAACGCGGGCGGTCCTGCTTTCGGGCAATGCCTTCAGCCGCGGGACGTGTGCCGATGCCTCCCGCTTCGTGGCAGAGGAGGCGGGCCACCGCGGTCTGACGGTCTTCATGGATCTTGATCTGCGATCGACAGATTGGTCTCACCCGCAAGCCTTTGGGCTGACGTTGCGAGCGGTCTTGCCGTACGTAGACGTATTGATCGGTACCGAAGAGGAGTTCTTTGCTCTCCTGGCCCGGGAGCCGGAGCGGGTTGGCGGCGGTGCCGACCTGAGCGAGACCGATAGGAATGCCCTCGAAGGATTGATCGACGATCTCATCTCTGGTGGCTCGGTCGAGACGATCATCGTCAAGCGGGGAGCGCGGGGCTCAGAAGTCATCACTGCCGATAGTAGAGCGCTCGTACCCGGGTTCCCTGTCGACGTCGTCAACACAGTTGGCGCCGGTGATGCGTTTGCATCCGGTCTCATCTGGAGTCGTCTCCAAGGCTGGGACTGGCATCAGTCCTGCCGCTTTGGCAACGCCTGCGGTGCGATAGTTGTGACCCGTCACGGCTGTGCGGTGGCTCTTCCAACGTATGAAGAAGTGCTCGGGTTTGCAGACCAGAAGGGTGGTTTTTGAACATGGCAATCCACAAGCTGCGCTCGGCGCAGGGACCGGGCCGGCTGCTTGAAGTGACCCCAGAGACTGCAGGTTGGGACGTCCTCGATTTCTCCGTTGAGGCGTTGTCCGCCGGCCAGTCCTTATCGGCCGCCACTGGGGATCGTGAAGTTGCAGTTGTCCCCTTGGAGGGGAGCTTCACGGCAACCGTTGGGTCAGACACCTACGAATTGGAACGGTCGAGTGTCTTCACATCCATGGCCTCGGTTCTCTACCTACCGCCCGGCACATCCTGTGAGATCAAAGCGACGACCGATGCCGAATTCTCAGTAGGTGGGGCACCGGCTGCTGGCCGTTACCCAGTCCGTCTCATCAAGCCACACGAGATGAAGTCGGAGGTACGAGGTGGGGGTGGAGCCACCCGTCAGGTCAATCACATCCTGGCTCACCCATTGCCGGCGGAACGGCTGATTCTGTACGAGGTCTACGTTCCCAGGGGTGGCTGGTCGGGCTGGCCGCCACATTGTCATGACGGATACGAGGAGTCGCCATACCTAGAAGAGACCTATTACTTCCGGTTCGATCCTCCCAATGGCTGGGGAATCCACCGCAACTACCGTGTTGATACGGAGTTCGACGAAGTGTTCTCCGTGCAAGACCGTGACGTTGTCATGGTGACGCAGGGCTTTCACTCGAGTGCGGCCGGACCCGGCTCGCACATGTACTTCCTCAACTACCTGGCCGGTACGCCGCAGAACGAAGAGCGAGCCATACCTCCGTTCTTCCAGCCGGAGTACCGGTGGATAGACGGGAACTGGGATGTCAATGCAATGACCCTGCCCACCGTCGGACCTGAGGGCAGATCAGGGTGAGGACGCTGACTCCCGGCAAGATCCGCGGTCTAGCCGTAACTTCGTCACCAAGTGGCATATTCACGATTCTGGCGATCGACCACCGTGATTCGATGCGGGTGGTGCTTGATCCTGATGACCCGCATGGCATTCCGGCCCAAGCCCTAACCGACGTGAAGCTCGGCCTCCTCCGCGAGCTTGGAGCCCAGGCAACTGCGGTAATGCTCGAGCCCGAGTACAGCGCAGCTCAAGCGATAAGCAGCAGGGTCCTTTCCGGTGGTGTTGGGTTTCTCGCAGCCATTGAAGCCCAGGGGTACTTGGGTGATCCCACGGCGCGGCAAACCTCACTGTTGGACGGTTGGGGTGTCGCCAAGGCGAAGCGACTCGGGGCCAACGGAATCAAGCTTCTGGTTCTGTATCGACCCGATGCCGGTGAGGTGACCGAGGCCCAGGATCGTCTGATCGAGTCGGTGATCGCAGAGTGTGTCGAGCACGACATCCCGCTCTTCCTGGAGCCACTGGCCTATGCCATCGAGCCTGGTCTGGGCACTGATTCCGCCGAGTTTGCGGAGGGGCGGCGCAGCATTGTCATCGACACGGTACGACGTTTGGGGGCACTGGGGCCCGACATTCTCAAGGTGCAGTTTCCCGTGGACACCAGGTATGAGACTGAGCGAAAGGTCTGGACCGAGGCCTGTCTGGAACTCAATGAGACGTCACCTGTTCCATGGGCGTTGCTGTCCGGTGGCGATCCATACGATCTGTTCAAAGAGCAGGTGCGGGTCGCCTGTGACGCCGGTGCGTCGGGTTTTATGGTGGGCAGGGCACTGTGGGGCGAATATGTCCGTGCCCTTGCGACCCACCAGCCGCAGATGATGGAGGACATCGTTCGTCCCCGCTTTTCTGAGCTTTGCTCGGTAGCCTCTAGCTGTGGACATGATTGGGGCGATCGCTATGAGATGCCCGCAATCAATGAACGCTGGTTCGCCACATACTGATTGCGACTGAGGTGACAATGGATCAACCGAAGTGGAGCCCGTCTGCGGAGGTGATCGCCGCGGCGAACCTGACCGGTGCGATCGAAGAGCGAGGCCTTGCCGACTACGACGCCTTCTATGAGTGGTCGCACACCGATCGATCTGGTTTTTGGGGATACACCGCCAACCGACTCGGGATTCGCATGGCCGAATCCGCCGATGCCGTGCTTGGCGTGGGCACCACGCCCGAGCATCCAATCTGGTTCCCTGGGGCGCGTCTCAACATTGCCGAGTCATGTTTCGCCGCACCGCCACAGAAGGTTGCGGTGCGTTATCAGATCTCAGGCCACATCCATGACATGACCTATGGCGAGCTGCGCCGCATGGCCAACCGGGTTGCGAATGGTCTTGCCAGTTGTGGTGTTGCTGTGGGCGACAGGGTTGCTATCGCGATGCCGATGAACATCGAGGCCGTGGTCTCGTATCTCGGCATCGTTCTCGCCGGCGCTGTTGTCGTGTCAATCGCCGACAGCTTTGCCACACACGAGATTGCGACCCGGATGAGGATTTCCGGCGCAAGGATCGCAATCACTCAGGACGTGATCAATCGTGGCGGCAAGACGTTGCCGATGTTCGCCAAGCTTGTGGCTGCGGGCGTTGAGCAGGCAATCGTGGTTGAGACGGGGGGCAACGCCGAGCTACGAGACGACGACATCGCCTGGTCAGCTTTCCTCAGCACCGACGATGAGTTTGCTGCTGTCGACCGTGACCCAGGGGATCACGCCAACATCCTGTTCTCGTCAGGAACCACGGGCGATCCAAAGGCAATTCCGTGGACTCACGTCTCGCCGATCAAGACCGCATCCGATGCCCACTATCACCACGACGTGCACCCATCTGATGTCGTCGCCTGGCCAACAAATCTCGGCTGGATGATGGGGCCTTGGCTCATCTTTTCGAGCCTTGTCAACAGGGCCACGATGGCCATCTCTGACGAGATACCGACTGGTCCCGGGTTCACGAGATTTGTGGAGGAGTCAGGCGTCACGGTGCTGGGCCTGGTGCCATCGCTGGTGTCGGCATGGCGAGCCGGGCGGGCAGCCGAGTCGTGCGACTGGTCGAAGATCCGTTTGTTCAGCTCCACCGGCGAAGCCTCAAATGCCGACGACATGGCGTACCTGATGGACCTGGCAGGCAATAAGCCAATCATCGACTACATCGGTGGTACCGAGTTGGCGGGTGGCTACATGGCGGGCACGGTGCTCCACCCTTGCATCCCGGCCACCTTCACTACCCCGACGCTGGGTGGAGCCATCCACCTCATCGACGACGAAGGCAATCCGTCCAGCAGCGGTGAGCTGTTCATCGAGCCACCCGCCCTTGGCCTTTCGCTCGAACTGTTGAACAAGGATCACCACGAGGTCTACTACGCGGGATGTCCTGACATTGGTTTGGTACTCCGGCGCCATGGTGATCGGATCGAACTGCTCGACAACGGTCACTACCGAGCGCAGGGGCGGACCGACGACGCGATGAACCTCGGCGGGATCAAAGTGGGCTCTGCTGAGATCGAGCACGTCGCTCTCGGCGTGGTTGGTCTTCGTGAGGCAGCCGCAATCGCGATCGACCCACCGGGCGGAGGTCCCAGCAAACTGGTGCTCTATGTCGTGGTCGAACCCGGTGTGGACGAGTCTGGGCTCATGGGCGAGATCCAGCGGCGGATCCGTAGCGAACTCAATCCGTTGTTCAAGATGAGCGACCTGGTGGTCGTGGACTCACTGCCCCGCACCGCATCCGCAAAAGTGATGCGCAGGTCTTTGCGGACTGACTACTTGGCTCGCCCGGAATAGAGGGCCGGTCGCTTGGGCGGGTCCACGGCGACAGGGGCACCGGTTGCTACGGACTCGGCTCCAGCGAGCGCCGCACCCAGGGTTAGATAGCCGTCCCAGGCAGTGGGGCCTTCCGGCCGACCGCTGATGACAGAGGCCACCCACGCCCGCACCTCGATGATGTAAGCCTCGGCAAAGCGCGCCAACCAGTCCGGCTCCACCGTCTGCGCCATGGCGCCGTCCTGCCGAACGACAGGGGTGTGGTGGGGCGCCGTCGTGACCATGCCGTGGGACCCGCTGACCTCGACACCGACCTCGTAGCCAAAACCGGAGTCCTTGTTGACTTCCACTGAAGCGATTGCGCCACCTGCCATCACCATGGTGATCAGTTGCAGATCGAGCTGATCGGTGCGCTCGGGGTGGATGGTGGTCCCGCGGACAAAGACCTCAGAAATCTCGTCGTTGAGGAGCCACCGCGCTGAGTAGATATCGTGGACGGCCGAGTTGACCAGTACTTCCTCCGAGGTCGGGGGGCGAGCCTCCGGTGGGTTGCGATGCCAGCCGCGGAACAACAAAGGATGTCCGATCTCGCCGCGTCTCAACGTATCACGAACCGCGACATGCTGCGGGTCGTAGTGCCGCATCAGCCCCACCTGTAGTAGGCGGCGCCCGAGGCTGGCTTCGGCATCGACCACTGCTGCCGCTCCGGCAAGGTCGGTTGCGAGTGGCTTCTCGACGAGAGCGTGTTTGCCGTGGTCGAGACAGGCTGAGGCGAGGGCGGCGTGGGTGGGATCGGGGCTGGCGAGGATGACCGCATCAACCGTGTCGGATGCGATTAACTCGAATCCGTCTGCAAAAACGGTGGCCCCGGCCGGCTCGGCGACACTGGCGGCGCGGTCGGCATCGATGTCCATCACCGCGACAAGTCGAGCGTTTCCCACCTGGTGGTCGATATTGCTGGCGTGACGGGTTCCCATGCCTCCGGTTCCGACAACGCCAACTCTCAATTGCTCGCTCATCAGACATCGCTCCTTGGATCGGGGGGCTGGATACCGGCTGCAGCAAACAGGCGTTCCAAGAGTCGCATGTTGGCTATCGAATCTTCGAGAGGGAGCGGCGAAGGCCCACCGCTCAGAATTGCATCGGCCAGTGCTGTTGCCTGAAGCCCGTACTGGTTGGCAGTCGGAACAGTCAGGATCTCGATGTTTGAAGCGTGGGGGTGATGGTCGCCACCAGTGCCGATGGTGACTGTGGTGGCAACCTCCGGAGGGCAGTTGAAGGGGTCGGCAATGACGATCCAGCCACCGCTCCCATGGATGATGATGTCGTGGCGGGGTTCCTGCTCCATCGAGCAGGTGAAGGTGGCGTGGGCGTCGCCGTAATCGAGGATTCCGCTGAAGGTCAAGTCAACCCCCGTCTCTGGGTCGCGGCGACCAACGCCCAACACGTTGGCGGGTTCGTCGCCCAGCAGCATCCTGCTTGCGTTTACGGCGTAGCAGCCCACGTCGTAGAGGGCGCCGCCACCGGCGTTGTAGTCGAGCCGGTAGTCACCGGCTCTGGTGGTGCGGAACGAGAACCATATGCCCACGTCGGTGAGTTTCCCTATCGCACCATCAGCGATGAGTCCCCGTACCGCGGTCCACGCTGGGTGGAACCGATACATGAATGCTTCCATTGCAATGATGTTGCGGTCGGCACAGTGGGCGGCGAGACCCTCTGCCTCGGCGCTGGTGAGCGCTATTGGCTTTTCGCAGAGCACGTGTTTGCCGGCATCGGCCGCTCGCTTTGTCCATGGGACGTGCAGATCGTTGGGCAGAGGAAGGTAGACCGCATCGATCTCCGGGTCGGCCAGCAACTCGTCATAGGATCCGTATGCTTTGGGGATCGAAAACGTAGTTGCCACATCCTGCGCCTTCTGCACCGTGCGAGATGCGATGGCAACGAGGTCGCACCTGGCGGCGCCGTGGAGCGCAGGGATTACGTGGTTCTGGGCGATCAGACCCGTGCCGAGGATGCCGAACCGTACCCGCGCCTGTGAATCATTCATGGTCGCTCCACCTCCGTGTCCCCAGCCTACAGAATCGTATGGAACGTTCCAATAGGTTATTGCTATGATGCTCGCGGCGAGGGAGATAGTCCTTGAAACAACCAACGATTCTTGATGTTGCCGATCGGGCCGGGGTATCAAAGTCCCTGGTTTCGCTCGTTATGCGCGAGCCGGAACGGGTCAGCGAAGCGAGCCGCGTTGCCGTTCTTGCTGCCGCCGAGGAACTGGGTTATCGGCCTAATGCCGTTGCCCGCAGTCTGGTGCAGCGCCGGACCAAAGTCATCGGCGTTGTCCTGTCCGACCTACACAATCCATTCTTTGCGGACGTCGCCGATGGCATTGAGGAAGCTGCATTCCAGCGTGGCTACCGCGCCATGCTCTCTTCCGGTTTCCTCGATCCCAAACGTGAGCACGGCGCCATCGACATGATGTTGGAACTGCGGGTTGATGGTCTGATCATGCTCGGCTCGATGATGAAGGTCACGAAGATCGAGAAGATGGTCACGGCAGTACCCGTGACCTTGCTTGGCCGACATACCAGGTCCAAGGTTGTTGACTCTGTCGGTGTCGACGACTCGGCAGGGGCTCAGGAGGCCGTCGATTACCTGATTGAACAGGGGCATCGCAAGATTGCACATATCCATGCGGGAAATGTTGCTGGTTCGCCGCGCCGTCGTTCCGGTTACGAGAAGGCGATGCGACGCCACGGTCTCGATGAGCACATCCGTCTGGTGCGTGGCGCCTTTACCGAGAGTGGCGGGGCGGCAGCAATGACCGAGATCCTGGCGAGTGGAGATCTGCCGACAGCCGTATTCGCACCAAACGACTTTGCGGCCCTGGGAGCCTTGGAGGTCATCGATGCTGCCGGTCTCGACATACCGGGCGACATCTCGCTGGTTGGCTACGACGACTTAGCCCTGGCTGCCCTACCGAGGATCGGGCTAACCACGGTTGGCCAGCCGCGCGCCGACCTCGGTCGTGAAGCCACCCATCTTGTCTTGGAGCGGCTCGATGAGGGGCGGGAATCCGCCCGTCACGTCGTTGTCCCTCCCAATCTTGTAGTCCGTTCAACAACCGGGCCGCCCAGGGGTGCGCCCGCCAGCTAATTCGGTTCAGCCTTAGGAGTGCCGTTATGACGAAGCGTCTCAAGTACTTGGTCGGAGGAGAGTGGAAGGACACCGCAAGTGGTGTCTATTACGAGATCACCAACAGCAGCACCGGTGAGGTGATGGCCGAGGCGCCGCGGTGCACGTTGGAAGAGGTCGACGCCGCTGTTGAAGCTGCAGCGGCCGCATTTCCGGCCTGGCGAGACACGCCGATCACCAAGCGAGTTCAGGTGATGTTCGCCCTCAAGGGGCTCATGGAGGAGAACCTCCACGATGTCGCGATGCTGCTCGCCACCGAGATGGGCAAGAGCTACACCGAAGCCCGCGGTGACGTTCTCAAGGCCATCGAGGTTGTCGAGCTGGCCTGTGCCGCTCCAGTCACGATGATGGGTGACTCGCTGATGAACGTCGCCACCGGCTACGACACGGTGACGTTCCGCGAGCCTATGGGTGTGTTTGCCGGCATCGTGCCGTGGAACTTCCCTGCGATGATCCCAATGGGATGGATGATGCCGCTGGCCATCGTCACCGGCAATACCTTCGTGCTCAAGGCAGCCTCCTATGTTCCGCAGACTGCGATGAAGATGGCTGAGCTGCTTCATGAGGCCGGGCTGCCACCCGGCGTCTTCAATCTGGTCACGTGTTCACGTCACGAAGCAGAGCGTCTGCTGGAGCACCCCAAGGTGCAGGGCGTGAGCTTTGTCGGCTCTACTGCGGTTGGTCGACACATCTATGCGACTGCTGCCGCCAACGGCAAGCGGGTACAGGCTCTCACCGAGGCCAAGAATCATGCCCTCGTCATGCACGATGCACCGATTCGGGCCACCGCGCAACGGATCATCAATTCGGCGTTCGGTTGTGCTGGGGAACGCTGTATGGCCTTGCCGGCAATTGCTGTGGAGGAGTCGATCGCCGACGAATTGGTTGCGACCATCACCGAACTGGCTCAGGAACGGAAGCTCGGCCCTGCCTATGACGAGATGACCGATATGGGTCCACTCGTCAACGCCGAGCATTTTGAGTTCGTCAACAACTGGATCGAGAAGTCAGTCGAAGAGGGCGCCGTCCCGGTTCTCGACGGGCGCGGCGTCACTGTCGAAGGCTTCGAGGACGGATTCTTCATGGGGCCAACAGTCTTTGACCACGTGACCCCCGAGATGTCCTGTGGCAACCAAGAGGTGTTCGGGCCGGTGTTGTACGTCAAGCGAGTCGCCAACTTCGATGAAGGTGTTGAGTTGATCAACTCCAGCGAGTTTGCCAATGGGGCATCGATCTTCACACAGAGCGGGCACTACGCCCGCGAGTTTGCCCGTCGCATCGACGCCGGCATGGTCGGAGTGAACGTCGGTATTCCGGTACCGATCTCGGTGTTCCCGTTTAGCGGCCACAAGAACAGCTTCTTTGGTGACCTCCATGTGATGGGTCGTGATGGTGTCATGTTCTATACAGAGACAAAGGCCGTCACCAGCTTCTGGTTTGACGAGGAAGCCCTCAAGGGTGAGAAGGTCGGTACCTGGGAAGGGACGATCTCCCGGTCGTAACTGGTTGCCTCTGCAGGCCTGGTTGGGCGGTGGCCGTGACATACTGCGGCCGATGAAACGGCTTGTAGTCCTGCTGACGATCTTGGCAACCGCTGTCGTGCTTGCGGCATGCGGTGATCCCGCGACAGTCGAAACCTCTTCCGCTGCCGAGACCGGTGATCTCGAAGTGACCACAACTACGTTCGGCTCAACGGAGGCGCCGGAGGAGTCCTCGACCACCGCACCGGAAGGTCCGATTGGGGGTATCGATGATCTTGGCATCCCTGAGATCCTCCAGGGCTTCTCGTTCAGCACAGTTTGGGTGGATGAGGCAGAGCTCTTCGTAGCGATCGCCGGCAACGCTGCTCAGCGCCAGCAGGGTCTGATGAACGTCACCGAGCTTGGTGCGCTCGACGGCATGGTGTTTGTGTTCGATCAAGACTCAAGCGGTGGGTTTTGGATGAAGAACACCCTCATCCCTCTCGACATTGCGTTCTTCGATGCCGAAGGCGAGTTCGTTGATGGCTTTGTCATGGAGCCGTGCACGACAGCCGATTGTCCCATCTATCGTCCCAGTGGCAGCTACCGGTTTGCCCTGGAGATGCCAGCAGGGGATATGTCCCCGGATCCGCAAGGCCTGGTTTTTGCGCCATAGGAGTGACATTGACGACTGTTGACATTCTGTTCGAGGGTTACGTGGGAAAGGATTCCGAATGACCGACCGACACATTGTGGCCATGGGTGGTGGCGGATTCAGCTCGGGCAGCTCAATGCTCGATCGATACGCCCTCTCACTCGTGGACGCCGACCGCCCCAAGGTGTGTTTTGTCCCTACCGCAAGTGGTGACGATGCCGGATACACGCTCGAGTTCTACCAAGCATATGGCAGTTACGGCTGCGAGCCGCATGTCTTGAATCTCTTCTCCCGCGAGGTGGACGACATTGCGGCATACCTGCTGGGGATGGACATGGTGTATGTCGGTGGCGGCAGCACCGCCAATCTGCTTGCAGTGTGGCGGTTGCACGACGTCGGCAAGGCTCTGGAGGAGGCGTGGTACGCCGGCGTCGTCCTCAGTGGCTTGAGTGCAGGGGCCAATTGCTGGTTCGATGCCAGCACCACCGACTCGTTCCTGATGGGGAAGGCGGACCCATTGCTCGACGGTCTGGGGTTCGTGCCGGGCAGCTATTGCCCTCACTACTCGTCGGAGCCAGAGCGGCGTCCCAGCTACTTGGAGATGGTTGCCACCGGGAAACTGCCCGCCGGATATGCGTGCGAGGACGGCACGGCGGTGCATTTTGCTGGCACCGACCTCTACGCCGCAGTGTCAGTTGATGGCGATGCCCAGGCGTACCGGGTGGCCCGGCTTGGCGATGGAGCTACCGAGGAAGCGCTCCAACTCACAACCCCAAGCTAGGCATCGGAGAGAATCTGCATTTCGGACGGTCTTCTGACTCTTGTTACTAGAGGCCAGCGTCCATGAGGGGATGGCGCGACTGAACAGGTCTCCCGAGGTCCTCCCAGGCTCTCCGGTGTGTACACGCCACACCGGGGGGCCTTCCTTGGATTTCCCGGTCTAGCGTTGCGCCCCCAGCCCAGTTACACTCGCCAACCGCAGCGGAGTCTTTGACTCCAACCCCTGCTCCCGGAGATACCGGGGGCCTTTCGCATAGCGATCGTCCACAGGAGGTGAAATATTGCGTTCTTATGAACTGATGATGATTCATCGGCCCGAACTGACCGAGCCCGACGTACGTACACTCGTCGGCGAGGTAGAAGGTGTTATCGGAGCGGCTGGAACCGTTTCCGACTCAGATTTTTGGGGCAAGCGTCGCTTTGCCTACGAGATCGACCATCTCAACGAGGGCTTCTACTCAGTGCTCCAATTCGAGTCCGGGGCCGAGATGGTCGAGACCCTCGACCGTGCCCTCGGTCTTCATGATGCGGTGATCCGGCACAAGATCACATTGGCCGGCGGCAAGAACTAGAGAAACTTGTCACCCTCGCACTGCACACTGCAAGTGGGCAGAGAGAAGAGAGATACGTATGAGAGATAACAGTGTGACACTGGTCGGCAACCTCGTTGAGGATCCGGAGCTTCGCTTCACGCCGTCAGGCGTTGCGATGGCCAAGATCGCCATTGCCGTCAACCGCCGCTACCAGTCCAACAACGAATGGCAGGAAGAGACCAGCTTCTTCCGCGGCACCTGCTGGCGCGACATGGCTGAGAACGTTGCAGAGTCGCTGCAGAAAGGCATGCGGGTCATCATTACCGGCAGCCTGGAGCAGCGATCATGGGAGACCCAAGAAGGTGACAAGCGGTCCGTCATTGAGCTTCGTATCGATGACATCGGTCCGTCAGTGCGCTGGGCTACCGCATCGGTTACCCGCACCCCCCGCACCGGTGGTGGTGACTGGGCAGGCGGTCAGGGTTCCGGCGGTGGCGGTGGCGGTGGCGGTGGCGGTGGCAACGTGCCACCCGCACCAGTTGCCCGCGACGACTACGGCCCAGACGAAGCTCCGTTTTAGGTGGGTGATGTGAGAGCAGCCGTGCTGGCCGCCTCGTCGACATGGGTGCACCGTCGACAAGCCGGCGAGCCAGAACTGGCGATTCACATCAGACACCAAGCAGATCAAATTCCTCAGGAGAATACAAATGCCCCCAAATACACGTAAGAAGCGCCGTCGCCCCTCAGCGGCCGACGCCCGTCGCCGGCCCAAGGTCTGTCAGTTCTGCAAAGACAAGGCTGAGTTCGTCGACTACAAGGAAGTTGCGGTACTCCGCAAGTTCATGTCCGACCGTGGCAAGATCCGCGCTCGTCGGGTAACCGGTCTCTGTCCCAAGCATCAGCGTGCCCTGGCGATCGCAATCAAGAACGCCCGTGAAATGGCGCTGCTGCCCTATATCTCGCAGAGGGGCTAATGAACGTCATATTGCTCAAGAACGTCGACGACCTCGGCGGCAAGGGAGACATCGTTGATGTGTCCAATGGGTATGCCCGTAACTACTTGCTGCCCAAGAAGTTGGCCATGAAGGCGACCAGTGGTGCGATCAAGCAGGCGGACAAACTCCGTCATCAGCGGATCGAATCTGAAGCGAAGCTCAAGGGCGCCGCAGAGGAGCTGGCGAGGAACCTCGTTGGGTCCCGCGTCGTCATCGCAGCACGGTCTGGTGATGAAGGCAAGCTGTTCGGTTCTGTCGGCACTCACGATATTGCTGAGGCCGTCAAGAAGTTCAGCGGTGTCGAGGTGCCTAGCGCCATCATCCAGATCCCGACCCCGATCAAAGAGATCGGTCTTCACGAGGTGACTGTCAAGCCTCACGAAGATGTGGAATTCAACGTCACGCTTGACGTAATACCCGCTTAGGAGAGGCAGCATGGCATTGGGAATCGATGACCCCAGGTCCGGTTCCCTGCGCGTCCCGCCCAGCAGCGTCGAGGCCGAGGAGTCGGTTCTCGGCGCTGTTTTGTTGGACAGCGACGCCGCCAACGTCGCCCTCGAGAAACTGCACGCCGACGACTTCTATCGGCCGGCGCACCAAGCGATCTTTGATGGCGTTCTCACGCTGTTCAACAAGAACGAGCCTGTCGATGCGGTGACGGTTGCTGAGGAGCTCCGTCGCGCCGACATGCTGGAGCGTGTCGGTGGCCTCGGCTATCTCACCCAGCTGATCGATGCGGTCCCTGCCACCTCGAACATTGAGCACTATGCGGCGATCGTCGAGGAGCATGCTCTGCGTCGTCGTCTCATGCGTGTCGGTGGTGACATTGGGAAGTTGGCTACCGAGGTCGATCAACCGATTAGCGAAGTCCTCGACAAGGCCGAACAGTCGGTATACGCGGTTTCTGAGAAACGGGTCGGCGAGGGGTTGGCCCTTATCGATCCGCTGCTTGGCCCAGCAATCGAGAGGGCCGAAGAGCTGCACCGAAGCGGCGCTGAGGTCACCGGTGTGTCGACCGGGCTGCGTGACCTGGACCGGAAGCTTGCAGGGCTTCATCCCAGCAACCTCATCATCATTGCGGCTCGTCCCGGTATGGGTAAGTCCACCCTGGCGCTTGGCATCGCACAACATATTGCCGTTCAGGGCGACCCCGTTGCCATCTTCACCTTGGAGATGAGCCGAGAGGAGATCGTCTCGAGGATGCTGTGCGCACAGGGCAGGATCGACTCGCAGCGGTTGCGAACCGGGCGTCTGACCGAGGGTGATTTCTCCAAGCTGTCGAACGCCGCCAACGTTCTGTACAAGAAACCCATCTATGTCGACGACTCGGCAGGGCTCACCGTCACCGAGATTCGAGCCAAGTGCCGACGGCTCAAGCGACGTGATGGTCTCGGGCTGGTTGTTGTTGACTACTTGCAGCTGATGCATGGGAGCGGTGGGGAGAATCGGCAGCAGGAGATTGCCATTATCAGTCGTAGCTTGAAGAGCCTGGCCCGGGAGTTGGACGTTCCGGTCATCGGGGTCTCCCAGCTCAACCGTTCGTTGGAGCAGCGTGAAGACAAGCGCCCCCGGCTTGGGGATCTTCGTGAGTCTGGTGCCATCGAACAGGATGCCGACATCGTGCTCTTCATCTACCGCCACGAGTACTACCACCCCGAAGCGATCGAAACCAAGGGCATCGCCGAGGTCGCCATCGCCAAACACCGCCAGGGTTCAGTCGGCCGTGTCGACCTAACTTTCCTCCCCGAGTTCACCCTCTTCTCCGACATGGGCCGCGACACCCCAGTCATCTGAGTGCGGCTGCCCTGCGGGCAGCTTGCGAGCTCGGCTGTGCCGGTCTCGTGGTGGGTTGTTTCAGGCAAATCCCCCCTTGATGGGGGGATCGGTCGGGCGTAGCCCGAACGAGGGGGGTGAAGAGGTGATCTACTTCCCATAACGAGCGCAGGTCGTCCCTGGAGTCTCCGGAGGAGGTTCCCAAGGAACTGCTTTTTGGGTAGTTCCCGGTCGCATTCCCTGGAGTCTCCGGAGGAGACTCCCAAGGAACTCGCTGCAGGCGAGTTCCCAGTTACCGGCGTTTGGTGCCTCGGGAGGAGCCGCCTAGAGACATGGTGGCGCCAAATATGAATCCAAAGTCGTACCAGTTCCCGTTGTTGTGGACCTCGTAGAAGTTCACGTCGTCGGTGAACAACGAGATGATGAACGTGATGGGTGCGATGAGCCCGTGCCACAGACCCGTCCAGAAACCGGCGATATCGCCGTCGGCGCTGGTGGCTCCGACTTCAGGATTGGCGCCTGCGGCGCAGGCCGCCAGGAACAAGGTGAGGACGATTGCTAGCGGAATGAGCCGTTTCATCTGAACCTCCACCAGATAGGCTACCGGGTCCTCGGACGACTCTCTTATTCGGCCACATACCGGGGATAGGTCTTCTTGGCGCTTCTGGCCATCTCGAGATCAATATCGACGGTGAGGAAGGGTTCGCTTTGACTCGTAACACCAAGGACATCACCTTCTTCTGGTTCGATGATCCAGCCGTGGCCTCCCCACTCGAATCCAGCTGAGTCGATACCGCCACGGTTAGAGGAAAGACAAAACGCTCCTGAGGTGACCGCGGCGGCCCGGCCCCCGGCGACCCACTTGTCCGCCGAACTCAAACCGGTAGCTCGAGGAACAGCCAGAATGTCGACTCCTTGCCGTCCGTAGGCGCGGGCATGTTCCGTGAACCACATCTCAGTGCACAGCAAGAAGCCGACCCGGGCGCCGGCCACCTCGTGGGCGAGGAACTCTTTGGGGCCGCGCTCATACCAGTGAGCTTCCCAGAACCCTTGCTCGTCCGGCAGGTAGTACTTGCGATGAGCCGCCTGGTATCCGCGGACGGCCGACCACACATAGGCTTCGTTGAGGTTGGTCCCACTGTCGACAATCGGATCGGAGCCCAAAACGACAGTGGGCACGAGATCCATCAAGGCCTTGCGCCAACTCTCGTGTTCGATCACAGCCGACATCCATCCCGATTGATCCGCTACCTCACTTCTCGCAAGCCAGGGCGAGAAGGGCATCTCTGGCAACACGATCAGCTCTGATCGTTGCTGACGGCAGTGGTCGACAAGATCGGTCCATTGTGTCTCGAGCTTGTGACGCCTGTCGCTCAGCTCGCAAACGGTGACTCTCATGCGATGGCCTCCGGTTCGAAGTGGGTACGAAATGTGAGAGTTTGCGGTTGACTTTGCGTCCGGCGGTATTCAGCCGCACCCCAAATCTAGGCCAACCGGCTGCAGAAGAGTGCGGTTCCTTGTCAGACCCGCAGCGTACTGTTGAGGTATGGCAAGTGATACGGCACCAGCGGTCAACAGTCGCATCGTGGGAGCACAGATTGGGTTGATTGCGCTCGGTGCGTTTAGTGCGCTGATACTCGCCTCCTTTGGTGGCCAATTGATCTTCGCCCCAGCTCTACTGCCGGCCCAATGGCACATTGCACGCACCACCTCGGGAATGACCTCGATGGTCTTCTCAACTCTGGGGGCTGCTTTGTCCGCTGAGGTTTCCTGGATTGGGCTGGGTCTGCTGGCGTCGTGGTCTGGTTCAGCTGTGGCTGGTGGGCTTGTCGTCATTGTTGGGGTCGTGGTCGGTATCTTCTTCTTCAGAACATCTCGCCCGATCAACAAGGACTGAGGCACTTGGATACATCAACGATTCCGGCCGCGGGCCCCGACATTCGATCGCTGGTCAAAGAGGCCAAAGTTGCTGCCTCGCCGAGCACGGTCTGGGCAGCGTGGGCGTCAAACGAAGGTATCGCCTCATGGTGGGGTCCCGCGGCCAGCGATATCCAGCTACGTATTGGCGGTCCGTACGAGATCCTCTTCAGTCTCCAGCAACCGCAGGGGGAGCAAGGGTCGGAAGGCTGCCGGGTGCTGGCATATGTTCCGGGAGAGTCGCTGTCGTTCACCTGGAACGCCCCACCACAGTTGCCGCTGCGCAGCGCCAACACCTGGGTGGTGCTTACCTTCACCGCAGCTGTGCCTGAGGCAACGCTGGTGCGGTTGGTCCACACCGGGTTTCTTGAGGGATCGGATTGGGACGACTACATGGCGTATTTCGATAACGCTTGGAGCCACGTGCTGGGACTGCTTCAGGAGCACTGGAGCTAGGTCGGGGCGAGGTCCGGTGACTGAACGACAGCAGACGCGGTCGCGGCCCCGCGGCGCAGAGAATCCTCTAGGCCCTCGCCTGTCAGCCACGAGCTCATGAAGCCTGCGTAACAAGCATCCCCGGCACCGTTGGTGTCGACAACGGATTCGACAGGGACCGCCGGCACATCGACCCACCCTTTGCCTGCGGTGATGCCGCTAGCGCCCGCTGCCCCGTGGGTGCAGATCGCGGCGGTCGCTCCAGCTGCGATTCGGGTCTCCAGGAAACTGCGCCAGTCGGGCATGGCAAGCGAGCTCATGAAGAGGTAGTCGGCTGCGGTGATGAACTCGTCGTGGTGGGGGTTCACACCGTCCCAGTCGTGAATGTCTACCGAGATCGGTTTGCCTAGCCCTTGCAGCATGGGGAGGAAAGCTCGGCAGTAGTTCATGATGGTTACCGAAACGATATCTGCGTCCCTGGCGATGGGACGGATCCGATCGATGTCGACTTCGAACTCGTGAGATCCCGCATTGGCAAATATCGAGATGCGGTCGCCGGAGTCATCCATCAGGTTGATGTGCCGCATCGTTCCCTTTGGATCGACGTCGGTCAACAGGGTGACGCCGCGATTGCACATGAACTCACGGACCGCCTCGCCCGGTTCGTCGTCGCCGAGCAGCCCCCACAACGTCGTCTCTGCACCCAGATGGCGCATGTTGAGCGCCTTCCCAGCTCCCGAAGATCCGACCGTGGTGTAGCTCCCCTTGGCAAAGACCGTGTGCGGTCGCGGCTCGGGGAACGTGTCTAGATAGACCATTGTGTTCCAAGCGATGCCTCCGAGCATCAGCGCACGCAGCGGTCGATCCATTCCGTGGACTGTACCTCCCGCTCGCTATGTCTGATCACATGTAGATCGACAGCCCTGATGCGACCCAGGCTCGGTCGTGACCCTCAGCCGGGATGGCGATGGCACCAATCTTGAGATGCTGCACATGGGGATACCCGACATTGGTGGTGCGGCAGTGGAACATGGGCGCGGTCCTGGCGAGGATGTAGAGACCATGGTGGCGCCTGTCGAAGCGGGTTAACCGGAGGCATTCTGGTACCGTTTCCATTCCTCGGTACTGGGAGTGGAATGTCGACGATTTCGGACGTCGCTGAGCGTGCGGGTGTTGGGGTTGGGACCGTATCTCGGGTTCTCAACGAGAGCCCCCTGGTGAGCGATCGGACCCGGGCTCGGGTCCTGGCGATCATTGATGAGATGAACTACCGGCCCAGCTTCCTCGCTCGTGGTCTGTCAACGGGCACTGCCGGTGTTCTCGCTGCCGTGGTGCAGCGGATGACAACTCCCTCTGCGTTGCAGCGGCTGCGAGGCATCCTCGATGTTGCATCCGAATCCGGTTTTGACGTGATACTCCACAACGTCAGCAGTGTCGATGACTACCGCGATCAGGTGCGTGATCTGCTTCGCCCCGACCGATGTGCTGGCGGTCTTCTCGTCTCGATCCAGCCGGATGACGATGCCGTCAGCATGCTGACAGGTAACGCTGTGCCGGTCGTGAGTATCGATGGGCAGCTACCAGGGATCTCGAGTATCTATATCGACGATGAGCGCGGCGGGCGGATGGCTACGGAGCATCTCATTGAGCTTGGCCATGAGCGGATAGCTTTTGTCCTTGACTGGGAGGACTCCATCGGGTTCAGTCCCACCGCCAAGAGACGAACCGGCTATCGCAAGGCGATGGCTGATGCCGGGCTGGAGGTACCTGATGACTACGTCAAGGTGGGCCCCCACCAGCACCCTGTGACCCTGGCGGCGACTAACGAACTGTTGGACCTGGACGAGCCACCGACGGCAGTGGTGGCAGCGGCAGATTCCCATGCAATGGTCATCGCCCAGGCTGCCCAGGCCAGGGGAGTACGGGTGCCCGAGGACCTATCGGTGATTGGCTTCGATGATCTGGAGATCGCAGAGCATCTCGGTTTGTCGACGATCAGGCAGCCGCTGTACGAGTCGGGAGCGCGGGGTGCCCGCATCTTGCTCGACCTGATGCAGACCGATCCTCGTTCGGTGATCTACGACGAGCTCCCAATCGAGATGGTTTCTCGCAGTTCTAGCGCACCGCCCCGCGGCTCGAGATAGCAGGCCTGGCCTCTTTTTCGCGAACCTCATCTTCGGCGTGCAAAATCAATTCTGATGACTTAGTATGGGACCCGATCAAAGCCGCCGACACGGAGAGGGCTATGGCAAGTATCACGATGACAAAACTCGGAAAGATCTACCCCGACGGCACACGCGCCGTTGGTGATGTGGACCTCGAGATTGTGGATGGAGAGTTTCTAGTGCTGGTTGGGCCCTCGGGCTGCGGCAAGTCAACGATCCTTCGCATGATCGCTGGTCTCGAAGAGATCTCTGAGGGCGAGATGTATATCGGTGAGACGTTGGTGAACGATGTTCAGCCAAAGGACCGTGACATCGCCATGGTCTTCCAGAACTATGCGTTGTACCCGCACATGACGGTCTACGACAACATGGCCTTCGGTCTGAAGCTTCGCAAGATGGACAAGGCAGACATCGATCGCCGTGTCAAGGAAGCCGCCGCGGTTCTGGAGATCACAGAGTTCCTCGATCGCAAGCCAAAGGCGCTCTCTGGTGGCCAGAGACAGCGTGTGGCCATGGGTCGTGCCATCGTCCGTGAACCGAAGGCATTCCTGATGGATGAGCCGCTTTCCAACCTCGACGCCAAGCTGCGTGTGCAGATGCGCACTGAGCTCAGCGAGCTGCACCATCGTCTCAAGACCACGACCGTGTATGTGACTCACGACCAGATCGAGGCAATGACTCTCGGGCACCGCGTTGCAGTACTCAAGCCGGTAACCGCGGCTCGTCCCGACAATCTCTCGCAAGTTGCTTCCCCTGGGGAGCTGTACTCGAACCCCGTCAACATGTTTGTTGCGGGTTTCATCGGAAGCCCTGCCATGAACATGGTCAACGCCACGCTCGAGCAGGATGCGACTGGCTTGTACGCCAAGTTCGCCGGACTGCGGCTGCTCGTTGACCAGGTCGCAATCGACCGTCACCCTGGTCTTGTCGAGCGTCTCGGCGAGCAACTCGTCTTGGGTATCAGGCCCGGCAATTTCGAAGCCGAAGCTATCACCGGCCCGGCACCGGACCGTACGATCACCGCAACCGTCACAGTTGCTGAGATGCTTGGGTATGAGACGTTTGTGCACTTCGAGCTCGAACAGCCGCCGGTCGTTACACCAGACATCGAGGAGCTTCTTGCCGATACTGGTGCCGACGTTTCGTCACTTGGCGATACGACCAAGTTCACCGCCCGGGTGACGTCGGACGTACCGGTTTCGCTTGGACAGGAACTGACCGTCACTGTCGATACCACGAAGCTGCACTTCTTCGATCCCGCAACCGGCCTACGGGTGGGCACCGCGGTCTAACGAAGCCAACCGCACGAACGGCGCCCCGCTCGGGGCGCCGTTCGTCGTTGGAGGGAGGCCTCATGCCGCAGACACCCGGTCTGCGTCCGATTGCGAAGACCCATCCGGATGAGACTCGAATCAACAACCGTCGTCTCTTGCTCCAGGAGATCTTTGACCGCGGCCCCGTGAGCCGCGCCGATGCGTCCCGCACCACCGGTCTGGGGCGAGCAACGGTATCGGATATCACTGCAGGCTTGCTCGCCGAGGGTCTGGTAGTCGAGTCAGGGCAGGGCGCTTCAACCGGGGGGAAACCTCCGACGCTCGTTGAACTTGATCCTGCCGGTCGGTTTACGGTTGCGGTCGATCTGTCACGTCACCCGATTGAGGCAGCGTTGCTCAATCTGCGTGGCCGGATCGTGGCAACCGCCGCGGGCAAGACGCTTGACCCGACCGGCAGTGAGGTACTCGAAGAGACCCACCGCGTAATCGGCGAGTTGGTGGGAGAGGCAACAGCTCCGGCGCTGGGGATCGGCATCGGTGTTCCGGGTGCTGTGGCCCAAGACGGCCGCGTCGTCCTGTCTGAGCAACTCGAGTGGACAGATATTGATCTCCGCGATCAGCTCGAGGATGTCTACGGTCTGCCCACCTACATTGCCAGTGATGCGGAGGCGGCAGCCGTCGCTGAGTTTGGCCGTACCTCATCGGATCCCGTGTTGCGGATGCTCTATGTGAAGGTCGACGATCGTGTTGCAGTCGGCATCATCACATCGGCGCGGCTCAACAGAACACCAATACGGGGAGGAGATCTGACCCATCTCACGATGGCGGGCTGGGATGACCCATGCGGCTGTGGCCGGACCGGCTGTCTCGGTACGAGACTATCGATGATTCAGATCCTGGGTCCCGACTACATTGACATGACGACGGAGGGACGAAATCGGCTCGCCGCCGAGACGACCCCGCGGGTCGATGAAGCCGCCCGTTATCTCGGTTCTGCGCTGGCTCCTGTCGTTATGGCTCTCGACATCGACAAGGTTGTGGTCGGAGGACAGCTTGCCCGGTGGTTTTCGGTATCCGAGAACGTTGCGACCGGCATTGAGTCGTACGGGGGATGGGCTCCCGAGGTGACAGTTTCCCATCTAGGTCCCTCGGCCGTTGTGCTCGGCGCGGCGGCCATGGTTCTCAGCGGTGAACTCGGTGTGGTTTGGGGTTAGGTGCAAAGAATGCAGCCCCCTTGGAGGGGGCTGCATTTGCGCAATACCCAGGACGGCCGCTCTGAGGAGGAGTCGGAGGGAAGGGGACCTCCGTTGTTGTTCCATGGAGTGGAACTACCGCCCTTGGTTATGTACCTTCCCTGTCGGCCGGTTTCTGCAAATTCAATAGGACCAATCAATCCGTTCTCCAACGGACTAGTCCACAGTTGGGTGTTCCTGCGTAGCTCATGCCGCAAATGTGGTGGGTGGGTTCAGGTGGGGGCGCACGCAAGAACACGTCGGCGGATCCTTCGGGGTGCACCACCTAGTCTGGATCCATGTCCTCTCGCCGCATCCGCTCTCTTGTCGTCCTTGTGGTCCTAGCCTTCGGGCTGGGTGCGATTCCGCTGATCGTCCGCGAAGACATAGCGTGGCAGAGTCTGGTTGCTTCCCGGGTATGGCTTGGCGCATTGACTTTGCTGGTCATCATGGCGGCGACCGGGAGGCTTCGGCTGCCTGGAACGCATCGGCGGGAGATCGTCATTGCAGGCGTTCTACTGGCGATCCATTGGGCGACCTTCTTCTGGGCGATCAAGAACACCACGGTCGCGGTGGCTTTGGCGGTGGTGTTTCTTGGGCCTGTGTCGGCGGCTGTGCTTGCCCCCCGCCTACTTGGTGACGTGGTGCCACCGCGGGTCTATTGGGCGCTGGGTCTCTCGTTCGTTGGCGTGGTCGTCGTGGTCGTTCGAGATAGTGCCGGTGACTCGACCAGCTTCGCATTCGGAGGAGTGGCTGCAGCCCTCGTATCTGCCGCGGCTATCTCGCTACTCATGTTGGTGTCCAAAGCAGCTGTAGATTCGGTGGGACCGTTGGCGGTCACTACTGGTGAATTACTGGTTGCCGCCGTCGTCCTTTCGCCATGGCTGCCGGGAGCGGTCGAGGAGACGTTGGCCAATCCGTTCCCGCTGTTGACGCTCGGCGTGGTCCTCACCGGTCTCAGTTTCTTGATCATCTGGACCGCGATCAACGAGCACTCCGTCGCCATCGTGAGTGTCATTCTCCATATCGAGCCGGCGTCGGCAGTTGTGCTGGCGCTGATTTTCTTGAGCGAGGTACCTGATGTCTGGCAGTGGATTGGGATAGGTTTGGTGCTGGCGGGTGGGTTGATCGCTGCCCGTGATGCCACCACCGGAGAGGTGCTGCATGCCCCAGCCAATCTTTGAGGTCCGCAATCTTGCTGTAGCGGTCAACGACATGGATGCGGCGCGACATCGGCCGGAACATGGCGTGATGATTGAGCCGTACGGCCCAGCTTTGCCGTATGGGTGGGTGGAGGCTGTCCGGGATGTGAGTTTCGAGGTCGCCCCTGGCGAAGTCCTTGCGGTGGTCGGTGAGTCGGGGAGTGGCAAGACCCTCTCGGTAATGGGGAGCCTCGGTCTGCTTGGGATAGGCGCCAAGGTCGCCAGGGGCACGGTGATCTTTGACGGTGCCCAGATCCGACCGACCAAGGAGCTGGCGGAGCGGAGACAGCGGCGGTTCCGACGTCGGGTCATGAAGCGTGAGCGCTTCATGGAGGAATCGCTCGATGATGACTGGCGCCGGGTCATGGGCACCGAGGTCGGTGTCCTGTTCCAGAACGCGCTGGGGGGCTGGAATCCAGTGTCGATCATTGGTGATCAGGCAGGGGAGACGCTCGACGAGCACACGGAGCTCAGTCTCGCGGAGATCGAAGAGCGGGTCCTCGACTCACTCGGTGAAGTGCAGCTACCCAAGGCATCCAAGTTTGTTGCCTATCCAGACGAACTCAGCAGAGGGCAAGCGCAACGGGCGATGCTGGCGGCCGCACTGGTCAAAGGACCGCGGCTGCTGGTGGCTGACGAACCACTCACCGGTCTCGATGCTGGGGTGGCGGCTTCCATTCTCAACCTCATCCGCGAGATGCAGAGCCGTCGCAAGATGGCCATGATCTTTATCACCCACGACCTGGCCCAGGTCGCCGCCCTGGCAACGAGAGTGGCGATAATGTACGGGGGTCGGATCGTCGAGGTTGGCGAGGTCGGCACCGTGTTTCGGAATCCGCTGCACCCCTACACAGAAGGATTGCTGGGCGCATTGCCCCGTCCCGGTGTCACACGGCTTCACCCCATCGAAGGCGATGTTCCCAAGATCACCGACGTCCCGGTCGACCGGTGTGCGCTCATCGAACGGTGTTCGTACGCTACGGATGTGTGCACCGCTGCGTTGCCTCGTCTCGTTGCGGCGGACGCGTCAAGAGCCGTCGCCTGTTTCCGTTCCGATGAGTTCGAGCTGCGCGGTATCTGAACGGTTCGGAACCTCCCTTTGATTAGAGTGGGTGGCCTGTCCGGAGGCAAGGGACAAACGACGTGAAGCTCGTCACCTATCTGGAGCTTGTCACGCGGCGTCTGTGGGCGAAGCGTGGAATACTGATTGGTTCGCTGCTCGGCGCGACCCTCGTCATTGCCCTGCTCGTTGTGGTCCCGCTGTATCAAGACTCGGTCAGGGCTGTGGACCTCCGCTTCTCGCTGCAGAGTGCCCTAGCCGAGGAGGTAGACGTAACCGCGTTTGTGCAAACCACCAGCTACGGGTCTACCGAGGCGGAAGCCAACCGCGAAATCATCAACCGGCTGCAGGCCGCAGAGATATCGGACTGGTACCCAAGCCAGGTCGAACGACTGCAGACTCGCGAGCTGATCGTGATTCCGACGGGGGGCTCAGTCGATTGGATTGCCCTCGGTGAGGAATGGAAGACGCTGAAAGCAGAAATCGAGCTGGCCAATTCACAGCTCGACATAACTGAGGAGCCAACCGAGGTACCCAGTCCGCCGTATCCGACACCGCCCCGCGAGGCGCTCCAGGTACGGATGTTGACCAGCCCAACGCTGTCGCAGCATCTCGAGGTCATCGAGGGCGCGTGGCCGGGACCGCTATTGGAAGCCCCTGGGGACAATGCTGCACCGCTTCCCATTGCGGTTGGCTCGGATGTGGCCAAGCTCTCCCAATTGGGTCTTGGTGACCAGTTTGTGCTCAAACCGTTTACCGGACGGCCCGAGGTGTTCGAACTGGTGGAGATCGCCGCCATTGTCGCCCCGTTGGATGTCGGCGCAAAGATTTGGAGTGTGGATGATCCAACGCGGATGATCTACCTGCCTCTCGAAACCTTTGACGCATGGACCGCACCGGTCGGTATTGCCGCGGTGAACGATCCATGGCTGCGACCGACCAGGGGTCTTCCCAACATGACCGTAACCCAGCGTTGGGTGCTTGACTTCGACCCGGAGTCCCTCCAGTTCGAGGAAGTCGAACTGATCCGAGGTGCCCTCAACAACTTCAGAGCGCAAGCCAGTCAGGACAGCGGTGGTCGCATCGCGGCGAACACCGCACTTCCGTTGCTCCTCGACGAGTTTGATATTCGCTCGGTCACCGTGGGCGGGCCCATCCTGGCGATCTTGGCTCTTGTGGTCGGTGGTGCGCTCTACTTCCTGATCTACACCTCGGCGCTGCAGCTAGAACGCGAGGGTCCCGAGATTGCGTTGCTCAAGACTCGTGGGGCAAGTACCTGGCAGACCACGGGTATCCACATGGCACAGTCGGCGGTGGTCGCGGCCGTGGCCGCGTTGGCTGCCCCTTATGTGGCAAGGCTCTTGGTCGGAGTGACCGGCAGGATCCCCCCGCTGTCGGATCTCACCGGTGGCGAGCCGCTTCAGGTGTCGCAGGTTGCCTCGATCGCGCCATATGTGGTGGGTGGGGCGATCGCCACCTTCTTTTCTATGGGTCTGGCGATCCTGCCGTTCGCCCGTCGACCGGTGCTTGAGTTGAGATCGTTGTCGGCACGGCCTGCCGGAAGCTCGGTATGGCAGCGCTACAACCTGGATCTCTTTGCAATCGCTCTCTCAGTCGTGATTCTTCTTCAGTTGGTCCAGCGTGGCTTCATCAACACGTCGGACGGTGAAGTACGACTCGACGCCCTTGCCGTGGTCTTTCCTGTGTTGCTGCTCTTCACAGGAGCACTGGTGTTGCTGCGGCTGCTGCCATGGCTGCTGCGGATCATCGGCTGGCTGATGACCAAGGCACCGGGCCTCTCTTTTGCCCTGCCCGGCTGGCATCTGGGCCGCAACCCGGTTCCGTACGGCCGCCTGGCTCTTCTCGTGTGGCTGACCACCGGACTTGGTGCGTTTGCGCTTACCTATGCAGGAACCCTCGAGCAGTCTTTCCAAGACCGGGCGGCCTTCTTCGCCGGAACCGATGTGCGGGTGATCGAAGACGAGGCGGGCTATCTCACCGTGCCTGCAGGAGATGTCGGTACCGCCGTGCTGCGAACCGATGGCGCCCCGCGGCAGAGCACCAGACGCGCCGAGGTACTTGCGGTTCGACCCTTCGAGTTTGCCGAGGTCATCACCTGGAGATCTGACTTTGGTGCCGATGATCCACACGAGGTCTTCGATGTCCTGCGACCGCAGGGAGAGCCCCCCAAGCTGGGTATCACGCTCCCGGTGGGGGCAACGAGCCTGTTGATCGACGGTGTTGTGGTTCCGTTGAGCTGGGCTGAGCAGGTCGAGCTCGAAGGCAGCAAACCCGACGCCAGTCTGCGACTCATGTTGAAAGTCTTCGATGCGGATAGCCGCGTTTGGACGATGCAGGCGGAGAATGACTTCCTCGACACGGAATGGTCGACGGTCGAGGTCGATCTCACCGATGGGCTCAACACCTACTTGTCGGATCCAGTTCCACCGCTCACGCTCCATGCCATGTGGGTGGAGCGATCAAACCCCGGTGGGAATACCATTCTCAACGGCGAATCGATCCTGATCCGCGGCTACCGGACCGTTGGCGACGATGAAGTCCCTCTGGACCTCATCGGGCTCGAACCGAGGAACGGTCTGGCCATTCAGAAAGACGTGCTTGCCTCGCGTGCGGCTGATGCGTACTACGACGAGATTCCTTCCGAGGCAATGGCGCCAACCGCCTCTGAGTTTGAGCGATCGCCCCTCTATGCGGAGGGGCAAGCCGACCTCTGGGTAGGGCCCGGAGTTCGGACCAACCTCAACGCTGCGGTACCGACGTTGCGGGCCCTGCTCGACGATCTGCATGTCCTCGTTGATCGAGAGGTCGCTGCCAATGCAGGGCTGGAGGTTGGCGACACCGCACCCTTCTCGATTGGCGCAGAGCTATTTGACGGGGAGGTGGTCGGCTTTGTCGACAGAGTCCCTGCCATGAATGACCAGCGTCGCGAGGGGCGCATGATTGTCGACCTGGATGCGCTCAACGGTTGGCTCAACGGCCCACCGTCCTGGAGCTTCAAGACTGCCATCGCTCGAGTTGAGATCCCGCAGGAACTGTGGATCGAGTCGGATGATCCCGACGCCACCATTCGGCTCATCAACGCCCAATTCCTGCCCGGTGATGAGGCCGACGACATTGTCACTCTGAAGGAGGCCGCAGGTGAGTTTTCGAGCCGACCGGTGCAGGTCGGTTTGGTGGCCGTGCTGTTCGTTGGTGCCGCCGTCTCAGTAGCTTTGGCGCTTGCCGGTGTCACTGGATACGTGTTGCTGGCAGTGACCCGGCGCGCCCGAGAGATGGGTGTCCTCCGCGCTCTCGGCTTCCCGCGGCGTGGGGTAGCGGCGACTTTCACGGTAGAGCAGTTGGCTGTGCTTGGCCTTGGCGCGGTGATCGGTACCTACGGCGGAATCGCCCTGATGTGGGCGATGCTGCCCTTCCTCCAGCTGGGCGAGACCGCAACCGATATCGAGCCGCCGATTCTCATTTCTGTCAACTGGGCGGTGCTGTTGGGATACATCGCCATCGTAAGCGTCTTGCTTGTGTTCTCGGTTGTGTGGGCGACACGACGCGTGTCAGCGAAACGGATGAGCGAAGTCTTGCGGGAGGTGGAACGCTGATGACCCGGATCATCGAATGTGACAACCTCATCAAGATCCACAAACAGGGCAACCTCGAGGTGGTCGCCTTGCAGGGGCTTGACTTCACCATGGACAAGGGTGAGTTCATCTCTATCGTCGGCAAGTCTGGGGCGGGTAAATCTACGTTGCTGCAGATCCTGGCTGGATTGGAGACACCATCGGCGGGTCAGGTAGAGGTCGCAGGAACCGACCTGACAGACCTCACGTCCAAGCAACGGGTTACCTACTACCGCCGCGGGGTGGGATTCCTTTGGCAGGACTTCACCAGGAACTTGGTGCCCTATCTAAACGCGATCCAAAATATCGAGCTGCCAATGCTTCTGGCAGGCGTTCCCACTCGGCGCCGCAAGAAGCGTGCCCTGGCGTTGCTGGAGGCGACCGGGCTGCGTAGCAACGCCTATGCAAGGATCAGCACTCTGTCTGGCGGAGAGCAACAGCGGCTGGCGTTGTGTGTGGCGCTTTCGCTTGGACCCCAGCTGCTGCTCGCCGACGAACCGACCGGTGAGCTGGACACCGGGACTTCGCTCGGCATCTACGATTTGTTGCGCCGCATGTCACACGACGGTGGGCTGAGTGTTCTGGTGGTTACCCACGATGTTGCCCTCGCCCAGCGCACCGATCGGGTTGTGCGTCTCGCCGACGGTCGGATGGCCACCCAGGGTCGCTTCGAAACCCATGAACTGCTTGCGGTGGACGGCAGGGGCATGGTGCAGCTGCCCCGCGAGCTTCTCGCCGAGGCCGGCATCAACGACGAGCTCAAGGCCACGCTGGTCGATGAGGGCATTCTGTTGGAGCCATCAGGAGGTAACGATGGCGATTGAGTTCCGCAACGTTTCAAAGCGCTATCCCAATGGAGCCATCGGCGCAATTGATGTGAATCTCACGACGGAGCCCGGCGAGTTCGTCGCGTTGTTCGGCCCGTCCGGATCTGGCAAGACATCCTTGCTGCAAATGGCCGGTCTATTGCTGTCTCCCGATCAGGGAGAGGTGCTGATGGATGGAGAACGCGTCGATGATCGGTCTGAGTCCGCCGCCGCTTTGCTGCGCCGTTCCAAGCTTGGATTCGTGTTCCAGAACGCCGGGCTGCTGCAGCTGCTGTCCGCATACGAGAACGTTGACGTTGCGCTTCGCCTCTTGGGAGTAGGCGGTCGCAAGGCATGGGATCGTGTCAACGGTGCTCTCGATTCTGTCGGGATGCTGGACCGTGCCAGTCACCGGCCGGACGAGCTGTCCGGCGGCGAACAGCAGCGCGTATCGATCGCTCGGGCGCTTGTCCACGAGCCCGGCTACTTGCTCGCAGACGAGCCGACCGGTGAGCTGGACACGACAACAGGCGCCGCCATATTGGATCTGCTGCGCTCGGTAGCGCGTTCGGGGACCACAGTCTTGATGGCGTCGCACGACCCGGCTGCGATCAACTATGTCGATAGGGCTCTCTTTGTTCGAGATGGGACGTTGCATGCACCCGACCGAACCGAGCTAGGCCTGTGGCTCACCGAGGGCACCGCCATTAGCTAGTCGTCGCCACTCGGTCCTGTGGCTAGGCACGAGGCGATTCGGCTTGACCTCACTCGCCAGATCTACTGCCCAGCCTCCGTCACGCAAAACACATTGCCCTCCGGGTCGGCAAGCACGGACCAGTGGAATCCCTCTACCTCGTGATCCTCCACTCTTGATCCGCCGAGTTCAAGAACCCGCTCCGCAAAGGCGGCGGGGTCCTCGGCGACAAGATCCAAGTGGATGCGGTTCTTCCCCATACGAGGTTCAGGGACCTGCTGGAAGGCCAATGCCGGCCCACCCTCGCTGAGTCGGCTCAGCCACACGTACTTTGGATAGCGGACCTTCTGTTCCAGACCGAGAGCTTCACACCAGAACTTCACCATTGCATCGATGTCGTTGCAGTCGATCATGATCGTGCCGACGAGCGCCGTTGTAGCCATCATTCCTCCGGGAAGTCGTGGTGGACACGCGACGGAGTTGGGCCGCTTTGCCCCTGGTATTTCGAGCCTGCGCCTGGGGACCCATACGGGTGCTCGGCCGGCGTGCTGAGTTGATAAAAGGACACCTGGCCGATCTTCATCCGTGGGTAGATGGCGATCGGAAGATTGGCCACGTTGGAAAGCTCCAGGGTGACCTGGCCTTGGAAGCCAGGGTCGATGAAGCCAGCGGTCGAGTGGATGAGCAATCCGATCCGGCCCAGGCTGGACTTGCCTTCCAACCGAGCCACGATGTCGTCGGCAAGACCAACCACCTCAGCAGTTGACCCGAGAACGAATTCCCCAGGGTGCAGAATGAACGGCTGGTCTTCGGTTGCGGAGATCTCAGTAGTCAGATCCTCCTGCGGGGCCTTGGGGTCGATGACCGGGTACTTGTGGTTCTCAAAGACACGGAAGACAGAGGCGCAGCGCAGATCGATGCTCGAAGGCTGGACCATGTCGATGTCGAATGGGTCAATAACGATACGGCCGGCGGCCACGGCTTCTTTGATAGTGCGGTCCGAAAAGATCATGCGGCAAAGCGTAGCTTGGGAACTCGCAGAGCGAGTTCCTTGGGAGTTCGCCTTGCGAACTCCAGTTTCGGTCGAAACAGGTTTCGACCGAGTAGAACGGTGGCAGATCACGGTCTTCACCCCCCTCGTTCGGGCTACGCCCGACCGATCCCCCCATCAAGGGGTGATTGCTTTCCGGCAGCCCTCCCCTTGCGGGAGGGCGGGGCTAGGACTGACCGTAGGGAGGGACTAGACCGGGAGGGGGAGGACGTGCACTCGTCACAAGACATGCTCAACCCGTCGTACGACCCGCGCCTAGACGAACTCTACGGTTCGGGTCATTTTGGCGGAGGCGGCGAGCATGGTGTGGACGGAGCAGTACTTGTCTTCCGTGAGGGCGATGGCTCGTTCTACCCGTCCTTCGTCGACGTCACCGCCGATGCGATAGTGAGTGTG
>JAAETI010000006.1 GCA_024228555.1 bacterium | reverse complement strand
GCCTTTAACTTAAAATCTGCTAATCTTAACTTAAGTCAGCCTTTAGTTAGTATAATTTAATTATTCTAGCCTTTAGTCTTTAGTCTTTAATTAAGTTATGCACGACGCTGGGGCGATTGAATCGCGGTCGGCTTGTGGTGGTCGACTACGCCGTGGATAGCTACGCCACGGGGTCCTCGCGTGAATGGTTGCGCACCTACAGCGAACACGGGGAGGCTGGCCCGGCGTTGCATCAACCCGGAACCAAGGACATCACAGCCGACATCGATGTCAGCGCGGTGTCGGCGATTCGACCACCCGATCGCATCGAGCGCCAGCGGACCTGGCTGCGGAGGCACGGCATCGACTCGCTGGTCGATGAAGGCAGAGTTCACTGGGCTGCTCACCGCGCCACCCCAGACCTTGTGGCGATCGAGATGCACAGCAGGGTGAGTGAGGCAGAGGCACTGCTCGACGCCGCCGGCCTGGGGCAGTTCACCGTTCTCGAATGGGCCGTTGGTCTGCCGGCGTGACGGCGATGTAGGCTCGGCCCACATGACCTCTTCACGGGCCCCTCTGAGCCGAGAGCGCGTCGCCTGTGCTGCCCTTTCGTTCATCGACCGGTTCGGACAAGGGGCGCTGAGTATGCGCAAACTCGGCGCTGACCTCGGAGTGGAGGCCATGTCGCTCTACAACCATGTGAGCAGCAAGGACGATCTTCT
>JAAETI010000005.1 GCA_024228555.1 bacterium | reverse complement strand
CCGACCGTCCCTGTGACCCGCGGCCAAATGGCAGCGTTTCTGGTGCGGGCGCTCGACCTGTAGAAGCGGCTAGCCGGCTCTGGCCGAACTGAGTAACCCCGACCAACGGCGGGAACAGAAACGAGGACTGCGTCGTCACCGCGAACCACGTCCTCCATCGCAGAGACGAGCGCCCAAAGACGATGGGTGTAGCCCTCCTAGCGCACTGCATCGGCGGACTTCGCACCAGCCGTCTTTTGCGGCCAGCGGCAAGCACCTGGCGGATCTGTCGTTGATTGGTCACCCCGAAACACGGAGCCACCACGTCGGCGAGACGTCTCATCAACCCATCTCAGACCGGCACGCGACATAATGCGTAGGTGAGTCGAAATGAAGTACATCTACAAGCCGCAGGACGACAGGTGCGGATCTCGAGCCCGGACAAGATTGTCTTCCCAGAACAGGGTTGGACCAAGCTCGATGTCGCCGAGCATTTCTTGATGTGTGGTGAGGGTGCTTTGCGTGGCGTGTACAACAGACCGGTGAGTCTGAAGCGCTGGACCAAAGGTGTCGGCGAGGATCCCTTTTTTGTGAAGCGAGCGCCCAAGAACGCCCGCAGCACGGTTGATGTCCGCTTCCCCTCAGCGCGGCCAGGCCGGATGTTCCTGCCGCTCGATGTCGGCGATGTGTTGTGGATGGCACAGATGAACTGCCTCGATTTCAACCCGTGGAACGCCCGCGGTCACGACATCGACCATCCCGATGAGCTCCGCATCGATCTCGACCCCACCGACGGCTACGACTTCGAAGCTGCCCGTGATGTCGCCGCGGCCGCCAATGAGCTCCTCACCGAATTGGGCTACGAGTCCTATCCGAAGACCTCGGGGAACCGGGGCATCCACATCTATGTTCGAGTCGCCCCTGCGTGGGACTACTTCCAGATGAGGCGGGCGGTCCTTGCTTTCGCCAGAGAACTGGAACGCCGCCATGAGTTTGCAACCACCGCATGGTGGAAGGAAGAACGCAACGGGATCTTCATCGACTACAACCAGGTGGCCCGGGACCGCACGGTCGCATCTGCGTACAGCATCCGCCACACCGGGTTTGTGTCGACTCCGTTCAAGTGGTCAGAGCTCGCAAGCATCGACCATCGTGCGTTCGATCTCATGACGTTCAAGGACCGCTGGCTCGACGTTGGCGACCTAACCGCCGGTATCGACGGTGTCGCCCATCGTCTCGATACATTGCTGGACATGGTGGCCGCCGATGAGGCCGACGGTATCGGTGATGCCCCCTGGCCACCGCACTACCCGAAGATGCCTGGCGAGCCACCACGGGTGCAGCCGTCGAAAATGCGCAAAGAGAACTGGAACTAACGCCCCCCATGCGTTCTTGCGTATCTACTCGCGACATGTCCAACAGAACCTACGCAAGAACGGAAAGGGCCTAGACGTTGAGGGCATCGAGCTCGATGCGGGCCGCTCTCGCCAGATCATCGCGGTGGACGCCGAGAGTGTCCAGGGCACGGGAGGTGCTTCCCGTTTCGGCTTCAGCGGCAACAAGCACGATGTAGGCGCCGTAGAGCTGCGACTTCTCCTTCTTGACCAGCTTGACGACCTTCTTGGACACGTTCTGGCTCGAGCCCTTGGACTTCATCGGGCTCGTTGGCTCAGGCAGCTCCGGAAGCGTGCCGTCGATCCTCCCATCGTCGGGCGCAATTCCGATTGCACGAAGGGCCTCCGCGTGCTGATCGTTGATTGCCTTGCGGAACGCATGCGGATCCACGCCGACCCGCTTGAATGCACGCACCGCCGACCCGTCTGGCAAATCGAATGCGGCCAAGATCAGATGCTCGGTCCCGTATTCGGCTTCGCCGATCAGCGATGCCTCTTTCTCCGCCGCGGTGAACAGCGTGTTCATTGTGCGGATATCCTGCACCGGTTTCTTGCGGCTCATCGGCTTGCCTTTCTCGTGGAACCCTTGCCGACACGACTGGCGAGGCGCTTGTGGGCGGCCTGCGGAGTGACTCCCAATGAATCGGCGATCAACGCCCAGGACCAACCATCGTCGATGGCAACCTGCACCGCGGCCAATTCAAGCCGGTCGGCTGCACGTCGCATCGAAACGACAGCTGCCAGCGCAGTTGCTGGATCCTCCGGATCGGGAAGATCTGCTAGCTTGTCCATAACATCAACCTTAGTTGATACGAACGGATCTATCAACAATGGTTGACGGGGTGTTCATCCGACACCGGCTACTCGACAGACGCTTCGGTGGCATCGTCGAGCGAGACAACGTGCAGATCGACAGGTCGATTCTTGCGATACCGGATGTTGAGCATCTCGACAAAGACCGAGAATGCCATTGCGAAGTAGATGTAGCCCCTGGGGATCTCGCCCTCAAACGCCTCTACGACCAGCGAGATGCCGATGAGTAGCAGGAAGCTGAGGGCAAGGATCTTGATCGTTGGGTGACGCTCGACAAACTCACTGATCGGCTTGGCGAGGATAATCATCACGATCACGGCGACCACAGCGGCGGCAATCATGGCACCCACGTCTTCGGCAAGCCCGATCGCCACTATGGCTGAGTCGAGCGAGAAGGCGATGTCGATCAGAGCGATCTGAGCAGAACTCCCAAGCTGAGCGGCTCCGCCGCCTAACCAACTACATCGCCAAAACTGGCACCGGTGGGTCGCTCCAACTGATCCATCGAGCACTCGACAGCATCCTTGTCGGGACGCCAGCGCTCGAAACGGGTGGCGTGACGGAAGCGGTTGCCCTGCAACTGGTCATAGCTGATCTCGATAACGACACCAGGGGTCACTGGAATCCACGAGGAATCCTTGCCGGCACTCCACCGGCTCTCGCTCCCGGGGCGGCGAGCTTCGTCCCCAAAGCTCTCTTCACTACGGAATTGCTCGAACTGCTGCAAGATCTCAACCCGGTCCTGGTTGGTGAACCCGGAGCAATGACCAAAAAAATGCAGCTGCCCTTCCTCGTTGTAGAGACCGAGCAACAGAGATCCGATCTTGTCGCCGTCCTTGTGGATGCGGTAGCCACCAACAACACAGTCGACGGAGCGGCGGTGCTTCCACTTGACCCAGTTGCGTTTGCCCGGCACATAAGGCTCGGCGGTGTTCTTGCAGATGATGCCGTCGCATCCAGCAGCCTCGAATTCATGGAACCACCGCTCGGCCTCAGCAATATCACCGGTGACGGGAGTCAGGTGCCACTCTGCGCCGAGGCCCACAAAGATCTCCTCCAGCAAAGCACGACGCTCGCTATAGGGATCATCGAGGCAACTCCTCGAGTCGTGCGCCAGCACATCGAAGACGATTAACTTCGCAGGGGTCTCAGCAGCAAGCATGTTGATACGTGATTCAGCCGGATGGATCCGCATCTGCAAGGCATCAAAGTCCGTCACCCCGCTCCGCACGACGACAACTTCACCGTCGACAATCGTCCCCGCCGGGAGTTCCTGTAGCGGGGCGACCAACTCGGGGAAGTAGCGCAGCAGATCCTTGCCATTGCGGCTCTCCAGCCGCGGCTCCGCACCCGACCAGGCAATCATGCGGAATCCATCCCACTTCGGCTCGTATACCCACCCCGGCGGCTCCGGTGGTTTGACCTTGGCCCTTGCCTTCATTGGCTTGATTGATTCATCAAACGGAAACATGGCGCCACCCTATCGCCACCGAGCCAGTCCTGGGTGAGTCCTTGGGGTAGCCGGCAACAGCACGACAACAACAATGCTGCCGCCAAAGGGTCAGTCTCCGCCGAATCAATTCGCCGTGACTTGGACACCGCCAAGCGACGCATACTCGTGCGCTCTACCGCCAACGGAGAATTGGATATCGATCACGATCGAAGCTGGGGAGAGGACATGGCGGAGACCCGCCTAGGTCAATCCGTCCCGACGGTTAGAACCAAGGGACAATCGCGGAACGGATGATCGATAACTTCCATCGGTTCTCGATATGCGCCGGAGAGCCGATCGGCAGTGAATACTTCTCGTGGTGTCCCCACTGCTTGTGCCTGCCCCCCGTCGAGAAGAACAACTCGATCGGCGTGGACCGCAGCCAGGTTGAGATCATGGAGCACAGCGATGACCGCCGCTCCCTCGTGCGCAAGGTGCCGCAGCACCTTCAGGACCATTTCCTGATGGCCCACATCAAGGGCGGAGGTCGGCTCGTCGAGCAATAGCACCGGTGTCTGCTGCGCAAACGCTCTCGCCAACCCAACCCGCTGTTGCTCGCCGGATGAAAGGGTGCGCAGCCGGCGTCCTGCCAGATGACCGACGTCGACAATGTCCATCGCCGCTGCCACCGTCCTCTCGGTGGCGGCCGCATCGGACCCACTCAGTGGGTGCCGACCCATCGCCACTACCTCCTCCACTCGGAAGACCACGTCGGACACGCTCTGCGGCCCAACGTACGCTCGGAGCCGAGCCAACTGCTGCAGGGTCGCATCAGCAGCATCGGCTGTCATCAGAATCGCTCGCCCTTGCTCTGGGGCTATGTCGCCGGCGAGTACTCGAAGCAACGTCGACTTGCCTGCGCCGTTCGGTCCGACGATGCCCACCACCTCGCCGGCAGCAACGCTCAACGACACGCAATTCAGAAGTAGACGACCGTTCCGCCCCACCGTGACATCGTCAGCAACAACCAGTGCGTCCGTCATCGGGGCCGCCGCAAGAGAAACCAGACGAGAACAGGGGCGCCGCCAATGGCCGTGAGCAACCCGACGGGAATCTCCACGGGTGCCGCAATTGTGCGGGCGAGAATGTCGATCGCCGTGAGAGCAACGGCACCGGCCAGCGCCGACAGGATGACCAGCGTACGGTGCGATGGGCCGGACCATGAACGCAATACGAGGGGAATGACCAGGCCCACAAACCCGACAACACCGGCCAGCCCAACCGCTCCTCCCACAATCACACCGACCGCTGCCAGCGCCAAGGTCTTGACCCTGGACACATCAACGCCCAAGTGCCTTGCTTCCTGTTCGCCAAGCGCCAGCACGTCAAGCGAACGCCCCAGGCCAACAACGACGGCTGCACCGGCGACAACCAGCGGCGTTGCCGCCACCACCCGCGACCAGGTCGACCCCGACAATCCGCCAAACACCCAGAAGGTGAACGTGGGGACACGGGGACTGTCCCAGGCGAGGACTACGACTCCCAGGATTGCCAAGAAAGCGAACCCCAATGCAATGCCGACCAGGACAAACTGCCCGGACTCCACAACATCCGCAGCGATCCGCATCATCAGGAGGGCAAGGAGCACCCCGCCGGCGGCAGCGCAGAGCATCATTATCACCGGGCTACCCCCGGCCGGAGTAAGAGCGATACCGGCGACGGCTCCCAGACCCGCGGCGGGGGCTACTCCGACCAGGTGCGGGTCGGCAAGCGGATTGCGGAACGTACCCTGCAGAGCGACACCGGCGACCCCAAGCCCGGCACCGCCGACAAGCCCGGCCAGAACCCGCGGCAATCGAATCGACCACAGAACCGAATCGCTGAGACGATCGGGCCCTGAGGTGAGCCCGCTGCGGACTCCGATCATGTGCATCAGATCGTCGAACCCCACGGCCACAGACCCTGCCAGCAGCCCCAGCAACGTCACCGCCACCAGCAGGAAACCCAGCACCGAAAAGGCCTGGCGCCTCCGTACGGTTTGATGCCGGCGGAAATCGGATGTTGCCGTCACGACTCGTCGACCTCAGCGCGCAGATCAGCAATGAACCGGCTCAGCGACTCGCCAATTCGGGGCCCAAACGTCAAAAAGTCGCCCTCTGCGTAGGCCAGGATCCGCATTGACTGTCCGGCCGGAGTCTCGGCAAAGCCCGGAATATCGAGAAGCCCTGCTTCTCCACCGAGAGCATCAAGACCTTCCTGTGTAATCACAATGACATCAGGGGCCGCAGTCACAATCGCCTCAGGAGTGACGGCGACGCTACCCGTTATCCCGGACTCGGCACCAACGTCATGGCCCCCGGCCGCCTCGATGATGGGTTGGGTTGTCATCCCCTCCCCAAATAGCAACATCACGTCGGGTCCTCGGCTGTAGACAAAGGCAACGCCAGGACTCGGGTCGAGAGGCTCGGCCTGGGCAATAGCCTCATCGATATCCGTACGCAGTTGGTCGGCCAGCGCGATCCCCTCCCCGGGGACTCCGAGCACCTCGCCGATATCGGCGGCTTTTTGGTAGAGACCCTCAAACGTCGTCGGAACGTCGAAAATCACAACAGGAACACCGGCACTTCTGATCTGCTCGATGGCTTGCAGCGGTGAGGTCTGCATATCACCCAACACCAAAGTGGGGCTCTCCGCGAGGACACCCTCCGCCGTCAGGAATCGACCAACCCCGACCACGGGGAGCGCAACTGCTTCGGGTGGATAGATAGTTGTTACATCGGTGGCAACCAGTGACGATCCGAGTCCTAGAGCGAAGACGGCCTCCGACAGGTCTCCACTCAGGGTGACGATCCGGCTGGTGTCGAGGATCTCTGACTCGACACCATCGGCACCAGTGAAGGTGCGAACCGCAGGGGCCGGTGCCGCACTCGTCGGCGTGGTCGCCGCAGGGTTCTCACCACCGCAGGCGGCGGCCAGAACCACGAGCACAACCGCAATGAGTCGGGGCCGCACCACGAGCTACTCGGCGGGGCAGCCGACGCGCGCCGACGACATCAGGCCACAGAACACGGTCCGGGGAATCTGCCAACCGCTATCCGTCAACACAGCCGTACCCGGCAGGTCGGGGTAGATGGGGTTGTCATTGAAGAGCAGATCGTAGGTCACATCGGCCTCAGCACCATTGACAGTTACGTCAGTGACTAGGACGGCTACCCCGCCCATGGTCTCGCCGGTCGCCAAGTATGCCGCAACAGTGTCCTCGAGGCCGCTCGGGTCTTCGATATAGGGAGCTTTCGCCTCGTATTCTGACTCGCTGTCAAAGGCGATCGTGTAGGCATTCACGATGGCGTCAACGTCCTCATCCTCACCTGGCGTGATCGCGGGAGCCGCAGACGTCGTGGTTGCCGGAGTCGCAGACGTCGTGGTTACCGGAGCCGCGCTGGTCGTGGTCGCGGGCGTTTCAGTTGTTGTCGTCGGCGCTGCCGTCGAGGTTGTCGTGACCACGACTTCCTCGTCAGAACCACCGTCTTCGGAGCCGCCGCAAGCAGCAACTACAAGCGCAAGCGCCATCGCTATGAGGATTGCCTTCTTCATCGATCTCCTGAGTTGGTCGGTCGATTGTGGGCATGCTATTGATCGACAGCCAGTCGGCGTTCTCGCACCCGATCGACAAGAATGGCCGCTATGGAACCCACAAATGACTCAGCAGTGACCCTTCAGCCGATCTCCCAAGAGAATGTCATGTCGATTATCAGGTTGAATGTCAGCGACACTCAGCAGGATTTGGTCGCCCCAAACTCGGTCTCGATTGCTCAGGCGGCGCACACAACGAATCGTTGGGAGAGGGCTATCTATGCCGACGACACCCCGGTCGGTTATGTCCTCCTGTCGGAGAATCGGGAGAAGCCCCGGTACTACCTGTGGCGATACATGATCGACCAGCGCTATCAGAGGATGGGGTTCGGCCGCTCCGCGATGGAGCAGATGATCGACTACGTACGGACACTTCCCAACGCCACCGAGATGTTCCTGACCTATGTGCCCGAGGACCACGGTCCCCGCGACTTCTACGCCAGCTTGGGCTTCAAAGACACCGGTGTTGACCACGAGGGCGAGCTCGAAATGAGGCTCGAGCTCTAGAAACCTGATGGCGGCTATGCCTTGTGGTCCATGTTGTGGCACAATTGGAGCGTTCACTCAAAGTCTGCGAGAGGTTTCGACATGGCCCACCCGGGAATAGTCTACGGCAGAAGAGTCGCCATCGTCGGGGGACTGCGCACCCCATTCATGAAGGCAGGCTCGAAATACCGCGACCTATCGGCGCTCGATCTCGGAGCAGCCGTCACCAATGAACTCCTCAATCGAGCGAGTATCGATGCCGACGAAGTCGACCAGCTCATCGCAGGAGCAGTGGTCGCCGATGTCGGAGCCCCCAACATCGCCCGTGAGATTGTGATGCGGTGCAACATGCCGGCATCAGTCGATGCGTACTCAGTGAGCCGTGCCTGTGCGACCTCCACCCAAGCAATTGTTTCGGGGGCGCAGGCCATCTTGTACGGCGATGCGGACGTCGTGATTGCAGGTGGCAGCGATTCGTTGTCGAGACCCCCCATCACGTATGACGACAAGGTCATCGATGCTCTGATGGCCGCAAATGCGGCAAAGGACCTCCCCTCCAAGGTCAAGGCCTTTACCAGGCTTCGGCCCGGTGACCTCGCCCCCCGACCACCCGCACTTGCTGACCTGTCGAGCGGGCTCACCATGGGAGCCGCCGCCGAGAAGATGGCAAGAGAGAACGGCATCTCTCGCGAGGATCAGGATCAGTATGCCTACGACTCGCACATGAAGGCCGTGGCCGCGTGGGAGAAAGGTGTCTTCGACGAAGAGGTCATGACGCTGCCGATCCCACCACGCTTCAACGAAACGATGACACGAGATGGCATCCCGCGGGCGGACTCGACGTTGGAGAAGCTTTCGACATTGCGGCCGGCATTCGACAAGAAGTATGGAACGGTGACGGCGGGGAACTCCTCCCCACTCACCGACGGTGCGGCGATGGTGCTGCTCATGGAAGAAGAGAAGGCGAGGAATCTCGGATTCCAGCCCAAGGCCTACATCCGCTCCTGGGCGTTTGCGGGTCTCGACCCGGCCTGGCAGATGCTCATGGGCCCATCATTTGCGACACCCGCGGCACTCCAAAAAGGCGAGCTGACCCTTGCCGATATTGACGTCGTCGACATGCATGAGGCCTTTGCGGCACAAATGCTCTCCAACATCCAAGCCTTCAAGTCGGCGGAGTGGGCCAAGGAGTATCTGGGGCAAGACGAGGCCATCGGCGAAATCAACCTCGACCAGCTCAACCTGTACGGAGGCTCCATCTCGCTTGGCCACCCCTTTGCTGCAACTGGGGCTCGCCAAGCGCTGACTATGGCGAACGAACTCCAGCGACGCGACAAAGGCATCGCCTTGATTACCCAATGCGCGGCAGGTGGTCTTGGCGCTGCCCTCGTCCTCGAACGCTGAAAGGATCGATTGTGAACGACCTGAATCTCACTCATATCAAGTTCGAGGTGGACGGCGATGGCGTCGCCACACTTCTCCTCGACTGTGCCGACGAGCACTTCAACAGTCTTGGCCCGGAGCTGGCCACAGACCTCTTTGCAGCCATTGCACGCATTGAAAGCGATCCCGACATCAAGGCCGTTGTCATTGGATCAGCAAAGAAGGACAACTTCCTGTCCGGTGCCGACATCCGCTGGCTGCAGTCACTAGACGACGCCACGACCGCCCTCGAGCTGCTGGGAGAAGCCCACGCTGGATTCATGCGTGTGGAAAAGCTGACCTCTGACCTTGGCAAGCCTGTGGTAGCAGCCATCCACGGCGCCTGTCTCGGCGGCGGCATGGAACTCGCACTGGCTTGCTCAATGCGAATCGCATCCAACGACGAGAAGAAGACCCAGCTCGGTCAGCCTGAGGTGCAGCTTGGCCTCATCCCCGGTGCCGGTGGAACGCAACGGCTTCCCCGCCTCATCGGTGTTGCCGCGGCACTCGACCTGATTCTCACGGGTCGCTCGATCCGCCCACGCCGGGCCATGAGGATGGGCCTGATCGACGAAGCTTGCCCCCAAGAGGTCCTCCTCGAGGTCGCCAAGAAGCGCGCCCTCGAAGCGGCGCTGAACCCGACCGAAGCCACCGTCGACTCCGGAAACACCATCGGGAGACTGCGCAATTTCTTGGCACCGTCGCATCTTCAGCAACTCGCCCTCGAAGAGAACCCGGTCGGAAGAAAGGTCCTCTTCAGCAAGGCGGAAGAGAAGATGCTGGAACAGACCAAGGGCAACTACCCAGCCCCACCGGCCGCGCTACGAGCAGTGAAGGCTGGGATCGAGCAAGGTCTCGACGTCGGCTACGAAACCGAGCTTCAGGAGTTCAAAGACCTTGTCGTCTCGCCAGAAGCGAAGGCGTTGATGTCGATCTTCTTTGCGACCCAGGAACTCAAGCGGGATAGCGGCATCGATTCTGCCGCTATCCCGCTGGCCGTCCGCAAGACGGCCGTCCTCGGTGGAGGGCTGATGGGCGGCGGAATCGCAACCATCAACACGACAAAGGCCAAGGTTCCCACCCGAATCAAAGAGGTCGATGACGCCGGGGTTGGCAGAGGCCTCGCTTACGTCAGCAAAGCCGTCAACAAGCAGGTCAAGAGACGCCGTCTCAAGCCGCGGGCTGCCGCCAAGATGGCACACCTGGTTACAGGAACCACCGACTGGTCTGGGTTCGGCAGCGTCGACCTTGTCATCGAGGCAGTGTTCGAGGATCTCGAGCTGAAACGCTCGATGGTTGCGCAGGTGGAAGCAGCCACTGGGCCAAAGACAGTGTTTGCGACGAACACCTCGTCGATTCCGATCACGCTGATTGCCGAGGGCGCCTCGCGTCCCGAGAACATCATCGGCATGCATTACTTCTCTCCTGTTGAGAAAATGCCGCTGCTCGAGATCATCGTCACCGACAAGACCGCTGATTGGGTCACCGCAACAGCCGTGGCCCTTGGCAAGAGACAAGGCAAGACGGTCATCGTTGTCAACGACGGCACGGGGTTCTACACCTCACGCATCATCGCCCCCTACATGAACGAAGTCGGCTGGCTGCTCGAGGAAGGTGTGAGCATCCAGGACATCGATGCGGCAATGGTCGACTGGGGCTTCCCGGTAGGGCCGGTGCAACTGACCGACGAGGTCGGCATTGACGTCGGGGCCAAGGTCGGCAAGGTGATGCGACAGGAGTTCGGGGATCGTCTTGCCGCACCAGCCGGGTTCGACAAGCTCGTCGAGGACGACCGCATGGGTCGCAAGAACGGCCGCGGTTTCTATCTGTACGAGGACGGCGAACGCAAGGGCGTTGATGAGTCGGTGTACGCAGTCATCGGGTCTTCTCCAGGCACGACCATGGACAGCGCCGAGATCCAAGAGCGACTAGCGCTGCAGATGATCAACGAAGCGGCGCTGTGCCTCCAGGAGGGCATCCTGCGCTCTGCCCGCGACGGCGACATCGGTGCCATCTTTGGCCTCGGTTTTCCTCCGTTCCGAGGAGGACCGTTCAGCTACGTGGACAGGCTCGGAGCCGACACCGTCGTCGCCAAGCTCGGGAAACTGGCAGACACCCACGGGGACCGGTACCAGCCCGCGGCGATTCTCGTCGAGCACGCCAAGTCAGGGGAACCGTTCCGCAGGTAGCACCCATTTCTCAGCGCGGCGGATTTGCGAGCGGTAGCCTGTTGGCCGTGAGCACGCCTGACACGATGAATGGGAAGACATCGGCAACCCTTGCCGACGTCATCGCGCTGATCGCCGATCATGTGGACGCAGAATCGGTCACCGTCGCTCAGGAGTTTGCCAAGCTCTACCTGCGGAGGGTTCAGGACGGCCCGCTGACCCGTCTCACCAAGGATGAGTTGGCAGCTCACGTTGGCGGAGTCTTCGAGTTCGCCAGCAAACGCGGCCTCGACCCGATTGCAGTCCGCGTTTTCAATCCAACGGTCGCGACACACGGGTACAAAAGCAAAGGGACCGTTGTCGAGGTCTCTACCGTCGACCGACCCTTCCTGGTCGACTCCGTGACCGGCGAGATCCTCAGCCACAATGCCGCGGTCGATCATGTGACCCACCCAGTCCTCGGAACCACCCGCAACAGCGAAGGTGAACTCACCAGCGTTGGCACAGCACGGGATGCGGAGGTGCGGGAGTCGGTCCAGCACTACCAACTCAACCGCATGCTCAGCGTGGCCGACTGCGATCGTCTGCATGAAGGGGTTGTGCGCACCCTTGGCGACGTCGTAAAGGTGGTCGACGACTTCAATCCGTTGAAGGCCCGCATCCTTCGGATGATCGACATCGCACGGGAGTGTTCACCTCGCTACGAGATAGACGAAATCGAAACAACGGAAGCCTTCCTTCAATGGCTGCTCGACCTCAACTTCGTATTCCTTGGGTATCGGGAGTACAAGATCGAGGATGTCGACGGTGTCGAGAGCCTGTGGACGGTTCCCGATAGTGGACTCGGCATCTTGCGCGACAACGATCACTCGGCCTACGCCAAGCCGGTACCGATGGCGGACCTCCCCCCGGACCTCAGAGCCCGCTATCTGACGGGGGATCTACTTGTAATCACCAAGGCAAACAGCGTTTCTACTGTGCACCGTCGGGTGAAGCTCGACTACATCGGCGTGCGCATGGTGAACGACAAGGGCGAATTGTGCGGGGAAGCTCGGTTGCTTGGCATCTTCACCTCGAAGGCCTACATGACACCGGCAGCTGCAGTACCGCTGCTCAACCACAAGATCCAGCAGATACTCGAGGCGGAAGACCTCATCGAAGGTACTCACGACCACAAGGCGGCCATCGAGATATTTGAGAGCTTCCCCAAGGAGGAGCTGTTCTCATCACCCGTCGCGGAGATCCAGCGATCCGTCATGGGCTTGGTTCGACTACGCGAAAGCGAGCACGTCAAGCTGTTCGTGCGCCGTGACCTTCTCAACCGCAATGTCGCCATCGTGGTCGCCCTCCCCAGAGACCGCTTCAACGCACGGCTGCGCAAGAACCTGCAGAAGCTGTTTATGGACCGCTTCCAGGGGACCTCCGTGGATTATCTGCTTGCCCTTGGTGAAATCGATCCGGCCCAGATCCACTTCACCGTATGGGTCGATGGTGGTGAAATCCCCGAGATCTCCTTCGAGGATCTCGAGCAAGAAGTCGCCGCGATGACCCGGACTTGGGAGGACCGCGTCCGTGAGCAACTGATCGAGAGAGTGGGCGAGGACGAGGGCATTCGCATGGCGAGCACCTGGGCCGGCCGCTTCCCCGAGTACTACCAAACGTCAGTGCAACTAGGCATCGCCGCCGGCGACATCATCCGTCTCGACCACCAGGATCAGACGGGTGACGACCTCGTAATCGGTCTCCAAAATGAGGTTCCCGGCGGGATGGGCGACATGCTGACTCGACTCACCGTCTACCGCCGCAACGACAAATTGACGCTATCGGCGGTCATGCCGCACCTCGAAGCGTTGGGTCTCCACATCGTTGAAGAGGTCCCCACACGGCTCCTCGACGGCGCCAGCAACATCTTCATCCATGACTTCGGTGTGCTCGGGGCGGATCGGGAGCAACTCGACATCAAAGCGAGCGCCGACCGCATCGCTGCCGCCGTCGATGCTGTGTTCGAGGGACGCGCCGAGTCCGATTCTCTGAATCGGCTGCTCATCTCAGCTGACCTCGACCATCACCAGATCACCGTCATCCGCGCCTACAGAACCTATCTGCAGCGGGTCGCCGCGCTGTTCACCACCGACTATGTGAACGACACCCTTGCCCGACACCCGAAACTTGCCGCAAAGCTGTACCGACTCTTCGAAGCTCGATTCGACCCGGCCGCCGATCCGGCCGCCGAGGCCGCAGTTCATTCCGACATAATGAAATCCCTCGACAGGGTTCTGTCGCTCGACGAGGACCGCATCCTCCGTGCGTTGGTCGGAGCAATCGGCGCCACAACCCGCACGAACGCATATCAGACCAACCGCACCAGCGTTGCGTTCAAGATCCACTCTGCCGACGTCCCCAACATGCCAAAGCCTTTCCCGCTCTATGAAATCTTCGTCTACTCCCCCGACGTCGAAGGCATCCATCTGCGGGGAGGGATGGTGGCCCGCGGCGGTATCAGGTGGTCAACCCGCCGCGAAGACTATCGAATCGAGGTCCTCGGTCTGATGAAGGCTCAGATGACCAAGAATGCGGTCATCGTTCCCACCGGATCGAAGGGCGGTTTCGTGCTTCGCCGCGCTGCCGACCAGATGATCGATATGCGGGACGAAGTACGGGCCGCATACATAACCTTCATCGAGGGTCTGCTGGACCTCACCGACAACCTGGCTGAAGGCACCGTGGTTCACCCCGCCGATACCCGCATCCACGATGGTGATGACCCCTATCTGGTAGTCGCAGCCGACAAAGGCACCGCCGCTTTGTCTGACGCCGCCAACGGTGTTGCCGAACGGTACGGATTCTGGCTGGGAGACGCCTTTGCTTCTGGTGGTGCCCAAGGTTACGACCACAAGGTTCTGGGGATCACTGCCCGTGGTGGATGGGAGTCGGTGAAGCACCATTTCCGGGAGCTGGGCCTGGACACCCAAGCCGAACCGTTTACCGTCACCGGGATCGGAGATATGTCCGGCGACGTCTTTGGCAATGGGATGCTGCTCTCGAACAAGATCAAGCTGATCGCCGCCTTCGATCACCGCGACATATTGATCGACCCTGATCCTGACCCCGCCATCAGCTTTGAGGAGCGCAAACGGCTGTTCAACAAGGCGGGCTCCTCGTGGAAGGACTATGACCCAAGCCTGCTGTCGACCGGCGGGATCATCTTCTCTCGATCTGCGAAGCAGGTCACACTGTCCCCAGAGGCCAGAGCCGCGCTGCATATCGACAGACCCACGATGACGCCGAACGAGTTGATCCACTCGATCCTCAAGGCGCCTGTAGACTTGCTGTGGAACGGCGGGATCGGGACATACGTCAAGGCAGAAGACGAGAACCACGAATCCGTCGGCGACCGGACCAACGACTCAATCCGCGTCGATGGAGGCGAGCTGCGATGTCGGGTGATCGGTGAGGGGGGCAACCTGGGTCTCACCCAGCGTGGCCGCATCGAGTTCGCCCAAAATGGCGGCTGTCTCCACACCGACTTCATCGACAACTCCGCAGGCGTGCACTGCTCCGATCGTGAGGTCAACCTCAAGATCCTGCTCGGCATGGCTGAGGAACGGGGCGAGCTTGATCGCCAGGGTCGAGACCTGCTTGTCACATCGGTAGCCGATGACGTCACTGCCTCAATCATCCACGACAACTTCCTGCAGTCACAAATCCTGTCCCAAGAAGCCGCACGCTCCTCCAGTCTCGTGGAGGCCTATGAACTCGGGATTGGGCTCCTGGAATCGCAGGGAATGCTCGACCGCACAATTGAATATCTGCCTTCCCGGGAGGAGATGGCAGAGAGAATCAAGGCAGGCCGCGGCTTGACCAAGCCCGAACTGTCAGTGCTCCTGGCCTACGGCAAGCGCAGCCTGTATGAGGCTCTCCTCGAGTCCGACCTGATCGATCATCCCTACTTTGTCGACGATCTCAAGGACTACTTCCCGCAACCGGTGATGGCACGATTCGGCCACCTCGTTACCGAGCACCCACTGCGACGAGAGTTGATCGCCACCATCATCGCCAACCAGGTGATGAATTCGGAGGGTGTCACATTCGTTAGCCGGCTCATGGACCAGACCGGAGCGGACCCCGCAATGGTCGTCCACGCCTACCGGATCGCACGCGCCATCACGGGCGCCGAGCAACGCTGGGAGGATCTCGAGGCACAGGTTGGCGATATTGAGCCGGAGCTACTGCGCGGTCTCATCAGCAAGGTCGACTGGCTTGTGGAAACAACAGCCCGCTGGTTCCTCAACAACCCACCCGGGAATGAATCCATCGATGTGACCATTGCAAAGTTTGCACCGGATTACGAAGTTCTAACCGAGTCGATTGGATCGACAGGGGCCCAGGCATGGCAGCAATCTCGCATCGAGGCAACCGAGTTTCTGCAGATGCAAGGCGTTCCCGCGCCCATCGCCAGACGGCATGTGTACATCGAAGACCTGGTCCACGGCCCCGACATCATCCAACTCGCTCAGCTGACCGGCAGATCGGTCGACGAGGTGTCTGGCGTGTTCTTCCGACTCGGCAAGGCCGTTCGGATCGATTGGCTGGAACAGCAAGCGGCTGATATCGAGCCTGCGAATCGCTGGGAGCGGCTCGCCAAGCAGGCGGCCGCCGCCGACCTTGTGGTACTCCGCCGACGGCTGGCGGAACGGATCTTGGCGAAGGCGGGATCTCGCTCACCTCGTGAAGCAGTCCGCAAGTACCTCGCAGAACGTTCAGAAGCACATGGCCGCATCCTCGTGTTCATGCGTCAGTTGAGTGAGGAAGGCGTCGAGTCGATAGATGCGGTCATCGTGGCCACCCGCCAGATCGAACGAAACATGGTCTGAGCCGCGGCTGCGTGTGGCGAAGTCCCAGCCGATGGGGACGTCTCCCGACAACATTGGGGTCAAAAGCCCTACAATCACGCCAACCCCGAGAGTCGGAAACTCTTCCCTTTAGTTCTCTCTCTCACCAGCCGATGGATACACAACATGATCCGACGTTCACGCAAAAGAAGCAGCCGTAATGGTGGGGAGTCGTCTTCCAAGGCGCGCGAAAACATCATGAAGGAACGGCTCAACAGCATCTCTGGCTATGACTTCGATGAAGACAAGGCCAAAGAGGTCGAAGAGCGCATTCGCCGGATGAGCTACGGGCACAAGGTCGAGAAGTAACCCTTCTCACCGCTACCACCTGATGAAACCGGAAATGGCGTCCCCGGACGCTGCCGCCGGCGCAAGCTCATCCGAAAGGATGCAGCTCCGTGACCGCGTAGTACCGTCGTGGTACCCGACCGGGGATCCGCATGAGCCCAATCGCCGTTCTCTGCTCGATGAGCCACGAGATGCGCTGCATCGAAGCCCAACTCGTCGATCCCATCGAAACGACCGTACGCGGACAGAGGTTCGTGTCGGGCATGCTCGGTGAAGCCCTGGTGACAACGGCGATCTCTGGCTACGGGAAGGTCGCTGCAGCCGCTACCACTGCAACCGTTATCGAACGGTTCGATCCGACCCGTGTGATCTTCGGCGGCGTTGCCGGTGGCATTGACCCCACCGTGCGAATCGGCGACATCGTGGTAGCTGATCGCCTTGTCCAACACGACTACGACGCAAGTCCCCTCTTTGACAGGTATGTCATCCCCTCCCTCGGGGTTGCCGAAGTCCCTGCTGACCAGCACCTCGTTGAGTGCTTGGGACGCGCGGCCGTGCGGTGGGTAGAGACCCGAGCCCGAACCGAAATCCCGCAACCCCCTGACGATCTATTTAACGTCGCGGACGTCGCGGTGCACCAGGGTCTCATCGCATCGGGAGATCGATTCATCGATGACGACGCTGAGACCCGCACCTTGGCCGGCGACCTCCCGGGCCTTCTCGCCATTGAGATGGAAGGGGCGGCCGTAGCCCAGGTTTGCACCGAACGAGGCATTCCATTTGCAGTGTTCCGCTCGATCTCAGACCACGCCGACAACCACGCCGACGTCAATTTCATGGCATTCGTGGCAACGGTGGCTGCGCCAATTACTGCAGGCATCGTCGAAGAACTGGTCTCCGAGCTCGATTGAACGACTTTGATCCCGCTGGTCGGCCCAATCAGCTGACGTTGATAGCTGCCGTTGCCCGAGACCGGGGAAGGGTGAGGGTGAAGACGCTTTCACCATCGTGGGCATAGGTCAGATCTCCGCCCATGATGTGGGCCAGCTCGCGGGACACCGTCAAGCCGAGACCGACGGATGCCGTGACCCCAGGGGTTTGTCGCGCCCGGTAGTAGCGGTCGAAGATCGCTTCTCTCTCGTCTTCGGGGATCGGGGTCCCGTGGTCGCGAACCTCGATTGCCGCCGAATCACCTGCTTCTCGGACGATGACACGAACCGGCTGCGAGCCGTAGCGTCTGGCATTGACCAATAGGTTGCGCAGTATCTGACGAACTCGCCCTGGATCTGCGAGTACCGAAGCAACCACACCAACCGTATGGCAGTCGACCTCCTCTTCGATCCCCAGACCGCGCAGAGTCGTCTTGGCCTCGCTGTGCATGTCAACCGGTTCCATGCCGACCTTGAGCAGTCCCGACTCAGCGCGGGCAGCAACCAGGAGATCCTCAACGATCGTTGCTACTTCGATGCTTTGGTCGGCAATCATGCCGAGGAGATCTTGAGCTTCGTCCTTGGAGAACTGGTCGTACGTCGCGCTCAGCTCCATCGACAGCCCAACGACTGTCGTGAGCGGTGTCCGCAGCTCGTGGCTGACTGTCGCAATCAGCTCATCCTTTGACCGAAGTGATGTTTCTAGGGATCGTCTGACATCGTGCATCTCGGTCACGTCTACAACCGAGACGATCACCCGACTGAGGTCGGGTCGACCAAACCGGCGAGGAACAGCCCAATGCAGCAAACCGTCCATCGGATTGCCCTGAACCGTGAAGCCGCGGCGCACCTCAACCGATACCTCGTCGATATCGTTCCAGATGGCCTCGAATTGGGCGGCCATCGAAGGAAGAGCATCGTCAGGGAACGTCTCGGGCTTCAGCGGTCCGACCAGGTCAGAGGGGTCATCGGCCTCGAGGAAGCGTGCGGCCTGTTCATTGACGCGGACCACAGAGACGAGGCCCATTCCATGTCGGAGCACATCCGGGTTCTCGGCTAGGTGTGCGTGCAGATCGGTTACCCCAGCGGCCCGGAGCTCATTGAGCCACAGCCCGACCTTTGAGAAGTCCTCTTCCCACAGCGAAACCGGAGCACGGTCGAATAGATTGAGAAAGCGGCTGGCTGCATCCATGGATCGGTCACGTACCCACCGCAAAGCATACGAACCCGCGACGAATGCAAGTACTGAGATCCCCCCTTCCGCCAGCGCGATGCCAGTCCAGCCGTGCCAGTAGATATTGGCTCCCACGATGAACGCTGGGTACACAACCAGAAACAGCCTCTCACCGCTGCGCAGGAACAAGAATGTCGCAACACCGGTCAGAACGATCGTGAGCGATGCCATGATCTCGATGGCAGGGAGGTGCGACAGCGACACGTAAACAACCATCTCGAATGCGGCGACCGCCAACATCACTTGGCCCATCTCGCGCTGTGCTCTCACCATCGCATAACCGATGCCAGCCCAGGCTATCGACCCGACCGCCATGACGAGTGCGATCGGCTCAGACGTGACTGCCCACGCCAGAACGCACACCAACGCGGTAATAGCTCCGACGCGGATGGCATACCGCACGGTGATCGTGTGCAACTCCGACATATCGAGGGCAGACACCCTCGGTCGGCTAAAGGCTGGGTCCATTGCAATCTATCGGCCGCGAATCGGTTCCGATCAAGCAGAACAGACCGATCCCAAGACATCCGTCTGCCCCTTTCGACCGGGTCCAAATGCCCTTGTAACGCGCACGAGTGTGCCGCACTCTCAGGAGAGGAGTACTTGATGTTTGCTATTACGGACGCCCATTTTGTCGGTCCAGATGTCAAGCGATTCGAGGTGACTGCGCCACAGATCGCTAGACACTATCAACCGGGACAGTTCGTCATCGTACGCGTAGACAAGGGCGGAGAACGTATCCCGCTCACGGTCGCAGGCGCCGACCCTGACCAAGGATCGATAACACTCTTCGTCCAAGGGATCGGCAAGACGACCTGTACCCTCAATAATCTCGAGACCGGGGACTCCATTGCCGACGTAGCCGGACCGCTCGGCAAACCTTCCGACATCCGTACCTACGGCACCGCTGTGGTCGTTGGCGGTGGGGTCGGCACCGCCATCGCCTACCCCGTGGTTCGGGCGCTGACGGAGGCAGGCAATCGGGTGGTGGCAATCGTCGGGGGTCGCACCTCTGAGCACGTGTTGTTGAAGGACGAGCTAGCCGGCACCGGAGCCGACGTCGTCATCTGTACCGATGACGGTTCACAAGGCAGGCCAGGCTTTGTCACCGATGCGCTCGCAGAGATCATCGACTCGAATTGGGTCGACATCATTTTCGCCGCAGGGCCCGTCCCGATGATGCGGGCAGTGGCTGATGTGACCAGACCGAAAGCAATCGAGACCATTGCTTCCCTCAATCCGATCATGGTCGACGGCACCGGAATGTGCGGTGGGTGCCGAGTGGACGTGGGAGGCAAGACAATGTTTGCCTGTGTCGACGGACCCGAATTCGACGCCCACCTCGTTGACTTCGATCTGCTTGCCCGCCGCAACCAGTCATACGCCGACATCGAAGCAGCTGATCTAGCCGCATTCAGCTCCGATTGCAGTCTGGACAAACGATGAGTGCCCCCCTCACCAAACGCGAGCGAATGAAACTCGAACGGGTTGCGATGCGAGAGCGCAACGCCGATGAACGTGCCCGTTCGTTCGATGAGGTCAACCTCGGCTTCACCGCAGAAATGGCAAAGCTCGAAGCGATGCGATGCCTGGAATGCAAGCAACCCAAGTGCATCGACGGGTGCCCCGTCGGTATTGAGATCGACAAGTTCCTTCGTTTGGTCGCAGACGGTCAGATCGGTGCCGCCGCCGAGGTGATCCAGCGAGACAACCTCCTTCCTGCGATCTGCGGGCGGGTGTGCCCTCAAGAAAAGCAGTGTGAAGGTGCTTGCGTCCTTGCCAAGAAGGAACGACCGATCGCGATCGGACATCTCGAGAGATACGTCGCCGACTACGTGCGGAACGAAGGCTTCGAGTACGTCGCGGAGACACCGGCGCCGACCGGTAAACGAGTCGCCGTAGTGGGTAGCGGACCCGCAGGTCTTGCGTGTGCCGGTGACTTGATCCAGTCGGGCCATGAGGTGACGGTCTACGAGGCCCTCCATGAACCAGGCGGCGTCCTTGTCTACGGCATACCTCAGTTCCGTCTCCCCAAGGAGATCGTTTCCGCTGAGATCGCCGGGCTGGAGACTCTTGGAGTGCGCTTCGAGATGAACGCCATCGTGGGACGGACCTACACCCTCGACGAACTGCTTGCCAGCAATGATGCGATCTTCATCGCTGTCGGGGCGGGCCTGCCCCGCTTCTTGGAGATCCCCGGGGAGAATCTCATAGGCGTCTACTCCGCAAACGAGTTCCTCACCAGGGTCAACCTCATGAAGGCTTATCTCGCCGACAACGACACCCCGGTCCTCGACATCAAAGGCAAAAGAGTCGTCGTCTTTGGAGGAGGCAATACCGCAATGGATGGGGCGCGCACGGCACAGCGGCTCGGAGCGAAGAAGGTGCGGGTCCTCTATCGACGGACGGAGGAGGAGATGCCTGCTCGCCGCGAAGAAGTTCGTCACGCTCGTGAGGAAGGGGTCCAGTTCGACTTCCTGGTGTCACCAACTGAGCTGTTCGGAAACGATGGAGTCCTTACTGGAGTGGCGCTGCAGGCAATGGAGCTGGGCGAACCTGACGAGTCGGGACGACGAAGACCCCAACCTATCGCTGGGTCTGTCAAAGCGATCGACGCCGACCTCGCGGTCGTCGCCATCGGCAACGGGCCCAATCCGCTACTCCTCGCTACTGTCCCGGATCTGGGCAGGACGCGCTGGGGCACGATCGCCGTCGACGAGGAGACAGGCCGCACCAGCATGCCCGGCATCTTTGCGGGTGGCGACATCGTCACCGGCGGCGCCACTGTGATTCTTGCAATGGGGGCGGGCCGAACGGCTGCGGCATCTATCGAGGACTGGCTGACGAGCGGCGAATGGGATACAACGGCCTCCGCATCGGTTGAGTAGCCTTCCGGGAATGAGCTTGATCCCCGAATATCTCCAGCAGAACCGAGTTGCGTGGGATGCCGAGGCCCCCGACTACGTTCCTGCAGCCGAACGCGCTTGGAAGGCAGAGCCCAGCTGGGGTATCTGGGGTGTCTCCGAGGAGCGACTGCAACTCCTGCCGGACGTCGCCAACATGGATGTGTTGGAAGATGGTTGCGGCACGGCCTACGTGTCGGCTTGGCTGGCACGGCGCGGAGCCCGACCGGTCGGTCTCGATAACTCCGCCCAGCAGTTGGCATCCGCCCGCCGTCTGCAGAACCAACACAACATCAGCTTCCCGCTGATCCAAGGATTCGCCGAAGGCCTCCCGTTCCACGACCAGTCCTTTGACTATGTCATCTCCGAATATGGGGCCGCCGTCTGGTCCGACCCCTTCCGATGGATCCCTGAGGCGGCCCGGGTTCTGCGACCAGGGGGCGAACTGATGTTTCTTGGCAACTCGACGTTGCTGATGTTGTGTACTCCCGACGGGCCGGAGCAACCGGCCAAACCCATCTTGCGAAGAGGGTTCTTCGGCATGCACCGCTTTGATTGGCCGGAAGACGATCCGCCCGCCGTCGAGTTCCACCTAGGTCACGGTGACTGGATCCGTCTACTGCGCGGCAACGGTCTTGAGATCCTCGACCTCGTGGAAATCCAGGCACCCCCGGACGCCGTCACCCGCTACGACTTTGTTGATGCCAAGTGGGCAAGCCAGTGGCCATCAGAGGAAGTGTGGAGGGCCCGCAAGGTCAGCCCTTGAACGGCCCTGGATCGCTGCATTGACCCAGCCTCCACAGAAATTGCCCGCTTGTGGAGTAGCGAGTTCATCATCGACCCAGCATTCGCCTATGAGCGTCAGGTAGAGGGCCCCATGCCACGCTATCTGACCATATCCCCGAGCCGGCATCGGATTGAACCAAGCTCCGGCCTTGGCAACACGATCTCTCACACTGACTCAACGGTGCGTGCCTATGTTTCGAAGCAACCCACCGGATTGGAGGAGTCGCCAAAGGGACGGCTACGAGTCATCACCCATGTAGATGTGTTCCTTTGGCCCGATGATCTGCGGGTCAGGGGTCCCGATGACATCGAGGTTCCTTTCGGGATAGTCCAGCTTCGACAAGACATACTTCATCGTTGCCAGGCGGGCCCGCTTCTTGTCGTCGGAACGCACGACCGTCCACGGCGCAACAGTGGTGTCGGTTACTAATAGCATCGACTGCTTGACCTCGGTGTATTCATGCCACTTGCCGAGAGACTCCACATCAACTGGGCTCAGTTTCCACTGCTTGAGGGCGTCCTGAGAGCGGGAGAGGAACCGTCTGAGTTGCTCTTCACGACTAACCGAGAACCAGAACTTGAACATGGTGATACCGCTCTCGGTCAACATCGCTTCGAGCTGAGGAACTTGCCGAAGAAAGATCTGGTGCTCCTCCGGGGTGCAGAATCCCATGACGGGTTCGACAACCGCCCGGTTATACCAAGAGCGATCGAAGAAGACCATTTCTCCTCGGGTCGGCAGCCGCTCGATATACCGTTGGAAGAACCACTGGCCACGCTCGAGCTTGGTCGGCTTGGACAAGGCAACGATTCGTGAGCCGCGGGGGTTGAGGTGCTCCATGAATCGCTTGATCGTTCCACCCTTGCCGGCCGCGTCACGGCCCTCAAAGATCAGGAGGAGGCGCTGCTTGGTGTCGGCAACCCAGCGCTGCACCTGCAGGAGCTCGATTTGAAGAAGCCGTTTCTCTGCTTCGTATTCCTCACGACCGAGCTTGGTTCGATAAGGGTATGTAGGGCTGATCAACTCTTTGCGGGAAGCGAGCGCGATCCGCTCCCGCAGCTCATCTGAGATCAGCCCCTCAGGAATCGGTAGAACCGCATGCCGCTCGGTAGTGACCATGGGCACACGATACCGCTAGTCGCAGAATCATCCAGATCGGACCAAACGCTGAAGAGGGAGGGAGCTTTCGCTCCCTCCCTCCTCAATCAATTAGCTACGCGTTAGCGCCGCGGGCGAGCCTCGTTGACACGAAGATTTCGACCGTCAAAGTCGGCACCATCGAGTTCCTCGATAGCCTTACGTGCTTCGTCATCGTTTGCCATCTCGACGAAACCAAAGCCACGAGACCGACCGGTTTCCCGGTCTGAAATCACGGAGGCTGAGTCGACCTGGCCGTACTCACCGAAGAGTTCCTCGAGATCGGCGCCAGCCGAGGAGAAGGGAAGGTTCCCTACATAGATATTCATAGTTGAGCTTGTGCCCCTTGCCCGTCCACTCTGTGAAAACTGACTCGGCCTCGACCCGGGTGGACGGTATCTCAGGAGAACAGGGCGAGTCGCCGCGCTAACGGCAGCCCATAGGATAGCCATTGCGGCGGGCGCTGTGGCGGTCGTCGAGCAAACACCCCTCCTGATCCGAATATCATGGGGCTATGCCTGCCAACGTGACTCCCGCTTACAAGGCAGCCGAGGCCGCCTTCCGCAAGGCTCGTGACCCTGACGAGCGCCTCGATGGTTTGCGCGAGATGTATCGCACGATCCCCAAGCACAAGGGAACTGAACACATCCGTGCCGACATCAAGACGCGGATGAAGGAACTGACCGAGCAACTCAGTGGACCGCAGAAGGGCGGTGCCCGTAGCGGACCCGCGACAGTCATCCGTCCGGACGGTGCCGCCCAGATCGCGATTGTCGGGCCACCAAACTCCGGGAAGTCAGCTCTTCATGCCCGGCTCACCGGGTCCCATTCGCCGTCTGAGCCATACCCCTTCGCTACCCAGTTTCCCCAGCCGGGGATGATGCCGGTCGATGACATTCATCTGCAGCTCATCGACCTACCTTCAATCTCACCTGAGCACCCGATTCCTTGGATCGGCAATGCGCTCCAGCCTGCCGACTGCTGTCTGCTGGTGGTAGACCTCGCCCATCCCGGGACCATGGATCGGGTCACGGCGCTGCATGAGAACCTCAGCGAGCGTCGCGTCCATCTTGTCGACAAATGGCCCAAACAGGGAGAACCGACAATCCCGGAGTTCGATCCGTTTGCGGTGTATCTGCCGACGATCTTGGTCGTCAACAAGATCGACCTGGAGCCTGGGTACCGCGACGACGTTGAGGTGTTTGAGGAGCTGACCGGCTACACCTATCCCTACATCGGGGTCTCGGCGACGACCGGAGCGGGCCTCGATGAACTCGGGCATTGGCTTACGGATCAGCTCGAGGTGGTGCGGGTGTACACAAAGATCCCAGGGCAACCACCCGACATGACACGACCCTTCACAGTTCGCCATGGGGAAACTGTCCATGACGTTGCAAGGCTCGTCCACAAGGACGTCGCTCGCGGTCTCAAATACGCCAGAGTTTGGGGCAAGGCAAGCTTCGATGGCCAGCAGGTCGGACCAGACCACGAAGTGGTCGACGGTGACGTGCTCGAACTCCATGCGTGAGCAGACGACCCACCCCGCCGGGTAGCCTGTCGCCATGTCCGATTTCACCGAGGCACCGCTTCCAGTCCGCAACGATCTCCAGGATTCCTTTCGTCACCTGTGGCACCGGCTCGCCGCCCCCGGCACGTGGTGGACCGGTATCGAAAGGACTGCGATTGCCCATGTCGCTAGAGCCGCCTACGAGGCAACGTCACCGGTCGCCATTTCGAGTATCCCCGAGCCGGCCTCTGTAGCGGCCGCCCTTCTTGGCAAGACGCCGGCCGCAGTCACCGAAGAGCTGATCGACGCATGGGAACAGCAAGGCTTGGACGCCAATCACTATGTCGAATTGGTCGCCATCGTTGCGATGGTGACTGCGGTAGATACGTTCTATCGCGCAATGGGGTTGGATCTCGAGCCACTGCCATCTCCTCTGCCTGGAGAACCAAGCAGAACAGTTCCGCATCCGCCCGCAATCAAGACAAAGGCCTGGGTCCCCATGGTTGGGCCCCCGACGATCCCATCATCCCTGTCAGCCGTCCCTGCAGAGTTGGAGGCCCTGGAGTCGCTGCATGGTCCGATGTATCTGTCGTACGAGGAGATGGGCGATCCGGCGATCCAAAAAGGCCTGAGCAGGGCCCAGATGGAGTTGGTGGCAGGTCGCACTTCTGCCTTCAACGAATGCTTCTTCTGAACCCTCGCCCATGTGGGGATGCTCAGTTGGAGCATCGAGGAAACCAGAGGTCGGCTCAACGTGCTTGCGATTTCGCAACCAACTCTCGACCCGCTCATTCCGGGTGGAAGCGAGCTGCTTGCCTATGTGGATGCCACTTTGAGCGGCGATGATATCGCTACCGCCCGCAACGCAGTAGTTGCCGCGATCAGCCCGGAGGCGGCAGTGGACGCGGCAGCAGTCACCGGCAATTTCGAGATGATGAACCGGATCGCCGACGGCGTTGGTATGCCGGTCGGCGGAGGTACCCGTCAACGGATGCGGCAGATCATCACCGATTTACAGCTCGATCGCTTTCCTCACGCCTAGGTGTTGCGACCGTTCACTGCCGAGATAACGGCGTCCTGGATCTCACCGAGTTTCTCTTCAGGGACTTTGCTCCCGATCTTCTCGGATAGGAACGACCGCTGCTCTTCCTCGCTCAATGCAAGGAACTGCTGCTTTTGCTCAACCAGTTTCGAGATACCGACACCGATACCGATGGCTACCGCCAGAACCATCAGAATCTTGAAGAACTTGCCCACTTTTGGCTCCCTTATTTGGGGTACTGCTCCAACGGTACTCCACCTGGCAGACAACGAATCCATCGTCGGTGTATCTAACAACGCCAGAGTGGGGTACCATCTCCGCCGCTATGTCCTCTCCCTCTTTCCGCAACATTGCCCTGATCGCGCACGTCGACCACGGGAAAACCACCCTGGTCGACGCCATGCTGCGCACTTCCGGCGTCTTCTCTTCTCACGAAGCGGTCGTTGACCGCATCATGGACTCCAACGATCAGGAACGTGAGCGCGGCATCACCATCCTGGCCAAGGCGGCCTCGATCCAGTGGAAGGGGACACGGATCAACCTCGTCGATACCCCGGGCCATGCCGACTTTGCAGGCGAGGTGGAGCGTGCCCTGATGCTGGTCGACGGTGTGCTGCTCCTCGTCGACGCCGCCGAAGGCCCCATGCCGCAGACACGGTATGTGCTGTCCAAAGCGCTCGGCCGTGGACTGCCCGCCGTCGTCGTCATCAACAAGGTGGATCGTCCGGACTCCCGCATTGAGGAAGTTGTCGACGAGGTCTACCAACTGTTCTTCGACCTCGACGCTGACGACCATCACATTGAATTCCCCGTCATCTCGACAATTGCCCGCGACGGCAGGGCCATGACCGGAGTTGGCATCCCCGATGAGGACTCGGATCTCAGCCCTCTCTTGGATGCAATTCTGGAGACGATCCCGGTGCCAGCCGGTGATCCCGAGGCGCCGGTGCAGGCCATCGTCACCAACCTCGACGCCTCGGACTACCTGGGCAGACTCGCCATCGGTCGTGTGATCGAAGGCACATTGCGCAACGGCACCCAGGTCATACTTTGCCACTCCAATGACGAGGAGCCACCGCTCAAGCGCAAGTTGACTCAACTCATGGGCTTCACAGGCCTTGGCAGAACCGAGGTCGATGAAAGCGTCGCCGGCGACTTGTTCGTCGTTGCCGGTTTCCCCGAGGTCGAGATCGGCGACACACTCGCCGATGCCACCAACCCGATACCACTCCCCCGAGTCGAGGTCGATGAACCGGTGCTGCGGATGACCTTCGGTGTCAACACGTCACCGCTGGCCGGACGTGACGGCAAGTACCTCACCTCACGCCAAATCAGGGACCGTCTCGACAGAGAGGTCCTCGGCAACGTGTCCATCCGCATCGGATCGACACCCTCCCCCGAGATCATTGAGGTAGCGGGCAGGGGCGAGCTGCAATTGGCGGTCTTGATCGAGTCGATGCGACGCGAAGGCTACGAACTGCAGGTCAGCCGACCCGAGGTAATCATCCGGGCCATCGACGGTGTTCCCAATGAGCCGATTGAGCGTGCAGTCGTCGACGTACCCGACGAGTACGTCGGTGTTGTCACTCAGACTGTTGCACCGCGCAAGGGCAAGGTGACCGACCTGCGACCTGGGGACACTGGGAGAACGATTGTCACGCTGGAGGCACCGGCACGAGGATTGCTGGGTTTCCGGTCGTTGCTGATGACGGCGACCCGGGGTACCGCTCTCATTCACCAGCACCACGCCGGATGGATGCCTTGGGCGGGCGACCTCCCCCACCGTTCCGGGGGCGCCATGATCGCCGACCGCAAGGGCCAGACCACCGGATTCGCTCTCGACAACCTTCAGCAGCGCGGCGAACTGTTCCTCGGCCCCGGAGTCGATGTGTACGAAGGCATGATCATCGGTGAAGCTTCACGGTCGCAGAACATGGTCGTCAACCCCACCAAGGGCAAACAGCTGACCAACATCCGCACCCACAGCAGCGACGACGCTATCAAGCTCAAGCCCCACAAGGAGCTAACGCTTGAGACTGCTATCGAGTGGATCGCCGCCGATGAGCTGGTCGAGGTGACACCAGAGGCAATCCGGGTCCGAAAACGCCTCCTGGTTGAAAGCGACCGGAAGCGTGCCAAGAGCCGCTGATACACTCGCCGGACTGCCTAGCTGAGGAGTGCCGGTGCCCGACCCCGCTGCAACCTTCGAAGACGTTCGTACCGCCGCGGACCGGATTGCACCCTATGCCCACCGCACCCCCGTGGCCACCTCGGCAACGTTGCGCAAGGAGACCGATGCCGACATCTTCTTCAAATGCGAGAACCTGCAGAAGGTAGGCGCCTTCAAAGCCCGCGGTGCGCTGAACGCTGTGCTCTCTCTGAGTGACGAGGCGGCCGATCGAGGGGTAGTCACTCATTCGTCCGGCAACCACGGGGCAGCTCTGGCGTATGCCGCAGGGATCCGCGGCATTCCATGCACGGTGGTGATGCCGGAGGACGCCCCCCAAGTCAAGATCGATGCCGTACGTGGCTACGGCGCCAACATCGAGCTGTGCGAGCAATTCGCCAGGGAATCGGCAACGGCGCTGGTTGTGCAGCAAACCGGGGCGACAATGGTCCACCCGTTCAACAACACCGACGTAATCGCAGGCCAGGGCACCGCGGCATTGGAGCTCATCGAGGACGTCGGCCCGCTTGACATGATCATCACTCCGATCGGGGGCGGTGGTCTCATGTCGGGGACTGCGATCACCACGCGCAGCCTGTTGCCTGAGGCCCAGATCATCGGCGCCGAGCCACGTGAGGTCGACGATGCGTATCGCTCGCTACAGACCGGCGAAATCCAGCCACGGGTTGAGGATGCGAACACCGTTGCCGACGGTCTGCTTACCGCGCTGGGTGAACTCACGTTTTCCACGCTGACCTGGGCCAACGTCGAGATCGTCCTGGTCGATGAACCCGAGATCATTGCAGCCGCGTTGTTTCACCTGCACCGGACGAAGCTCCTTGTCGAGCCCTCAGGCGCCACCGGCCTGGCGGCAGTCCGCAAGCTTGGCGACCGGGTCGTTGGTAAGCGAGTCGGCGTGATCATCAGCGGCGGCAACACCGACCTCTCCTGGCTCACCTAGTGGTGGATTCGGAAGCGATGTCCGAGTGGCAGGGGAGCGTAGATCCTCTGGTTCCTGCGTAGATCCTCTGGTTCCTGCGTAGATCCGTCGCCTATAGGTCGACTTCTACACGCAAGTTCGGGGTTGGGGCCGCTGTTTGGGCCTTGAAGGGGTAGGTGCGGAAGCGATGTCCTTCCGGCAGAGGGGCGGGAGTGGTCGGCCACCCCTGCCGCAACCTCCCGATGAGCGGCTTGGACAAGCAATACCCGGATTCCGCTCGCAAAGGTGGCTCCGTCGCCGATGAGCCGTCACGTGACGGAGTCAGGACCAAACAAACCGGGATCTCGCGGGTACTGCAGGGAATCCTCGAGCGGATACGTCGCATGCGCAAACAAGCCAGTCGTGGCCCCGACGATTCGTTTTCGGATCTCGTCGATCGCTGTCATCTCGGCTCCGTGGCAGTACTACGAAACCCGGGCCTCAACGGGCCAGTGCGGGAATGACCTCGCGAGCGAATCGTTCCAGGCCGGATGTGTCGTAGGCGGCTTCCTGGAAGTAGACAATGGCATAGCTCATGCCCACATCCATCCACGGCTTCATCCGCTCGATGAGCTGCTCAGGAGTCCCCGCCATGGGGCGGAAGAGTTTCTCGACAGCGTCAAGCCGGTCCTCCGGTACAAAGGGGCGGTAGCGACCCTTGATCGAAGCAATACGGTCCTCGACGTCCGCTTCTGTCTCTTCGCAGACCACGGGCAGGTTCGTCGAGCGCACGATTGCATCGCAGTCAGTGCCTACGTCCTCGCAGTGACCCCTCAAGATCTCCGACTTGTGCTGGAACTCCTCATGGGTCGACGCAAAGTTGGTGTACGACGCATACCGCGCCGCAACGTTGAGCGTCAGCTTCTCCCCACCACCGGCAACCCAGAACGGAATGTGCGGGTCCTGCACAGGCTTTGGCTGACAGATGGCGCCGTCGAGCT
>JAAETI010000004.1 GCA_024228555.1 bacterium | reverse complement strand
GCACCCGAGACTCACAACTGGACGAGTCGAACTGGAACCAAAACCCAGGCCGACCCTCGTCTCAAGAGCCTGTGCTGCACCCGCTGTTGAGGAAGGGCTGCCCAAGGCGTCCTTCTCACATCGATGGGGGCTCTTCACTACTAGGCCTGTGACGAGGATTCGTGTAGGATCCTGAATTAGGCCTGAGACCAGGGCAAACATGATGCGGCCAGGACCGGATGTCCGGTGTGAACAACCCGGATCGTGTCAAGACCCTCCACCATCGTTTGTGAAACGATCGGACCCATTGTGCCTGGTCAGGGCTGTGCTACCAGATGCGCTCGACCCAATGCTGGCCCGGACGTTCAGGATCCTGCGTCGATCCTCGTCAGACCAGCGATGCGGTTGACTGCCGCGGCTGCGGGGATGAAGTTGTGGCTAGGTTCGGGTGACGCCGATGTGGGGATTGGTGCAATGCAGCCTGTGTCAGGCCACGGCGGCGGGGTCCGGCAGGTGGCTGCGATTGTGCTTCGAGCATGTGTGACACCTTCTTTGATTGTTGGCCCCGACCGAGCCTCTGCAACTGTCAATCGAGTGGAGGAGGCAACACGATGGATGTGATTGTGGATCGGTGCGCCGGTCTCGATGTCCACAAGAGGTCGGTGGTGGCCTGTGTGCGAACATCGGGGACGGGCCGCCGAAAACGGGATCGAGAGGTCCGCACGTTCGAGACCTTCGCCGATGATCTGGTCCGGTTGCGTGACTGGCTGATCGAGTCGGAGGTGACCCAGGTGGCGATGGAGGCCACCGGTGTCTATTGGCCACTCCACGAGAGCACTCGGTTGTAGGCGCTTTCGAAGTGCTAGGGGTGAGAGTCGGTGAAGGACGGTGGAGTGGCGCGCTCAGACCTGTCAGTCAGGTGACTGTGGGCCCCGCACACGTCCTCACCCAAAGGGGTCAGTGGGCCAGAGACTGTCAGTCGCCGCTCTCGCCCTCATCTGGCGACGAGCTCCCCGAAACGGTCTCACCTGTGGTCGTCTCGCCGGGTTCCTTGTAGTCGGTGAACTCTTGGTGCACCGTGGTCGTCCCGTCGGAATTGTCCGCCGTCTGCAAGACGCCACTCCACGACGGGTTTGCGGGCTTGGTGAGGTTCATCACGGTCGAGGTACCAACCGCGAACTCATTGATCTCGAGCCCGATGGATGGGAAGTACTCGCGGTAGTAGGTGAGAACTCCATCGGCATCGATGTCGGTCATGGTGAAGTCCGAGTTCTCGCTCAGCTGAAGCTCGTCGTCGGTCTGGGTCCAGGCAAAAAGCACCTGAGCGTTCGCCGTGGGGAGCGGCCACACCGACGTAGCGTCGCCGTCGCCTTGGTCGCCACCAGCGACTGCACCATCGGTAGTTCCCTGGTCGTCACCCAGAGCGTCGTCATCGGCGGGGGCCTCATCGTTGGCAGGCATCTCGATAGTGAGGTCGTCATCG
>JAAETI010000003.1 GCA_024228555.1 bacterium | reverse complement strand
CCGTTGGTCGCAGATCGAAGACAGTCTGGGAGCGCTCGACAATATCGCTTTCTCGGCAGATGAGTTGACTGCGATCGATGGCTATGCCGTCGAGGGTGGCTTGAATCTCTGGGCCACATCGAGTGACGCAGGTTGAGCTCGCGCCAATGAAACCAAGAGAGAGAGCCCCAAACGGGGCTCTCTCTCTTGTTGTAGCGATCTGTTCGAAATCAGATGCTCTCGTGATGCCTGCGCCAAGTGCGGAACTCGGGCTCAGCAGTTTCAGTGGTTGTATTACCGGCCGTGTCCGTTCCAACGACGGTCAACGTGAACGATCGGTCCTTGATGTAGAGAGTGTTCCCTACGTGACGGTGCCAAGGCTGGCCCCAACGGCTCTTGAAAAGGAAGACACGCTGGCCGTCCTCAACGTCGATGCCGTTGATGGTTGCATCACAACTCGGGTTGGGATCAACATCGTCTGTGCACGAGAAATCGACGGTGTAGTACCCGGTGTGATAGCCGGCGTAGATGGTGTCGAACTCTGCGTCGACCTCTGGCCCAGTGACATCTGGCGGTGTCAGGTCCAAGCCAACGATCACAGGATCGTGGTCAGAGGAACGATATTGGTCGGGTGCGTACAACGCATCCTGCGCATCCTTCTTGTACGACGTGTCGTAGTCGATCAGGTCGGCTTCATCGGCGTTGATGTGCCAAACGGTCGTTCCAGTCACGGACTCAGCAACAGAGGCATTGGCCATTGCGTAGTCCAGGTAGCCCCATTGGCCGCTGTACACGTATGAGTATGCCTCCTCTCCAAGGAAGTCGAAGATCAGGTCGGTATACCCACCGGTCTTGAGAGCATCGATTGGGTCTTCCTTGTCGTAGGAGTTCAGGTCACCGATGACAAGAACGTCATCGTCGAAACCCGGTCCCGCCAACCAGTTGACGAGCGCTGTCGCAGCATTGGTCCTGGTCAGGTTGCAGCTACCAGCCTCGGGATCGTCATCACCTGGCCCGCATTCCGAACTCTTGGATTTGAGGTGGTTGACGACCACGGTCACCGATTCGCCGTTGGCATTTTCGGTGAAGGTCTGGGCCAGTGCAGGTCTGTTCTTGGTGTCATCAAACAACGGGTCGACACTCGAATCGAGGATTTGATAGTCCCCGCTGAGCTCGACTGACGCCGACTTGTAGATAAACGCAACCTTGATTTCGTCGTCGCCGATGGCGCCGGTGTCCACGTAGGCGTAGGTGCCTGCGCCATTTGCGGCGTTTAGACCTTCAACCAAGTCGATGATCGCGGCGGTGTTGTTCTCAATCTCCATCAAACCGACGATGTCGGCATCGATGACTGAGATGGCCGTAATGATCTTGTCGCGCTGACGGTTGAACTCTTCAAGGTTGTCTGCGCCACGACTACCAAATGTCGTGAAGTAGTTGAGCACGTTGAAGCTCGCAACCTTGAGTGTTCCACCGACGCTGTCCGGCGCTGCTGTTCGTGCGTTGACCGCTGTGTAGTCCGCACCCTGAGTCGGCTGGATGCGATACAAGTCGAAGCTGTAGTTCATCACGCCGGTGACATGGGCCACCGTGTCGCCGCCACGGAACAGGTTGTCCATATCGAACACTGCGCCGTTGGGGTGAATGGCTGGATCCGGATTCTGAGAAGTCCGGTTGTCATCTAGGGTGATCCTGCCCAGCTGATTGGTGATAGCCAACGCTGCAGCCTCTGGTGAACCTGGCTCAAACACAGCTGTTGGCTGCGCTGCCCGGCCAACCGTAAGCACGATCTCGCCAAAACGATCAAAGTTGAAGTACTCAGAGATGGTCAGGGCCTGGGGGACCGTGATGTACATGCCTTCGTACTGCTCTGGCTGCTCAAGGGTTGCCCATGGCAGTGAAACCACCGTCGCCGTAATCGCATTCCCAGATGAGAGCACGGTCACGTCGCTTATGTTGGTGAGTTGGGTCATGTCGTAGAACTCGTCAACATCACCTTCGAGCTGGACGACATCGCCAACCGCAACGTCGACCGTGTTGCCATCCTCAAAGACAAAAATGCCATTCGAGGTCGCCGGGTCTGCGTCTGCGTTTGCGTCCGTGTCCTGCATGAACCAACCGTTGAAGTCACCGTCTTGGTGGTCAGCGGTAACAACACCCTGGACAATCACACGAGTGCCGTCGAGCGGTGAAGCTAGCCCGCTGCCTTGGATCTCGTGGATAAATGCGGGGACAGCCACTACTGGCGGTGCTTCACAGCCTATTTCGCCGAGACCAGTGAGGATATCCTGTCCCAGGCTGGTCCATTCGACGGATGGATCGTATGCGTCATCGGGGATTGTGTCTCCCGTTGTGATTGTGTCGATTCGGCACATGGTGTCGTTGGCCGTGCTGACACCACCATTGGTCCATGCGCTACCTGGATCCGTTCCGAGCTGTCCGATGCTGTCGACAACATCGCTTGCTGCGTTGCGCAACACGATTGCGTCGTCGCCGTTCCAATTCACGGTCCCCGAGGTTCCATCGGCGATTGCAAGGATTTCGGCCGATGCGCTGCTGTTGGCAAGCACAAGGACTGACCCTGCAGCGAGCGTTCCCGTAAGGGTCTCAGTGCTGTTTGCTGACGTATTTCCGTTTGAGTACAGCTCGAGGGTGTAGCCGTCGAGAACGATATCGCCTGTTGTTAGGTTGGCAATTTCAATTGCTTTGTTGCTGCTGGAACCCTCGACGTACTGAGTCAGCAGAGGGGTGGCCCCTGGTTCTGGTGGGTTTTCGCAGCCGACGTATCCGAGACCGTCGAACACGTCCTTGCCGAGGCTGGTCCATCCGACCGATGGATCGTATGCGTCGTTGGGATCGGTGTCTCCGGTTTCGACTGTCTCGACCCGGCACATGGTG
>JAAETI010000002.1 GCA_024228555.1 bacterium | reverse complement strand
TGGTCGATCTGGTGACCGATGTTCGGCTGTGGACCGTCGATGGCAAGCCCGACCTCTACCTCGACGAGACCCACGAACACTGGCTCGCGGAGAAGTATGGCATCGAGTACTGGGAGGAATATGACCGGCAAGCGGGAGAAGGGATCTTCAATTTCCCATGGCCGTCGCTCTACGGCCTCGGCTCAAGCTTGTGGCCCGAAGACACCGTCGAGGAACTCGAACCCACGGCGGTGCGCGGCATTCCAGTACGTCATCTCCTCCAGTCCGGGACGATGACCTTGGAGGACTCCTATAGCGGCGGCGATGAAGTTGCCCCCGAGCGCGAGGTGGACTACGAGGTCCACCTCTACCTCGATGCCCAGCACCGTCCCCGTCGCATCGACTTTGCCATGGACATTTGGGGGACGGCAGTCCCGCTGGCCATGGAGTTCTGGGATCTCAACGGCGACTTCGTTATCACCGAACCCGACGGCCTTCACGATGGGCCACCCCAACGACCGATCACCGGTCCGATCGGCACGACCAGTTTCATTGTGCAAGCCGACTTCGACCCCACTGACGGTGTGATCACCACCACGGACCTCGGCACGTTTGTCGTAAACGATGACGGCACCATCGAATCACCTCACGCAGACAAGCTCCGCCGCCGCATCCCGACCTCGACCCAGATCGTACCCACCGACCCGGATGTGACCTTCGACGTCAGGGCCACCCCCTCCGCCCAGCAGCCAGGACAGATCGACGCAATCATCCACCATCAAGAGTTCGGCACCTGGCGAATCACTATCCTCCCCACCAACGGGGCCACTCTCATCACGACCGGCGACCTCCCCCTCGCGGAGAACATCCTCGATCATGACCCCGGCGAAGCCACTGTGGATCTCCCAGGAACGCTGCCCTCCTGCAAATTCGACGCCGAACGCGAGCCCCGACTCACCGTCCAAGAGATCGAATACGACGACTATGGACCCAACCGGCTCCGTGTCTCCTTCAAGTTCCACTGCGCAGCCTCGGGCCACACCCCGGCCGCAGTCATAACCGGCGAGCTCTCCTACAACGCCCTCTCCGGCTGAATGCCACGAACCACCGCTCTACCCAACGCTTGCCGGTGAGCCAGAGCCACCCACTGAGATCAACGGTCGCGAGTCACAATTGGGAGAAATCCAACTCGAGACAACCCGCCGCCCAGAGATCTCAAAGTTGGCCGCACTAGCCAGTCATCGTCGCCGTGACAGATCGAACTCAACGCCGCCGAGACCGCCTCTTTCAACGACCAACACGACCAACTCCTCAGCAACAGCGCACCCCCGGAGCTGCTCAAGGACCAAGCGCAAGAAGGCGACGACGGAATCGACGTGACCTCGCACAACTCAGGCACTTGAATCGTGGGCGGAAATCTTCAGACGACCAGGGCGGATGCGCCAGGCCGGAGCAATCGCGCACTCAGCCCGAGCCAGGACGGTCGGTACTAGTCGGCGAGAAAGCTGCTCAGCTCCGCTGCAGTTCCGTGGAACGAGTCACGGGCCGTCCCAGCATCTTCACCTTGTATCAGGGTCAGCCTGACCATCATGAAATCCTCGCCGGTGTGCCTCAGGTGAGTCACAACGTAATCAGGGTCGTCGTAGTGCAACCAGTCCATACCGTCCGGGCCGAGCCAGCGGTTATAGCCCTGCCGGCTCCGGGCCTTCTCGTCGGCGAGATCATTGAGCCGCGGTTGCGGGGAATCTATGAACAGAACCTCGATGATGAACCTGGTCCCGTCCAATGCATGATCCAGGTCAGCCCATCCTCCGATCTGGCACCTCGTCGTGTTGCCCCCAATCGTGAGGTCGTAGTCGAAGCTCGGTTCTTCCTTTCGGTTGGGGAGGCCTAGATCAGAGATCATGCGATGCGCTGTCTCGGAGAACGGGTCGCCCAGACACCCATCGCGAACACTGTCCGCCGTAAATGTCAGGGGCGGATCCACGTCTTCACCGGTGCTCACCACCCCACCATGGGCCTCCGTGGCATCGCGGCTCGATTGCGTGTCGGCTTCATTCTGAGGCGACACACATCCGACCACGACCAAAGCCATCGAGATCGCCACCAACAGGCCGCTGCGCCAACCCCTCGCCAAGGCCTTTCACCGTACCCGCCGTAGCTGAGATGCCGAACGACACACGCACAACGGCTCCTGCTGTGCTCGACAACACCGGTGGTCGCTGAGGCAGACTGTCGGCATGACCAATGACTCTCGGCTTGTCACCGTCGTCCTGGTCGTCTCGGACCTCGACCGGTCCGTAGATCTGTATTCCAAGGCGTTCGGGCTGGACCTCCACGTCGACGACCACAAAGGGGACGACCCATGGACCAGCGGCCGTCACGCTGCCACGTCGTGGACGACCGGCGAATTCATCCACTTCGCTCTCTACGAGACGAAGGACGGCAACCACACGACCGGCAGCCAGGTCGCCTTCCGGGTCCCGGACCTCGACCGATCTCACCAGCTCGCCCAGGATGCCGGAGCCGAGGTCATCCACGCCCCGAAGGATCAGCCATGGGGCCGATCCGCCCGCTACCGAGATCCTGATGGCAACATCATCGAACTGACTCAGCCAGGCTGATCGCACCGTCCGGGTACGGCACTACCTCCGTGATCGACAACGCCGGCGACCACGGCGACGCCATCACTCCGAGTGGTGATCTGCAACCCGTCGGGACCCTATGGCCGTCCGCCGAGATCTCGGCCACGGCCCTTGGCGCCCACGATCGGGCGATCGCGTTCGGCCGTTGATCAAGCCTCAGACACCGCTCGTGCTTCTACCCGGCCTTGCTTGGGGCGGGTCAAGACTGGTCGGCCCGCCGGATGGCCAGCACCCGAAGGGATGGGTCGTGGGTGGTCTGGCGCTCGAGTCTTGACACAACCAGGTCGGCAATATCCGAGTGGAACAGCTCAAGCTGTACCGATGCTGGCTTGGTCTGTTCACTCGGCCCAACGCTCTCGACCTCAAACTCGACCTGCTTCTCCGATCCAAGTCCAACATTGGGCACATCGACGGGAACCCGCAGCACAACTGAGCCAGTCTCATCCGTGAGAGACCCGTACTCGACCCCACCGACTCCCGCCTGAAATTTCCACTCCCCTCGTAGGAATGCGTGGAGGGGCCAACGATCCTGCCGTTCTGCCTCGAACTGGGCAATGGAATGGGTGGCACCTCGAGGGGCGATCCCCTCTTCGTCGAACCCCTCCGCTTCGAGCCAGTGTTGTGGCCACTCGCCGATCGGAATTCCCGCCTCTACCGAGCCCAGTTCCCGAGCCTTGTTGTCCAGGAGACCAAAGTAGGCGTTGTCTTCTCCTGGTCCCGTCGGGTCAGAGCCACGCCACAGGGCTGTGGCGAGCAGGGTGAGCATATCGACGACGCCGCTGCCAACAAGGTACGACTCGAAATGGCTGGAGAGATCGAAGAGTCGGCCGCCCTCCGCTGATGCCGTATGCAGCTCTATCGACAGACAGGAGTACTGGACCCGAGTGAGCGGCAGCAGGATCGATGGATACTCCAACCCCACCCATCCCGACCGTTCGGCCAACGCGTCCATAGGGCTGAGGAGCCCGATCGATCTAACATCGAGGACGTCGAAGCTGCGATAGTCCCAGTTCGACCAGAAGTACACGACATCGGCCGGTAGCTCGAGTGGCGCTATCTCCCTCCGAACCTGCTCGATCCGCTCGACCGCCACAGATCCCTCGGGTGTTCGTCGCGGCCCGTCCAATCCGAGCCGAGCTGCGATACCTGCAAGGTCGCTGACGGCTTGATCGATCTCTCGCTCCATCATCCCCAATCGGCACGGCGCACGCGCATCTTCACACTCCCGAGCCGAGGCATGCACTGCCTGCCGGGACTGTTGTGCTCTCCGGGGTCAGCGCAGGAAGGTGATACCGAGTGGGGGCGGTTGTTGATGACCGACGTCGTCCGGCAAGCTCGTACGTGCCCGAACCACCTAGCGGTCCCGATCAACGCAACCTGGCCTACCCCGCGCCGGGTATCTGGACTCGACTCGGGCTCCTCCCGGGAGCCGAGGTCCATGCCGGCTATCAGTCGAGGGTCTTTCGGGCGACCGGTGAAGCGGGCCCGCTAGTGGTGAAACTGATCGAGATCCGAGGT
>JAAETI010000001.1 GCA_024228555.1 bacterium | reverse complement strand
GCCCAACGACGCCACGGGCTCACACCGGCAAATTCCCCGGCCTGACCTGAGCCGCAACGCGCCGCCCCCGAGAAAGTCCCGGAAACCGCTCCTCCACTGACTCGCGCCACCAACACGCGCACCAAGACCTCCAACCATCCCATACCGCATCCCATATTCCCGACGCCGACCGCCCCAATCCGCCGGCAGCGGGATGGGCTGATCCTGCGTATGTCGCCGGGAAGGTGATGCGCATTCTCGAGCAGCCGCGCGTGCTCGCGACTACCGGATCCCGATCGGGGTTCATCCGGGCCGAGACATGTGGATATGAGCGCCCCGGTCTTCGAAGCACAATCCGTCGCTACGAGATCAGTCTCTAGGCTCTCGCGGCGGTGACCTGTTCACCGCTGCTCGCCAGCCAATTGGGAGTACCGCCGCCGGCGGGGACCGGGATTGAGGGTTCGCAACGAAATCGACGCGGCAGTCCCCCCAGGACTGTCATTCTGGGTAGGTGAGCGAACGCGATCCGCATCCGTCGCTGGTACGACTTCTGAAGTCGGACAACTGCGCTACCGCGCTGCGCCTAATGGGGTCGGGACTTGCGGGGACGGACGCGACCTCGTTACTCCTGGCAGCGATGGCCCAACGGTCAGCCGACCTCAGTCCGGCCGATGTTTTGGCGCAATACCGTCGAGACCGGTTCGTGGCGCCTGCAGAGGTCGACCCGATCAAGCTTTCACGATTGCACCTTCATGCTCTGGAGCACCTCAAGCCGAACTTTGAGCCTGTCGAAACTGCCCCGTTGGCTCCACTCGGCAGCCACTCAGTGTTCTCCGGCGTCGACCAGAACAACGTCGTGACGACCATCCGGATGACCGAGGTAGCCGCCGACCCTACGAACCAACTCGCGCTCGAAGCAGCTGTTCGCCGCCAAGCTCAGCTCGATGTCGATGCGAGATCGATGGAACAAGTCAGTCTTTGCGCAGTCGATCGAGTCGTGCGGGCACAGGTCTTTGAGGGGCTGAGGTCTTTCGCTCACTTCTCGCTGCTGGGCGCAGTGATCAGTGGGCGCAGCCTTGCTCATCATCAATTCGAATCGGGGGCTCTTGAGGCCGTGCTCGTTGCTTTGAGTGGCTTCGTCACAGACGTCACCGACCGGCCCGTCCGGATTCAGCTCTCTGACTTCGATGGCACGTTCGGCGCCGTACTCGACGCAGTGGCCGACCGCGTCACAACCGAGCGAGTGAAATGCGCCGTCAACAATGAACGGCAGGCAGGCCGGGGCTACTACCCGAACGTGTGCTTCAAGTTGTCGGTGGATGCCGGTGGCGAGATCGTCGAGGTCGGAGACGGGGGCTCGGTCGATTGGGCGGCCGCGCTGCTGCAGAACCGCAAGGAGCGGCTTCTAATTGCTGGAGTCAGCCTTGAGCGACTCGCTCTGATCTGACCGCCAGGCCACCGATCAATATCGCTGACCGTGAGCACTAGCGCCCAGCGAATGAGCCCCGAGCGACCGCCCAGCACGGCACCCAGGGGCGAAGCGAGGTATCCCATATCGCGCGCACCTAATCCCGCCCGACACCATCCCACTACGCCGG